>JANYDM010000021.1 GCA_025363575.1 Betaproteobacteria bacterium | reverse complement strand
GGGTTTGTTGAAATTCGATTCATTTCGATCGGAAGTGAGTAGGCACGCAAATGTCGGCCTCGTAGAACGGCCTATAAGCGATTATTTCTTAAGCGGAGTGCTAAAACACCCCGAGATCCAATTGTATTTGCCACCACACTTTGAATTTCAACAAACCCCTAAGGCGCTACAGACTGCGCGGGCGCCCGTCAAATCCTGCGCTATGATATTCGCAACATTCCCCCGCCAGGTTAAGCATGGACGACGCTCTTAAATTAATCTCGGTAAAAAACTGCCAGGAATGGCTTGCCGCGCTGCCTTTGACCAATTCGCAGCAGGCGCACGCTGCAATACTCGCGCAGACGAAGCTGCTGAGCGGGTCGGCCGTGGCGCCTGGCGACCGCCTGCAGATTCTGGAACTGCTGCGCGAGCCCGTGGCATTCGTGCAGGCGGAACGCGCGAAGCGCCTGGTCAATCAGCCCGTGCCCCTCGACGCGCCGGCCGCCGCGATCTGGAATGACAATATCGCGCTGTGGCTCACGCTGGCGCATGGCTATCAAACATGTGTCGATGCCGGCCTCATGCACGTTGCGCTCATCCATCAGCGCGCGCTGCGCTGCATCGGTCACGCGATGCATGACTACAACCGCGTCTATCGCGTCGTGCCGACGACGCTGTGGCAGCAATGCCATAAGCTCTACGCCGCCGCTGAGGCCTATGGCGTAACCGACACAGCGGTAAGCGACATCCTCAATTCGGATGCGCCGAATCCAACTTGCACTTCCACGTACATGCACGCGCTGCTGGCGCAGCTGGCGACGCCCGATGCGCTCACGCCCGCGCAGATGACCACCGTGGAACGCTGGCTTAAGCAGTGGGCCGCACTGACGGCGCTCGTGCCGGGCACCGACGCAGCCAAGCCGGCCTATGCGCTGGCGGTCGTGCTCGGCAGCGGCGCCGGCGCGCGCGCCACGGCCGACTTGAAAGTAACCGCCAACGTGCGTTTTCTGGACGTGCACAAACTCGGTGGCGTGCTCGCACAGTTGATCGCGGACTTGCGCAGCGGGAAAACGCCTGCTGAACTTGCGTTAGGCGCGGAGCTGCGTCAGCCAGCCTGCGAAAGTCTTTTGCTGCTGCTCAACCGGCAATGGTGCGACGCGGACAAGGGCCGCGGCGAAGAGCGCAGTCCGTCATCGCTCAAAGTTCTCGTCTCGCTGACCATCGCGGCGATGCACTACCACCTGAGCGGACGCGCGTTCCGGCAACCGGGAACATTGCTTACCAAGCGCGAAGAAGACGATATGCAAATGTTCGGCCACGTCAGCGAGCGCACCGAAAAAGCCCTGCTATCGATGCGCAGCGGCGCGCTCGAGACCTGGCAAATCATCAACCACAGCGCGTCGGGCTTTCTGGGCATGTGCCGCGATCCCGCGGCGGTCACGCGCTTGAACCACAACCAGTTGCTGGGGCTCCGTACGGCCACCGGCCGGACTTTCTATCTCGGCATCGTGCAACGCCTGAGTGTGGACGACAGCGGGGCCGTATCGGTGGGATTGCGCGTTATTCCCGGCGTGCCGCAGCCCGTCGCTGTTCGCCTGGCAGGCGCGGTGACGCCCGACGGCAAGAAGTATGATCGCGCACTGTTGATGCCCGAAGATGCCGCGCGCAAGATTCCCGCTTCGCTCATTCTTGCGCCTGCTGCGTACCAGCCGAATCGCGCGGTCGACATTTACATCGACGCTGCCAAGCCCGCCAGGCTAACGGCACTGCTCGACAAGGGGATCAACTTCGAGCGCGCGACGTTTGCCGCGGCAGCGGCCGTCTAGCGGAAACGGCGCTCAAGCACGTGCTTCGGATTGTCGCGGATATTGAGCCGCTGGTAACCCGCCATGACTACCTTGTTGTCCGGAATGTCGCAATTGAGTATCAGCGACTTGGCGCCCAGCACCACGTTGTTGCCGACGCGTGAGCGCCCGATCACCGCCGCCCCGGCATACAGCACGACGTGGTCGCCGATTTCCGGATAGGTGGGCTCCTCGTCGCTGCCTACCGAGCAGCCCTGATACACGCAGAAAAAGTTGCCGTATTTGGCATGGCCCAATACGGTGCCCAGCGGATGCATGAACTGAAACACTTCCGGCAATTCGGTGTCGTGATAGACGTCAAGCCCATGCAGCACTTTGTTCAGATAGAACAGCCGGAACGCCAGCGGATCGCCGCTGTCGGCGCGTGACACGGTATTCGCCAGCAAATAGAGAAACATCGCATAGTGGTCGGGATGCAGGTAGTTGAACAGGATGCGATCGCCGTCGCGGAATTTCTTTTTTTCTATGCCCGAGAAGCAGGCGCGGGTGCGCGCCAATGCGTCCTTCATGAAAGGCTGCAGAGCGTCCGCCGAAAACGTCTGCCCGTCCGGAAAGAACATACCGAGCTGGCGCGCCACGTATGCAGCCAGCGCGTCGGCCTTGATATTTCGCAGAATGAATTCTCTCATCGCAGATGTTCAGATCCGGTCGAAATACGGAATATACCAACGCGCCATCCGCGCCATGTCGATCCGCGCCGACAGCGGCAGCCACATCGCGAGCGGTTTCGGCTGCCATGACAAGCCGGCGTGTTGCGCCAGCCAGCGCTGCGAAGGACTGCCGTTTTCGTCGTTGACGAGCAGGCGCGCGCGGCCGCGCCGCACAGCGCGCCACAGGGGCGAAAAACCATCGGGATGGCCGGTCATTTCATACAGGATACCCGTCTCGGCGTGACTGCCGAGCAACGCATAAGCCGCGCGTTCGCCGCCCGCTTCCCACAACAGAAGTTCCACGGCTTCCGCGGGCAACGGCAAACGGCGGTAGTCAGCATCACTGCGCGCAGCAATGCCCCCGCGCGAATTCAGCCGGATGCGCTCGACACGCCCTGCATCGATCGAATGCGCCGGGACGCTCGTCACCTCTGCATCAATGTCGCCGCCGGCACCGGCACTGTTGTCCTCGCCCAGCACTCCGTTGTCGGCCGACTGCCAGCCCTGCGCTGCATAGAACGCCGGCCGGCCGGTCCACAACACCGCGAAATCGACCGCACGCTCAGCGAGCGTTCGCGCTGCAAACGCGAGGAGGTTCCCCGCCAATCCCGCGCGGCGATTTTGCGCACGCGTGTACACCGCACCGATCATCGCGCCGCACCAGTGTCCGCCGTCATGCGCCAGGTCGAACTTTTTGCAAACGAGCGCCGAGTCGATCTCGCTGGCGCCGTTGACGAATATATAGTCTGCATTTTCGGCACAGTAAACCCCGGGAAACCGCTGCGCCAGCGAGATCTGGCGTCCCTTGCCGAACACAAACTCCTGATCCAGCGCCGGCACGAGCCGCGCGAGATCCGCCGGCGCGGCTATGCGCGCACTGCTGTTCACCCTACCAACCCGCCCGTATGCAATCGACTATGCGCTCGCGCTCGGCGGCACCAACCCACCATCCGCAGGGAATGCTCAGATTCGCGGCGTCGAATTCCGCCACGCCCGGCAATTCCTGCCGTGTCGCGCCGAAACAGCCATAGCCGTCATTCAGCAGGTGCAGCCGCTGTGCACCTATGCCGTGGGCCGCGAGTTTGCGCAGTAATTCGTCGCGCCGCTCTGCGCGCAGCGAATAAGTCCAGTAGCCCGCGACAGTGTCCGGCTGCTGCCTGAGCTGGCGCAGACCGCGCACGCCGCCGAGCGCTGATTCGTAATACTTTCCGTTGGCGCGATGGCGCGCCACTACGTTGTCGGCATGGCGCAGTCCCTCGATCCCCAGCGCCGCGGCAACTTCATTCATTGGAAAATTGAATCCCGCCAGCGGAATGTCGAATTGCGGATTGAGGTCGCCATCCGGCAGGCGCAGCAAAGCGTAGTCGATGCCGAAGCGGCGCAGATGCGAAGCTTTCTCCGTGTCGGCCGGATTGGCTGCCAGCAGCGCGCCGCCCTCCCCGCCGCAGTTGACATGTTTGGTCGCGTAAAAAGAATACACCGTAAAGTCCGCTTCATGACCCAGCCGCCGGCCCCTATATTCAGCGCCGAACGCTTCACTCGCGTCCTGCACGAGTTTTATGCCGTGCTGTTGCGCGGTTGCGGCGATCGGGCCGACATCGGCCACGTTGCCGGACCAGTGGTAGAGCAACACGGCGCGCGTCCTCCTGGTGACGAGCCCGGCGATTTTCGCGGCATCGGGCATGCCGGTCTCCGGATCGACATCGCACCACACCGGCCGTGCGAACAAATTCGCTATCGGCATGAGCGTGGCCGAACACGCGAGCGGCGACGTTATCACTTCGTCGCCGGGCCTGACGCCGGCCAGATACAGCGCCAGCGTCAGACCGCCTGATGCATCGTTGACGGCGACCGCGCGCGGCGCGTTCAGCCATGCGGCCAGCCTGGATTCGAAAATCGCGACCTGCGGCCCGGTAGCGAGACGGCCGCTTTCCAATACCGGTTTCAGCGCGGCATGCGCGGCCTCCGGCATGTATACGCGAAACAGCGGAACGGTTATCTGCGCCATCTGCCGCGTGCTACCAGCCGCGCCGGATGACATCGGCAATGTACTCGCGCCGCGCGTCGTCGACCCACCAGCCACAGGGGATGTGCAACATGTGCGAGTAAAACGCATCCAGCCCGGGCAGCTCGCAGCGGCTCGCGGCGAACACGCTATGCAAGTCGTTGCGTTTGTGCGCCTGCGAACTCGCGATGCCGTGCGCGGCAAGATGACGCGCGAAACGCTCGCGTTCGTCGACGAGCACCGTGTAGAACCAGTAGGAAGGTTCGGCCCGGCTGTCCCAGCGGCAAAGCCGCAGGCCCGCAATGCCTTGCAGCGCGCGATCGAAATAGCGACCGTTCGCCACGTGGCGGTCGATCACGGTGTTGATGTGCTCCAATTGCGCGAGACCGATGGTCGCCGCGACGTTGTTCATATGGTACTTGTATCCCACGCTGGTCACGTCGACCTCGGTGCGCGGCGCGGCGCGGTCGATGCCAAACCAGCGGAACTTGCGGCCCGCAGCGAGCAGTGCATCGGCGTTCGCCGTGGTATTGCATGCAAGCATGCCGCCGTCCACAGTGGTGAGATGCTTGATGGCCTGCAGCGAGAACATGACGAACTCGGAATGGCTGCCGAGCGGCTTGCCCTCGTAGCGCGCGCCGAGCGCGTGCGCAGCGTCTTCGATGACCGGCACGCCGTGTGTGCGAGCGACTTCGCGTATGCGCGCCAGCGGCGCCGGAATGCCGCCGTAGTGGACGACCATGATCGCGCGCGTGCGCGCGGTAATTTTCTGCGCGATCGATTCAGGAGCGAGGTTGCCATTGGCCGGATCGACATCGGCCCACACGATATTCGCGCCCGCATGACGGATCGCCATATTGGTCGGCTCGGCGGTCATCGCGGTGGACAGCACGTCATCACCGGGTTTTACGCCCGCTAGTACGACCGCCGCATGCAACGCCGCGGTGCCGGAATAAAAAGACAGGACGTGGGGCGCGCCAATTTGCGCGCCGAACCGGCGCTCGAATTCGACCACCGGCGCGCCTTCCGAGATTTGCCCGCTGTAGAGCACCTCTTCGAGGCGCGGCATCAGCGTCGCGCGCGGCGGCAGGGCCACTTTGAAAAGCGGGATGTCTCCAAAGGGGTTAAGCACCGGCCGGTCCGCCACCCTGGGTCACCATTTTTCCAAATCCTTTTGTTGGCACATCGAATGATAAGGTCGTTTTGCGGATGCGCCCCCGGGCGCGTCCGTGATGCGCGCTGGACATTTTGCAGTATTTTCGCGCTTGGAGTATATGACTGCGGAAGTTTATGCCCCGCATTGCCGGCGGCGTGAAATCCGCACGCACGTTTGCGTTAAACTTCGCCGGGTTCGATCCATGTTTGAGTCACCTCCAAAATGATGCTGACTGTCAGCGACTGCGAATTGTGCGCGCAAACCGGCAACGCCCCTCTGTGGAGCGATGACCGCTGCCGCGTTGTACTGGTCGCCGATCCCGATTACGCCGGGTTCTGCCGTGTAATCTGGAATGCGCATGTCAAGGAGATGACCGACCTGATCACGGGCGATCGGCAACACTGCATGCGCGTGGTGCTCGCCGTCGAACAGGCCGTGCGCAATGTAATCAAGCCGCACAAGATTAATCTCGCCAGCTTCGGCAACATGACGCCGCACGTGCATTGGCACGTCATCGCACGCGAGCGAGACGACGCGCATTTTCCGCAGCCCGTTTGGGGTGAAAAACAGCGGGCAACGCGCGATTTCGCGAATCAGGAAAGCCTGTCGCGACTACGCGAAGCGCTCGCCTCCGAACTTTTGAACTTACTGTCAGAACCCGTTCTAAACCCCTGAACGTGAAATATTTCCGCCCTTTATGTAAGATTGTGTTAAGTCGTGACCTTCATCACATACATGCGCCGTCGCTGTCGGCTATTGTGCCCTCGGCTGGCAGGTTTGCGAGCGGCGTGACTCGGGAAATTCAGTCGCATGTGAAGCGGTTGCGTCCGTAATGAACAGTTACTGAAGGCGGAGCACAGATGGTGAATCAAGCGACGTCGCTGCACGCGACACAATTGCAATTTACGGACAGCGCCGGTTGCAAGCGCTGGATCGAGTCGCTGCCGCTGACCAATCTGCAGGCCGCCCAACGCTCGTTGACGGAGCAGCTTGCGCTGGTAGTGCGCGACGCTGCGATAGTGCCAGGGGACTTGCTGCGCATCCTGGAAACATTGCGCGAACCGGCCTCTTACGTGCAAGGCGAGTTGGCGCGCAAGTACACCGCCAAACCGTTGCCGCTCGACAGCAACGAAGCTGTATTGTGGGGGCGCGCGATCGATCTGTGGCAGGGGTTCAGCGACGGCTACGGCGCCTGCCGCGACGCCCACGTGCGCGGCGATCCCGGGTTGCGCAGTCACGGCCCGCTGATCGTCATGCGTGGTCTGCGCTACGCCGCAAACATCATGTTCGAGCACTACCGCATTTATCGCCAGGTACCGGCCCCGCTCTGGCAAAACCTGCACCGGCTTTATGTGTTCGCCGAGCAAAGCGGCTTTGCGCATGTCGCGGTCGCCGACATATTCAGCCGTCAGGAAGCTGACTCAAGCTGCTCTGCCGCTTATACGCAGGCGCTGCTCTCCGAACTTGCCAATCCCTTTGCGCTGTCCGGCCGTCAGATGGAATTTCTCGCGCGCTGGACCGAGAAGTGGTCGGCTCTGGTAAATCTCTCCGCACAGCCGTTGGCGCAATCCGCGATACCGCCGCTGAGCGTCGATCTGGCCGGCAGCGCGGGGCCGAAATTCACCGAGGAGAGCGAGCCGGTCGCGACTTTGCGTCATCTCGACTTCGAACAAGTCGGCCGCACACTGCGGCAGACAATCACGCTTCTCAAGCAGGGCCAGACGCCGGCCATGCTGGGCCTCGGCGAGGATGCGCGCCAGCCGGGCTGCGAAAATCTCTTGATGCTGCTGTACATTCAATGGTGCCGCGCCGGCACCGGCCGCGGCGAGCAGCGCAACATGATCGAGGAAAAGGCCCAGGTGTGTTTGGGCGTGCACGCGGCGCATTACTTCATCAGCGGCCGCTCGTTTCGCACGCCGAACGCAGCGCTATCGCGGCAGGAAGAGCACGATATGCATTTGTTCGGCCACATCAGCGAACGCACGGAACGCGCGCTGATCTCGAGCCAGAGCGCCGCGGTGGAATCCTGGGAGCTCGTCAACCAGAGCAATTCGGGCTTCATGTGCATGCTGCGCGAACCCGATGCCGAGTTGCGCATCGGCCACAACCAGCTGGTCGCGGTGCGCCGCGGCAGCAGCAAGCTCTTTTATCTAGGCCTCGTGCAATGGCTGCGCGTCGAGGAAAACGACGACCTGTACGTCGGCGTGCGCCTGTTTCCCGGTATTGCGCGCGCAGTCGTCGCCAAGCCGGCAAATTTCCACGCGCCCTCCGGCATCAACGGCTACGAGCGCGCGCTGCTGTTGCCCGAGATGGCCGTGCCCGCCACGCCCGCTACGCTGATACTTCCCACCGGCTGGTATCAGGCCGGACGCTTCGTAGAGCTATTCGGCGAACAGAAACAGGTGGCCAAGCTCGTCAACGTGATCGAGAAAGGCAGCGATTTTGATCGCTGCACGGTAACGCTGGTCTGAGTTGACGGGGCCCGCCGGACGGGCACTCGCGCCGTACATATTGCCGATCCTCCAAGTCGGCTATCATGCTGATCCCGCAATCGTCCCTGAGCGCACGACACCAATGGCCGCATCCGCCACCAGCACGCCGACGCCGGCGGAAATCAAGCTGCATCAGAAATCGCGCGTGCTCGAAATTACCTACGCCGATGGCGAAACGTTCGCCCTTCCCTGCGAATTCCTGCGCGTACACTCACCGTCCGCCGAAGTGCGCGGTCATGGTCCTGGCCAGGAGGTGCTTCAAACCGGCAAAAAAGATGTCGGCATTTCGCGCATTGAGCCGGTGGGCACCTATGCCGTGCAATTGTATTTTTCCGATGGCCACGATACCGGCATCTATTCGTGGGACCTGCTTTACGATTACGGCCGCCGTCAGCAGGAGATGTGGGCGCATTACCTGCGCCGGCTTGAAGAAGCCGGCGCCAGCCGCGAAAAAACCCCGCAATAAAACAGCGCGCATAGCCGCACCGCTTTCGCGCTAATCTCATACCGATGAAGACCACCGACTTCGGGTTTGAAAAAGTCCCTGAGGACGACAAGGCGCACCGCGTCGCGGACGTGTTCGATTCCGTCGCTTCACGCTACGATTTGATGAACGACCTGATGTCGGCCGGACTGCATCGCGTATGGAAACGCTTTACGGTAGAGCAAAGCGGCGTGCGGCCCGGTCAGCGCGTGCTCGACGTGGCGGGCGGCACTGCCGATCTTGCGGTCCAATTCGCGCGCCGCACCGGCAGCAGCGGTGAGGTCGTGCTGACCGACATCAATCCCGCAATGCTGACGCGCGGGCGCGATCGCATGCTCGACGCCGGAGTCGCCGCGGCCGCCGTTCAATGCGACGCGGAACATTTGCCTTTCCCGGACGCGCATTTCGATTGCGTCAGCGTGGCCTTCGGGCTGCGCAACATGACGCGCAAGGATTGTGCGCTGGCCGAAATGCGCCGCGTACTGAAACCCGGCGGCCGTCTGCTCGTCCTCGAATTTTCGCGCGTCTGGCAACCCCTGCAGCCGCTCTACGATGTCTATTCGCTGAAGGTATTGCCGCTGCTCGGCAAGCTCGTGGCTAATGACAGCGCCAGCTACCGCTATCTCGCGGAGTCCATCCGCGTGCATCCGGACCAGGAACAATTGAAGACGCTGATGGAACAAGCCGGGCTCGAACGGGTCGAATACTTCAATCTGAGCGCCGGAGTCGTCGCGCTGCATCGCGGTTACCGGCTATAGAGCGCGGTGCCGGCAGCTCATTCAGCAGGAGATCGTGATGCTTAAGCTATGTGCGCTGGTTTTCGCGGCGGTGCTGGCTGCCGGCTCCGCGTCTGCGGCAACCGGCGACGCTTTCATTTATCGGATTTCAAACGGCTATAACAGCGAGCTGCGGGGAAATATAAGCTACCGGATCGCCAACGCCGAGGCCGATCGCGTCGAGATGACGGTCACAACCGACACGCCGGGCACCGGCGGGGCGCGCACCGAGATTTATACCAGAGACGGCAACTGGCTGCGCCACCCGCTCGCCAGTCACGATCGCCTGCGCGAATTGGAATTCAGGACGCCGCTGCCGGTTTATGCGCCCGCGGGCGATAGCAGCGGCTCATGGTCCGCGCGGGTCGATGCGATCGAGCCAGCGACCGGCCAGCGCAGCAGCGTGCGTGTCGACGGCGAAGTCGTCGGCAAAGAACGCATTACGGTGCCTGCCGGCACTTTCGACACCATCAAAATCGTGCGTCGCACATACGCCGGCGATTGGGACGGCTTCTTGCGCGAAACGCGCATTCTTGACGTCGAATGGTACGCGCCGGCGCTCGGCCGTCCCGCGAAAAGCGAAACCCAATCCGAATGGCAGGACACGAGCCGCTGCGGCCGCGGCGGCTGCCCCTGGTTTCGCGGCGATTGGAACGTGTTCGAGCTGGCCGCAATCACCCCGGCCCAGCCGTGATACGGCGCTAACCGCGCGAATTCATTACGAGACGCAATATCCGTTAGACCGTCTGACATTGGTAGTATGATGCCCCGCAATAGTCTGTCCCCTGGAGGAAAAATGAAGATCAAATGGACGGCGATTCTCGCAACCGTGTTGAGCGTAGGACTGTTCGCAGCAGACGCCGAGGCCAAGCGGCTGGGCGGCGGCTCCAGCATCGGCAGGCAACGCACCATCACACAGCCGGCGGTCAAGCCGCCGCTGCAGCAGCAGGCCCCCGCCGCTGCGCCGGGCACGCCGGCACCGCAACCTTCCGGCATGAGCCGCTGGCTCGGGCCTTTGGCGGGGCTCGCGATCGGCGCCGGCCTCGCATCGATGTTCATGGGCAACGGTCCGGGCGGCGCATTCACCAGCATATTGCTGATGCTCGCCCTCGCTGCGGCAGTGGTGTTCGCCCTGCGCATGCTACGGTCAAGACCACAAGGCGCACCGCTCGAGTATGCAGCGAATGCCGGCACGCCCGGCGCGCGGCCGGACTTTTCGACTGGTTTCGGCGGTGGCGCGCCCGCTGCGCCGGCACCCAACCGCTTTCCGCCGGGTTTCGACGTCGCGCAATTCACTCACCACGCAAAACTGAATTTCACGCGGCTGCAGGATGCGAACGACAATGCGGACCTGTCTACAATGCGCGATTTCATGACGCCAGAAATGTACGTGCAGATCGAGCGTGACATCAAGGCGCGCGGCACTGCGCCGCAGAAGACCGATGTCGTGACGCTCGACGCGGAAGTGGTCGAAGTCGTGACGGAAGGCAATGTCTATGTTGCGAGCGTCAACTTCAGCGGCATGATCCGCGAGGATGGCGATACGGCCGCTGCGCCGTTCAGCGAAATCTGGCATCTCGAGAAGCCGCTCGACAACAGCAGCGGCTGGCTGATCAGCGGCATTCAGCAGAATTGAGCGCGCGGCATGTCCGCGCCGGCCGATGACCAGGTGCGAGCCACGGGGTTCAGGCTCAGGCCAACCGCGGCCGCGCTGAACCATCTCCTTAAGCGCGCATCGTGGGCGCGTGAACGTTTGCAGCCGTACGCCGGCCAGGTCGCGCGCTTTGAAGTAGCGCCTTTCAGCGTCGCTCTCGCTATTCTGGAGTCCGGTGAGGTCGCGGAAGCGCCGGCGACTGCCGCGCCGGCTGCCACATTCACTCTGACGCCGGGAATCGCTATGCGCACGCTCGCGGGTGACGCGACTGCCTGGCAGCAGGTCGCGACCACCGGCGATGCGTCGCTCGCACGCGAAATTCTCTACATTGCGCAAAATCTGCGCTGGGATGTCGAAGAAGACCTGAGCCGCGTGTTTGGCGACATCGCCGCGCACCGCATGGTCGCCACCGCCGGCGAACTAAAACGCTGGCAACGCGAAGCGGCGGCCGGCTTCGCGCGCGCCACCGCCGCATACTGGATCGACGAGCGCCCGCTGATCGCCGCCAAAAGCGACGTCGAGCGTTTCGTGCGGGCGGTCGATACCCTGCGCGACGACGTCGCGCGCCTTGAAAAACGTATCGGGCAATTCGCCCAACACGTGCAGACGCCGGCGCATCGGTAGTACAAGGGCGTTGAGTTTCCGGCGCGCGCTCGCCCGGCTGTTCCGCGGCGGTTACAATCCGCCGATGCGTTCGTTCCGCCTTTTCAAGATCATCGCCGTCAGCCTGCGTTACGGACTCGATGAATTCGTCCTTGGTCACGAACGCGTACGCGGCGTACGCGGACTCGTCCGGCGGCTCTTGTTCTGGCGCCGGCTGGACGCGCCGCGCGCCGCGCGGCTGCGGCTCGCACTCGAAGCGCTGGGCCCCATATTCGTCAAGTTCGGCCAGTTGCTATCCACGCGCCGTGACCTGTTGCCCGCGGACATCGCCGACGAGCTCGCGCGGCTGCAGGACCAGGTGCCGCCATTCGCGCCCGAGCTGGCCCTGGCTGCGCTAGAGCGCGCGTACGGCAAGCCGTGGGCGCAGGTCTTTCGCGAGTTCGACCCGGTTGCCGTCGCCAGCGCCTCGGTAGCACAGGTGCACTTCGCCCGGCTGCACGACGGGCGCGAAGTCGCCGTCAAGATACTGCGGCCGAATATTCCGGAAATCATCCGCAATGACATTGCGCTGCTCGACGCCGCCGCGGGCCTTGTCGAGTTGCTCTGGGCCGACGGCAAGCGGCTGCGGCCGCACGAGGTCGTCGCGGAATTCGCCAAGCATCTGGACGACGAGCTCGACCTCATGCGCGAGGCGGCCAACGCAAGCCAGCTGCGCCGCAATTTCACGAATTCGCCGCTGCTGCTGGTGCCTGAAATCTACTGGGACTACTGCGCCAGCGAAGTCATGGTGATGCAGCGCATGCACGGCACGCCGATATCGCATGTCGCGGCGTTGCGCGTGCAGGGCGTCGATCTCAAAAAACTGTCGCGCGCGGGCGTCGAGATTTTTTTCACGCAAGTATTCCGCGATGGTTTTTTTCACGCCGACATGCATCCCGGGAACATACTGGTGGCCGCGAACGGCCAGTACATAGCGCTCGATTTCGGCATCATGGGCACGCTGACGGCGGTGGACAAATACTACCTCGCGCAGAATTTTCTCGCGTTCTTCCGTCGCGACTACCGGCGTGTCGCCGAGATGCATATCGAATCGGGCTGGGTGCCGCGCGCCACGCGTGTCGACGATTTCGAGACCGCCATCCGCGCGGTCTGCGAGCCGATATTCTCGCGGCCGCTGAAGGACATTTCATTCGGACGCGTGCTGCTGCGCCTGTTCCAGACAGCGCGGCGTTTTAACATGCAAGTCCAGCCGCAGCTCGTCATGCTGCAGAAGACGCTGCTGACGATAGAAGGTCTCGGCCGCCAGCTCGATCCCGAGCTGGATCTGTGGGTGACGGCCAAGCCTTATCTCGAGCGCTGGATGTCGGCACAAATCGGCTGGCGCGGTCTCGTTGAGCAAATTCGTGCCGAAGCCCCGTACTGGAATACGCTGCTGCCGCAGCTGCCGCGGCTGGTCGAGCGCTTCCTGCGCAACGAAGGCGCGGATCGGCTGCAACTGACGCTGCAGCGCCTGGCCACGGAAGCGCGGCGGCAGAATGCACTGCTGGCCGGAATGACAGTCGCGCTCGCCGCCATTGCCGGCCTGCTGTTTTACCTGATGCTCTAAGCGGCGGCCGGCGGCTGGACGCTGCTGTGTCGCGTCGTATAATGCCTCATCGTTCTTGCATGCCGCCCGCGCGCCGTTGACATGCTGCTCTGGTTCGTAATCATCTATTGGCTCATCTCAGTCGGCATCGGTCTGTGGGCGGCGCGGCGCGTCAAGACTTCAGCCGACTACGCGGTGGCAGGGCGCAGCCTGCCGCTGTATATCGTCATCGCCACGGTGTTCGCCACGTGGTTCGGCTCGGAAACCGTACTCGGCATACCGGCGACTTTTCTGCGCGAAGGCATGGGCGGCGTAATTGCCGATCCATTCGGCTCCAGCCTGTGCCTGATCCTCGTCGGCTTGTTCTTCGCGCGCCCGCTGTACCGGATGCAGCTGCTGACGATAGGCGACTTCTATCGAAACAAGTACGGCCGCGCGGTCGAAACGTTGACCACACTGTGCATCGTGATGTCTTACCTGGGCTGGGTCGCCGCGCAGATTTCCGCGCTGGGGCTCGTATTTCACGTCGTGTCCGAAGGCGCGATGTCGCAGGCGACCGGCATGGTAGTCGGCGCGTCGACCGTGCTCATTTACACCATGTGGGGCGGCATGTGGGCGGTCGCCGTTACCGATTTTCTGCAGATGATCATTATCGTCATCGGCATGCTCTACATCGGCTGGGACGTCAGTCAGCTCGCCGGCGGAGTCTCGGTGGTGGTCGAGCATGCCGCGAACGCCGGCAAATTCTCTTCGTTCTGGCCCGACGCATCTCTGGCCGGGGTGCTTGGCTTCGCTGCCGCGGGCGTCACCATGATGCTCGGCTCGATCCCGCAGCAGGACGTGTTCCAGCGTGTCGCCTCGTCGAAAGATGAACGCACCGCGGGCCGCGCCGCGATCATCGGCGGCTGCATCTATTTCTGTTTCGCCTTTATTCCGATGTTTCTCGCTTACTCCGCAACCCTGATCGATCCGCAACTGGTGCAGAAATTGATCGACGGCGACAAGCAGTCTCAGTTGATACTGCCCAATCTGATCTTGAATCACGCGCCGATCTTCGCGCAGATCATGTTCTTCGGGGCGCTGTTATCGGCGATCAAGAGTTGCGCAAGCGCCACGCTGCTCGCTCCGTCGGTGACGTTTACCGAAAATATCCTGCGGCCGACCTTCAGGCATTTGAGCGACAAGCAGTTGCTGCGGCTGATGCGCATCGTCGTGCTGTGCTTCACGGTGCTGGTCACGCTGTTCGCGCTCAATTCGGAGCTTTCCATCTACAAGATGGTCGAGAACGCCTACAAGGTGACGCTGGTGTCTGCATTCGTGCCGCTGGCGTTCGGACTTTACTGGAAACGCGCGAATCAGCAGGGCGCGCTCGCCGCCATCGTGTCAGGCCTCGCGACATGGATTTCGCTGGAGATACTGGCGCCAACCGCCGCCTGCCCGCCGCAGCTCGCGGGGGTTTTTGCGGCCCTCTTCGGCATGATAGGCGGCTCGCTAGCGCCGCACGTTATCCGGCAAAAAATAGCGCGGCCCGCGCGCGGCCCGGCGTCGCACTGACGGTGCTGCCAGCACACGCCATCTGGTGAAGGCAGCCCGGCGGGCATCGTTCGTATACCGCGCATTCAGAATCGCCGTCGTCGCTCTGCTGGTCTGCAATACCGTGTATTACCTCTCCGCGGGCACACCGAGCAAAGGCCTCGACGCACTGGCGTGGTTGCTGCTGCTGATGCTGTTCATGCTCGAAACCGGTTTCTCTTCCCGCCTGTTTACCCCACGCGCCGCAGCGGCGATGCGTATTGCGAGAGTGATTGCCGCGATCGGCGTCTGTGCCGCCGGCATCGGTTACCTCGTGGAGAAGGACACTCTCGACGCGATAAATACGGCGTTGTGGATAACTGTCGTCCTCCTGCTTGAAACCGAAGTGCGCCGGCCCGCCAGCGTCGCGCGTCATCGCAGCTGGTTTTGTATTTGCGCTTTCACGCTGTACACCGGATTGGCAGTGCTGGTCGTGGCGTGGGCATGGCGCGGCGAATGGATGGACGCTTACGATGCAGCGCTGTGGCTGAGCGCGTTCGCAACGATCGAGATGGACGTCCTCGCACAGGCGCGTCTGCCGGCTGGCGCCTGACCGGCGGGCTGATTTTCGTTTAGTATCGGTAAACATCGATTCCGGAGATGCCATGCTGCCGCGCAAGTACTGGTATGCCGCTCTTATAGTTTTCAGCGCCGGCGTCGCACACGCCCAATCATATCCCGCAAAACCGGTGCGCTTGATCGTCCCGTTTCCAGCCGGCGGCGGTCTCGACATTACCGCGCGCGCTTACGGCCAGAAGCTGGGCGAATACTGGGGCCAGACCGTGGTCATCGACAACCGGCCCGGCGCGAGCGGAATGATAGGCGCCGAATCGGTGGCGCACTCGCCGAAGGACGGCTATATCCTGCTCGTATGCTCGCCGGCCGAGATTGCGTTGAATCCCGCGCTTTACGCGAAAATGAACTATGACCCGTTCAAGGATCTGGCGCCCATTTCGCTCGCCGCGACCTATCCCAACATCATCGTGGTGCATGCATCGGTGCCGGCGAAGACGGTGAAAGAATTGATCGCGCTCTCGAAGAAGACCGCCGGCGGGCTGCCGTTTGGCTCCAGCGGCACCGGCAGCACCCAGCATCTGGCCGGCGAATGGCTCAAGACCAACGCCGGCATCAACTACCTCCATGTGCCGTACAAAGGTGCGGCCCCCGCCGTGACCGACCTCGTCGGCGGCCAGATTCCGACGGCCATTCTCGGCCTGGCGCCTATCGTGCCGCACATCAAGTCCGGCCGCGTACGCGGACTTGCGGTCACCGCGGCAAAACGCAGCGCCGTCCTGCCTGATACGCCGACGCTGCACGAAGCGGGCATCAACTTCGAATCGACGCAGTGGTTCGGCTTTCTTGCGCCCGCCGGCACGCCCGCTGACGTCATCGCCAAAATCCAAGCCGACGTCAGGCGCGTCGCGGCCGATGCCGGCGTCAAGGAACGCCTGATGTCACTGGGCGGCGATCCGACCAGCAATACACCCGAAGAATTCGCCGCATTCATCAAGGCCGAGAATGCAAAGTACGGCAAGGTGGTCCGCGACGGCAATATCAAGGCCGATTAGGCGGAGTGCCTGCCGCAGGCGAAAAAGTTAGCCGAAGGTCTGCCCGTAAGCCGCGACAAAGCGCTCGAACTCCGCGTCGGGCAGGAAATCGATGCCCGCCGCGCCCTGCCTGCCGCCGCCACCGAACTGTCGGCACAGCACGTCCGCGTTGCGTGGCGCGCCCATCGGTGCGCGCACACTGACCGCGAACCCGCGGGCGCCCGCGGTCAGCACAGCGTGCGCACGCGCAGGGTCGGCCGTTGCCAGCTGGTTGCCGAAGGTTCCACTCACGCGCCGGCTCCAGGCGCCATCCGGCAACACATATATCTCGCCTCCCGCGGTCGATACCGCGGGCTTTAACTCACCCGCGAGGAACAGATCGTCGGCGCGCGCCGCGCGCAGAACCTCGAGCACGGGTTCGTCGCTCATGAACTTGAACGGATCGGCGTAGCCGGAAATCGTCTGATACAGATCCGCTGGATGGTAGTTGAGGTCGTCAACGCTGTCGCCGTAAGCATTGTAGTTGATGCACTCGCCCAGCTCGCGCAGTTGTGCGAGTTGTAAGTCGTTGAGCGCGAGCGATGCTGCCGCCCGGCGCGCCCCCCCTTCGAGATTGTCGCCATAAGCGGCGACGACCGCCCAGACGCGCTGGCTGCCGTTGAGGTAATGGTCAACCAGCAGGCTAGTGCACACGTCGGGCGCCGTATCTATGAACGACCGCAGCCGCGGATGGCTAGGAATCTCGCCCGCGAAATGATGATCGAAATACCGGCAGTTCACGCCGCGCGCGAGCAGCGTCTGCAATGCCGCCGCATTGCGCGCGAGCGAGACATCGAGCACGGTGACCGTATCGCCAGCCTGCGCGTCCACGCGGTCGAGCAGCGCGATATCGCGTTTGACGCCTGTCGTCAGTACGCTTTCGCGCGGATCCGCGAGACGCAGCTGATGGAGCGCGCAGATGCCGTCCGCATCGCCATTGAAAACATCATAGAATATCGACATGTCGCGTGAACTCGAGCCAGGGAATTTCTGAACCGGTGGGCGATGCTCTCTTGTACGGCACCGCTGCAAAGGCCGCGTTGATGCGATGAAAACGTCGAGCCGGGCGCCTCTCGCGATATACGTCGCGCTAGCTTACACACTGGTCATCGTGTATGCCAGCCTGCAACCTTTTATCGGCTGGCGCATGCCGCCCGCCGAAGTGCTGCGGTTTCTGACTGCGCCTTGGCCGCGCTACATGACGGCCAGCGACATCGCGCTCAACGTCATCGCTTACCTCCCGCTCGGCGCCATGCTGTTCCGCGCGCTGCGTCCACCGCTGGCCGCAGCCGTCGCGGTGATCTCAGCAACGGTGCTGGCGGCCGGCATCAGCCTTGCGCTCGAAAGCGCGCAGATGTTCCTGCCCACGCGCATCGCTTCGAATGTCGACCTGCTGGCGAACAGCGCGGGCGCGGCGCTGGGCGCCTTGGCGGCACTATTGCTTACGATGTGGAACAATCCGCTGGCGGCGCTGCGCGCGCGGGTGGTGCGCGCGGGTCGTCTCGGCGACTGCGGGCTTATGTTGATCGGTTTGTGGGTCGTGATTCAATTTTATCCGTCGCCGCCCGCGTTCGGCAGCGGCAACGTGCGCGATGCACTCGACCTCACGCCCATGTTCATGCATTCGTCGCAGGCCTACCTGCTGGCCGAAGCGGCCGTGGTGGCGCTGGCGATAACCGCCGTGGGACTCATCATCTCGCTGCTCGCGAGATCACGCGGCGACGCTTTGCGCGTCACGCTTTTGACGCTCGTGCTCGCAGTCGCCGCCAAATCGATTGCCGCCATCGCCATGGCGCATGCCATCAACGGGCTGCAATGGCTGACGCCGGGCGTCGCGGCGGGATTTGCCGCGGGCATGGCGGCCATGGCGCTATTGATGTGGCTGCCGCCGGCGGCGCGCGCAACGCTGGCGATACTGTGCGTACTCGCGGGCGCGGCGATCGTCAATGTCACGCCCGACAACCCTTATCAGGCGGTGCCGCCATTATTGGCGGGGGCGCAAGCGACCCATCTCGCCACGTTCGGCGGCATCGTGCGCATCCTCTCGCAGTGCTGGCCGGTCGCGGCCGTGGCGGTTCTGCTTGGTCTCGCGCACGCCGGTCCGCCCCGGCCGCCGCGCTGAATCATCGAATTTCATCCGCTTCTCATCACGAAGGCCGACCCATGATCCGATCACCCGCCACCCTCGACGGTCTGCGCATCGCGCTGCGCCGCTTCGCCGACGCGCGCGACTGGCAGCAATTTCACACGCCCAAGAATCTCGCCATGGCGCTGAGCGTCGAAGCGGCCGAACTCCTCGAGCATTTTCAATGGCTCACACCGGCGCAAAGCGCCGCGCTCGATCCCGTGCGCAAGCGCGCGGTGGCGGACGAGATTGCGGATGTCCTGCTCTACCTGACGCGCCTCGCCGATGTTCTCGGCATCGATGCGATCGCGGCGGCGCGTCGCAAAATCCGCCTTAACGCGCGTAAATATCCCGTTCGCCGCGCCAAAGGCAATGCCCGCAAATACAGCGAACTCTGACCCGGGTTCTATATAATGACCGGTCCAGCACGCGGGCAGTATTTTTTTCTGCCGGCCTCCGACAAGGCAATCCAGTGAGTTATTTCAACCACCACGTATTTTTCTGCTGCAATCAACGCGCCAACGGCGATGCGTGCTGCAACGATCACGGTGCGACGGAGATGCGCGAGTACGCCAAGAACAAAATCAAGGCGCTGGGCCTGTCCGGTCCGGCCAGCGTTCGCATCAACATGGCGGGCTGCCTCGATCGCTGCAAAGATGGCCCGGTGATGGTCGTCTACCCCGAAGAGGTCTGGTACACCTACGTCGACCGCGAAGACATCGATGAAATCATCAGCGAGCATCTGCAGCACGGCCGCGCAGTCGAACGCCTGAAGATTTGAGACCTGCCAAGACAGACGCGGTGCTCGTCGACGGTCCGGCGGGAAAAATCGAAGTCGATATCAGCGATCCGGGCGAGGAGCGCCGCGGCATCGCGTTGATTGCACATCCGCATCCTTTGATGGGCGGCACCAAGGACAACAAGGTGGTGACCACGCTCGCGCGCACGTTTTATGCGCTCGGCCATGTTGCGTTGCGCCCGAATTTCCGCGGCGTCGGCGCCACCACGGGCACGCACGACGAAGGCCGCGGCGAAACCGCCGACCTCATCGCGGTCGCCGCCTACGCGCGTGACAGGTTCGGCGCGCTGCCGCTCATCTGCGCGGGGTTCTCTTTTGGCAGCTTCGTCCAAACCCGCGTGGCAAAAGAACTCCGGCCCGACCAGTTGGTGCTGGTCGGGCCCGCGGTCAATCGTTTCCCGGCGGAAAACGTCGCGGCCGGCACGCTGGTCATCCACGGCGAAGTTGACGACGTGGTGCCGCTGGCGGCAGTCCTCGATTGGGCGCGTCCGCAGAATCTGCCCGTCGTCGTGGTGCCCGGCGGCGAACATTTCTTTCATGGCCGCCTGCATATCCTGCAGCAAATCGTCACGCGCTATTGCCGATGAGCTATCTGGTCGTGAATGCTCTGCGCAAATCCTACGGCGCGCATGAGGTCGTGGCCGGCATCGATCTCGATCTGCGGCCCGGCGAATGCTTCGGCCTGCTGGGCCCCAACGGCGCCGGCAAGACAACCACGCTGCGGCTGTGCCTGGGCCTCACCGATCCCGACGCCGGCACGATCAGCATGTTCGACCTGCCGGTGCCGCGCGCGGCACGTGAAGCGCGCGCACGCGTCGGTGTAGTGCCGCAGATCGACAATCTCGATCCCGACTTCACGGTGCGCGAGAACCTGATGGTCTATGGCCGCTATTTCGGCCTGGCCGTCGCTGACATTAACGCACGCATACCTGCCCTGCTGGAATTCGCCGGTCTGGCCAATCGCGCCGGCGACAACATAAAGGCGTTGTCCGGCGGCATGAAGCGGCGGCTGACGCTCGCACGCGCGCTCGTCAATGATCCCGACCTCATTTTTCTCGACGAGCCCACCACCGGGCTCGACCCGCAAGCGCGGCATCTCATCTGGCAGCGCCTGCGCCAGCTCGCTGCGCAGGGCAGGACGGTATTTTTGACGACCCACTTCATGGATGAAGCCGAACGCCTGTGCGATCGCCTGGCCATCATGGACCATGGCCGCATCATGGCCAGCGGCACGCCGCGCGAGCTGATTGCCGCGCACATAGAACCGCAGGTCGTCGAAGTATTCGGCGACGGTGCCGAAAGCTGGGCGGCCGCGTCCGGCGCCGCCTTGTGCGAGCGCTGCGAGCAGACCGGCGAGACTGTGTTCTGCTATGCGCGCAATGTCGAGCCGCTGCTGCACCATCTCGAACAGCGGCCGGAGCTGCGCTACCTGCATCGTCAGGCGAACCTTGAAGACGTGTTTCTGCGCCTGACCGGCCGCGACCTGAGAGACTGATGGCGAAGAATATCTGGGCGCCGCCGGTTTTGAGCCGGCGCTTCATCCACGTCTGGCGGCGCAATATGCTCGTCTGGCGCAAGCTCGCGATTCCGTCCGTGCTCGGCAATCTGGCCGACCCCATGCTGTACATGCTCGGCTTCGGCTACGGCCTCGGGCGCATGTTGCCCGACGTGTTCGGCACTTCGTACATCGCCTTTCTTGCCGCCGGCACGGTGTGCTCGAGCACCATGATGGCCGCGTCGTTCGAAGCGATGTATGCCGGCTTTTCGCGCATGCACGTGCAAAAAACCTGGGATGCGATCATGAACGCGCCGGTCACGCTCGACGACATCATGGTCGCCGAGCTCGTATGGGCCGCCAGCAAGAGTTTCATGGCGGGCAGCGCCGTGCTCTTAGTGGCAACCGCGCTCGGCTTTGCCAAATCGGCGCTGGCACTATGGGTGCTGCCGGTCATGTTCCTGGCGGGGCTCGTGTTTGCGAGCCTCGGGCTCATCATGACTGCATTGTCGGTGAGCTACGACTTCTTTATGTATTACTTCACGCTTTTCATCACGCCCATGATGATGATCTGCGGCGTGTTTTTTCCGGCCGGCGAGCTACCGCCCGCCTTGCAGCACGTTGCGGCCTTGCTGCCGCTGACGCACGCGGTCGCGCTCGTGCGGCCGCTGATGAATGATGTGGTGCCCGCGACGTGGGCGCTGCACACGGCAATGCTGTTCGTGTTTGCGGTCGGCGGATTCTACGTCGCGCTCGCATTGACGCGCAGGAGACTTCTCAAATAGGGTGCAGGCGCCGCAGGCGGCCGGCATCACTCGTCCAAATGCAGCAGGCTGACGCGAGCGCCGCTAAACTAGCGCACAGCGCGTATGAAAGAGTCCACATGCTCTGGTTGAAAGCATTACACATTATTTTCGTGGTGACCTGGTTCGCCGGATTATTTTACCTGCCGCGCCTGTTCGTCTACCACGCGATGGCGGCGGACAATACCGGCAAAGAGCGCTTCAAAGTAATGGAGCGCAAATTGTTCTACGGCATTATGACGCCAGGCGCCGTGTTGACGCTCGCATCCGGCCTCTGGCTGTGGTTGGGTTACGGTTTCAGCGGCGGCTGGCTGCACGCCAAGCTCGCCCTCGTCGCGGCGCTGCTCGTCTACCACGTCTACTGCGGAAAGCTCATGATTGATTTTAAATACGACGGCAACCGCCATGGCCATGTTTTTTACCGCTGGCTGAACGAAGTGCCGACCGTCCTGCTTCTGGCCATCGTCGTTCTCGTCGTCGTCAAGCCGTTTTAATACTTAAGTAATAGGCCCGCGGCGCGCTTCGCGCGTTAGCAAGGGGATGCGCCGTTCCCTGACACCGGCCGTACTGTTGCTCGCGCTCGCCGCTCCCGCAAGTGCCGGCGAAGCGATTCCCTTTCTGATGGTGCGCAGTTCGCCGCTTGCCGGGTTCCGCTACAATGACGGCCGGATGGTGTGGAAGGACATGAAAACGGGTGACGCGCTGATGCTCGTGCGCGAGTACGACAACCCCCACGATGTCGATGCCATTCGGCTCGAGTGGAATGGACGAAAAATCGGCTACGTGCCGAGGCAGGAAAATCGAGCTCTCGCGCGGGAACTCGATGCCGGCCAGGTGATCGATGCCCGCATAGTCGAACTGTCGCGGCGGCGCAATGGCCGCCACTTGATCGGCTATGACGTCCTGGTCCCGCTGCAACCCGCTGGAGACGCCGTGAAGGACAACAGAACAATGAGCGAAGCAAGGTAGCCTGCATCATGGAACACTTTTTCGCTCCCTGTCCGCGCGGACTTGAAGCCATGCTCGCGCAGGAGCTCGCCGCGCTGCCGGCCGACAGCATCAAAGCCGCCGACGGCGGCGTGCACTTCGCCGGGCCTCTGGCACTCGCTTACCGCGTCAATCTCGAGAGCCGTGTCGCAAGCCGCGTTCTGTGGCGCGTCGGCAGCGCGCCGTACAAAAGCGAAGACGACATTTACAAAGCCACGCTCGCGCTGCCGTGGCCGCAGTGGTTCGACGTCGACCAGACCATACGCGTCAACCTGGCGGCGTTGCGCTGCCCGCTGAAAAGCCTGGACTTCGTGACGCTTAGAATCAAAGACGCCGTATGCGATGCATTTCGCGCGAAAGCCGGCCGGCGCCCTGACGTGAACACGCAGGCGCCTGACGTGCGTATCCATGCGTTTCTGACCGCTGCGCAGCTGACGCTTTACATCGATACCTCGGGTGATCCGCTGTTCAAGCGCGGCTACCGCACCGCGACGGGCGAAGCGCCTCTGCGCGAGAATCTTGCCGCCGGCCTGCTGCGCCTTGCGGGATGGCAGCCATCCGAATCCCTGCTCGACCCGATGTGCGGCAGTGGCACGATCCTTATAGAAGCCGCGCTCATCGCGCTTAATATCGCGCCTGGCGCGCGGCGCGGTTTTGCGTTCGAGAAGCTGAAGAATTTTGACCGGGGACAATGGGATGAGCTGCAGAATGCGGCGAAGTCGAGCGAGCGCCCGCGCGACGGCGCGCTGCCGATATACGGCAGCGACCTTTACGGCGACGAGCTGAAAAGCGCGCGTGCGAACATCGCCGCCGCGCAACTTGAAAAGCAAATACAGCTCAAGCAGGCGAACGTGCTTGAGACACCTGCGCCTGCCGAGAGCGGCGTTATCGTCTCCAACCCGCCATACGGCGTGCGGCTGTCGGATGCGCACGAACTCATGGAGTTCTACCCGAAGCTCGGCGACGCACTCAAGCAGCGCTTCAGCGGCTGGCGCGCTTATATCTTTACCGGCGACGCCCAGTTGCCAAAGCTCATACGCTTGTCTGCGTCAAAACGTACGGTGCTGTTTAACGGCGCGCTCGAATGCCGGCTGCTCGAGTACAAAATCATGGCGGGGAGCATGCGCCGCAAGAAGCCGGGGGAAGGGCCGGGCGCGTGAGAGCAGCCCGCAAACCGCACATTTCGGCATGCAACCCTACCTCAACCTGAGCGGTAATTCCGGCGTGGTTGCCTTCGCAGCGGACGCGCAATCGATCATAGTCCGGTTCAAGGACGGCTTGAATTATGAATACACCACGGAGAGCGCGGGCGCAGCCGCGATCGCCGAAATGAAAAGACGCGCCATAACGGGACGCGACTTGAGCACGTACATCTCCAGGGAAGTAAAGGACAAATACGCAAGGAAGTTCCGCTAACCGGCAGAATGCGCGGAAGCAAGACTTGACCGGCTCAAGAATCGGGCGGCCAGCGGCGGAAAATCACAAGGACAATCCGGATATGACCAGGAACAGACTCGAAGCATTCAGCGATGGCGTGATCGCCATCATCATCACTATCATGGTGCTGGAGCTCAAGGTGCCGCATGAAGAGGGCCTGGACGCGCTGGCGCCGCTGATCCCGGTCTTTCTAAGCTATGTGCTCAGCTTCGTCTACGTCGGCATCTACTGGAACAACCACCACCATATGCTGCAGACGGTTCACAACGTGACCGGGGCCATGTTGTGGTCCAACTTGCATCTGCTTTTCTGGCTGTCGCTGTTTCCCTTCGCCACCGGCTGGATGGGAGAAAACCATTTCGCAGGAGCGCCGTCCGCTTTCTATGGTCTGGTATTGCTGATGGCGGCCATCGCGTACTACATACTGCAGCAAATCATCATAAAGTCGCAGGGACAGGATTCGCTGCTCGGCAGAGCGATCCGCCGCGATTGGAAAGGCAAGGCGTCGCCTGTCATTTATCTCACCGCGATCGCGGCCGCTTTCTGGTCGCAATGGATATCACAGGCGCTGTACGTGCTGGTGGCGCTGATGTGGCTGGTGCCCGACCGTCGTATCGAGAACGCGCTGGCCGGCAAAGAATTCTGACGCGTGCGCTGGATTTATTGCGCGAGTGCGCGCACCACCAGCGAAGTACCGATTAACATCAGCACCGCGCTCATGACGCGCGCCACCTGCTCGCGCGAAATGCGCCCGTGTATGCGGTTGCCGCACCATAGCCCGCCAAGCGCGAACGGCAGCAGGATCGCAAACACCACCAGGCGGTCTGCAAGCATCAGTCCGCCCACCGCGAAAACGAGCGCGCGTATGCCGGTTGAGAGCAGCACCATATTGGAGAGCGTCGCGCGCAACGCCCCCTTCTCGACGAGCCGCCGGGAAAGATATATCGCGTAAGGCGGCGCGCCTATGCCGAACAGCGTGCCCATCGCACCGCCGGCAAAGCCCGATACTGGCGCCCAGCGGCGGCTCACCGGCGTCGTGACCCCGCCCTGCCGCAGCATATAGATGCCATAAAAAAGCAGAAACCCGCCCAGCCCCACCAGCGTCGCCTGCCTCGGCAGGTTCACCAGCAGAGTTACGCCGAGCACCGCACCGACGAGGCAGGCGGGCGCCATTCGCAACAATTCCTGCTTGTCCGACTCGCGCGAAAACCGGGTGCCGATCGCAATCGAGGCGGACACGTCGAGCAGCACGCACACTGGCAGCACGAAATCGAGCGGGTATAGATACGACAATGCCGGCACGGTAAACAGTGCCGCGCCGAACGCCGAGATGCCGAATATCACATAGGCGGCCGAAACCACCAGCGCGCTGATGATCAGGCTGTGCAACTCGAAAGGAAGGGTCATAAATAATTACGCCGGTTGAACGGTCGTGCAGTGCTCCGTTCAACCGGCGTATCTAGACGGGCGCAGACGCCCGCGATCAGACGATGTTGAGATGTTCGATGCCGGACATGACGTCCTTGTCCTTGGACTCCTTGCCCTCGAGTTTGATCTTCAGCCGCAATTCGTTGACCGAGTCGGCGTTGCGCAACGCGTCTTCATAGCTGACCGCACCCTCTTCGTACAGGTCGAACAGCGACTGGTCGAAAGTCTGCATGCCCATTTCGCGGGATTTCGACATCGTGCCCTTGATCTCGTGCACTTCACCTTTGAATATCTGGTCCTGAATCAACGGCGAATTGAGCAGGATTTCGATCGCCGCCCGCCGGCCCTTGCCCTCCTTGGTGGGAATCAGCCGCTGCGCAATCAGCGCGCGAATGTTGAGAGAAAGATCCATCAACAACTGGGCTTTGCGCTCTTCCGGAAAGAAGTTGATGATGCGATCGAGCGCCTGGTTGGCGCTGTTGGCGTGCAGCGTGCCCATCGCCAGGTGGCCCGTTTCGGCGAACGCCACCGCGTGCTCCATGGTTTCGCGCGAGCGTATCTCGCCGATCAGAATGACGTCGGGCGCCTGCCGCAATGTGTTGTGCAGCGCGTGCTCCCACGACAGCGTGTCGACGCCGACTTCGCGCTGCGTGATCAGGCAGTTTTTGTGATCGTGTACGTACTCGACGGGGTCTTCGATCGTGATGATGTGGCCGTAACTATTCTCGTTGCGGTAGCCGATCATGGCCGCCAGCGAGGTAGATTTGCCCGAACCCGTGCCGCCGACAAAAATGATGAGTCCGCGCTTGCTCATGATCACGTCCTTCAGCACCGGCGGCAGCTTCAGATCGTCGAATTTGGGAATGGTGGTGGTGATCGTCCGCATCACCATCCCGACGCGCTGCATTTGCATGAATGTATTGACGCGGAAGCGGCCGATGCCGGCCGGGGCCACCGCGAAATTGCACTCCTTGGTTTCCTCAAACTCTGCGGCCTGCTTGTCATTCATCATCGCGCGCGCGAGGTCCGCCGTGTGCTGCGGCGTAAGCGTCTGATTGGACACCGGCGTCATCTTGCCGTCGACCTTGAACGCAGGCGGAAATCCGGCAGTAATAAACAAGTCGGACGCTTTTTTGCTGAGCATCGCGCGCAGCAAGTTATGCATGAATTGCACTGCCTGGTCACGATCCATTGCGCACCCCTTATTGCATTGAGCGTTTCACCGCCGCGCAACCGCGGACGTTACATTAACGGAAATTGTCCTTGTTCATGGCTTTGCCGCGCGCTTCATCGACCGATATGAGATTGCGCTTGACCAGTTCCAGCAGGTTCTGGTCGAGCGTTTGCATGCCGAACGACTGGCCGGTCTGGATTGCCGAGTACATCTGCGCAACCTTGGCTTCGCGTATCAGGTTCCTGATGGCCGGCGTGCAGATCATGATCTCGTGCGCCGCCGCGCGTCCGCTGCCGTCCTTCGTTTTCAGCAGCGCCTGCGAAATCACCGCGCGCAAGCTTTCCGACAGCATCGCGCGGATCATTTCCTTCTCCTCCGCCGGGAACACGTCGATGATGCGGTCGATTGTTTTGGCGGCTGAGCTCGTGTGCAGCGTGCCGAACACCAAATGGCCCGTTTCGGCCGCGGTCATCGCGAGGCGGATGGTTTCCAGGTCGCGCATTTCGCCAACCAGGATCACGTCCGGGTCTTCCCGCAACGCGGAACGCAGCGCATTGGCAAATGACAGCGTGTGCGGTCCCACCTCGCGCTGGTTGATCAGGCATTTCTTGGATTCGTGCACGAATTCGATCGGGTCCTCGACCGTGAGAATGTGGCCGAGCTCGGTTTCGTTCTTGTGATTGACCATCGCCGCTAGCGTGGTCGATTTTCCCGATCCGGTGGGGCCGGTGACCAGCACCATGCCGCGCGGCTGGTCGGCGATCTCGCCGAAAATCTTCGGCGCTTTCAGATCTTCGAGCGACAGGATCTTGGACGGGATGGTCCGCATGACAGCGGCAGCGCCGCGCTGCTGCACAAACGCGTTGACGCGGAACCGCGCGAGGTTGGGTATCGCGAACGAAAAATCGCACTCGAGATTTTCTTCGTAGAACTTGCGCTGGCCGTCGTTCATGATGTCGTACATCATGCCGTGCACGTCCTTGTGCTCCATCGACGGCAGATTGATGCGGCGGATATCGCCATGCACCCGGATCATCGGCGGCAGGCCGGACGAGAGATGCAGATCGGACGCCTTGTTCTTGACGACAAACGCGAGCAGTTCCGAGATGTCCATTATAATTTCCTGTTGCGGGATAGGGGTAAGCGCAAAGCGCATGCTGCAATGCGCTGCCGATCAGAATAAACGCTCAGTTACCGCGAAATTATGGCCACAATCGGGCTCAACTTGCAAGCCGTAAGACAGCGCATCGCCGGCGCTGCGCGCGCCTGCGGACGCGATCCCGGCGACATCGAACTCATCGCGGTCAGCAAAACCTTCGGCGCCGATGCAGTCGCGGACGCGCTCGCGGCCGGCCAACACGCATTCGGCGAAAATTACGTGCAGGAAGCGCTCGACAAGATACGCGCGCTCGCGGCCGGCGGGGCCGCGATAGAAGCTCGTATTCAGCAGCCCGCCTGGCACTTCATCGGTCCGATCCAAAGCAACAAGACGCGCCAGATCGCCGAAAACTTTGCATGGGTACACAGCGTCGATCGAAAAAAGATCGCCGAACGACTCGCCGCGGCGCGCCCGCCGGGCTTAGCACCCCTGCAAGTCTGCATCCAGGTCAACATCGGCGACGAGGCGAGTAAGAGCGGCGTCGCGCCGGCGGACGCGCTCGCGCTGGCGCGGGCTGTCATCGAATTACCGCAGTTAAAGCTGCGCGGCTTGATGGCGATTCCGCCTGCCAGTCCTGATCCCGCGCAACAGCGGCGCCATTTCGCCGAATTGCGCGAGCTCATGGCAAGGTTGAATGCGGCCGGCATAACGCTTGATACCCTTTCCATGGGCATGTCGTCCGATCTCGAGGCCGCCGTGGCGGAAGGTGCGACCATGGTACGCGTCGGCGCCGCGATATTCGGACGACGAGGACAAGCGATGAATGAGTAACGGCGGGGTAAAATCGCTTTGCGGCGCGTTGTTCCAATAACCATCACTCCATTACCATCGCTCATCTTCCATTACCATCAAATGAACATCACATTCATCGGCGGCGGCAACATGGCCACCGCGATCATCGGCGGCTTGCTGAAGAAAGGTTATGCCGCGCAGACTTTGCGCGCGGTCGAGATCGACGCTGCCGCGCGCGCACGCCTGGCGCAACAGTTCGGCGTAACGACTTTCGACCGCGTGGATGTCGCCGCTGCGGCCGCAGACTGCATCGTGCTGGCGGTCAAGCCGCAGAACACGCGCGAAGTCGCAACCGCGCTGCGACCGCACCTCTCGCAACAGCTGGTCATCAGTATCGCCGCCGGCATCCGCAGCGTCGACCTCGCGCGCTGGCTGGGCGGCTATGCACGGCTGGTGCGCGCCATGCCGAATACGCCGGCGCTGGTGGGTGCGGGCTGCAGCGGAATATTTGCGCAGCCAGGGGCGACGGCCGAGGATATTGCGCGCAGCGAGGCGATACTCGGCGCCGTTGGCGTCACGCTGCGCGTGGAAAACGAGGCGCAGCTGGACGCGGTCACGGCGGTGTCCGGCAGCGGACCCGCCTATGTTTTTTATTTCATCGAAGCCCTGCAGCAGGCGGCGCTCGATCTGGGGCTGGCGCCCGCCGCGGCGCGCAGCCTTGCGCTCGACACCTTTGCCGGCGCGGTCAAGCTTGCCGCCGCCAGCGCGGAGGACGCAGCGACTTTGCGCGCGCGCGTCACGTCAAAAGGCGGCACCACCGCGGCGGCGCTGGAGAACATGCAGAGCGCGGGCATTAAAGAAGCCATTGTGCGCGCCGTTAAAGCTGCGGACGCGCGTTCGCGCGAGATGGGCGAAGAACTGGGCAAGGATTAGGGCGGATAACGCGATGCTGGCGCAAACTCTGATTTTTTTGATCACGACAGCCGGCGACCTGTTCGTGTTCGCCTTGCTGCTGCGCGTGATTCTGCAGTGGGCGCGCGCGCCGGCGCGCAATCAATTGTCCGAATTCGTGCGCGCGGTCACCGATTTTCTGGTTTTGCCGGCACGGCGCGCAATCCCGGGCTGGTGGGGCGTCGACGTGGCGACCGTGGTCATCGCGTGGCTGGTGGCGATGCTGCAATTGTGGCTCGTTCTCCTGGTGAAGGGCTACGAACTGGGCGGGGCTCCCGCCGTCGCGACTGGGGTGATAACCGCGCTTGCGCTGATTAACCTCACGCGGCTGACGGTGTACGTGATCATGGGTGCGGTGATATTGCAGGCTGTTCTGAGCTGGATAAATCCGCACAGTGAGGTGGCGCCGCTGCTTAACAGCGTTACGCGTCCTTTTTTGCGGCCGTTTCAGCGACGGGTGCCCACCATCGCCAATGTCGATTTGTCCCCGTTATTCGTGTTGCTGATCTGCCAGCTCATACTCGCGGTGCCGTTGGTTTGGCTGGAGACGACTATCGGGCGCCTGCTGTAGCCGGACTTGGCGATGAAAATGAAGCCACACCGCGCCGGCGAACGCTGATTGACTTTTTACATCAATGGTTTAACCTGCTAATGAGCAAAGTCACAAACTATCAGGGTGCGCGCGGCCGGCGCAAAATCGTCGAACTGAACGACGTCTCACCTGCCATCGCGGCGCCACTTGCCAATATGGACGCCTTATGCCGCACCAACTAGCACAGCGCATTGCCCAGTTCACCAGCTGGCGCGAAAAACTGGTTGCTTCGATCGATGAATTTCGTACGTGGCAGGACGCGTACGGCCAGGCCGACATCGAACAGACGCTGCGTATTTACGATCTGGTCGAAGGTCTGCGCAACGACCGCATCCGCATGGCGTTCATGGGTGAATCGGCCGAAGACAAGATCGGCCTGATCAATGCCCTGCTGTTTGCAAGCCTGCCGGGCGGCCTGCTGCCGCTGGGGCCCGGCTGCGAGTTCTTGTGCGCCACCGAAATATTCTACGATCCCAGCGAATCGCCGTACGTGCGCGTGCTGCCGATGGAAACGCGCAAGCGTGAAGACAGCATCGCCACCCTGCGGCGCAGCCCGGTGGACTGGATCACCATGCGCCTGAATCCCGAATCGCCTGAATCCATCGCCGAGGCGACGCAAAGCCTGATGGAATCGCGCGCGGTGAGCGTAGACGAGGCGAAATCGCTTAATCTGATCAATGTCGAGCGCAGCGGCGACGCCGTGATGATACCGGCGTGGCGCTATGCGCTTATCAACCTGCCGCATCCGATGCTGAAAAGCGGCCTCATCGCGCTTTATTGCCCCGGCTCGCAGATGCTGTCGGCGGAGCCTGAGGTGGCTATGCGTATTGCTTCAAGCGCCCAGTCGCTGTTGATGGTGCTGGGCAAAGAGCTAACGCCCGCCGCACAGGATGTGTGGAAGCAATACGTGCAGAATTCGCAAGCGCACAAGTTTGCGGTGCTCGACAGGGGGTCGGGCGCGGACGCGGCAGCCGAGAAAGCAGTCGCGCAGGCTTTCGCGATACCGGAATCCAACGTGTTGTCGCTCGCCATCAAGCAGGCCGTGGCCGGCCGGTTGGCGCACGACGAAGGCAGCGAAACCACGTCCGGCATCGAGCAGCTCGAAAAGCTGCATGCGGAAAAACTGGTGCCTGAACGTCAGTCGCTGCTGCTGACCTCCGTGGCCAAGGAAATCGGCCCGCTGGTGCAGTCAGCCCGCCAGGCGGTCGCAGCGCGGTTCATAGCGACCATCAAGGAAATGCAGGATTTGACGTCGACCGCCGGCAAGAACCAGAACGTCGCGCAGGACATGCTGACGCGGCTCGAAAGCGAGCGCAAGACCTACCAGAAGAGCGTGGCCGCGTTCAATGTCACCTATTCCGATCTGACCGCCAAAGGCCAGGAGCTGCTGGCGACGCTGCATGACGATCGCATCGAGGAAATTCTTTCGCACGACCGCGAATTCATCCAGGGCGCGTGGACGACCGCCGGCATGTGGAAGAGCATCCAGGGACTCTTCGGCTACTTCACCACCCAGGTCGAGAAAATCCTCAATTACGCCGTCAAGCTGCGCGAGGCGGTCGAAGGCATTTACCAGCAGTTTCACGAAAACTTCGGGCTCGCCAAACTGAGCCCGCCGCCGCTGACACTGCAAAAGCACCTCGAATCCATGCACGCGCTCGAGGCCAATGCGCGCGCATTCTGCCACGACCCGATCAACATCGCGACCTACAAGGATTTCCTCGTCAAAAAGTTTTACGACGGGCTGGTCGAAGAAGCCCGGCAGACGTTCGAGCTGACGCGCCTGGACACGGAGCATTGGCTGCGCGGCGCGCTGGGCCCGCTCAACGGCCAGATCATGGAACGTCAAAAGCTCATGCTCAAACGCGTTGAAAACCTGCGCGACATGAAAGACAACCTGACCTCGGTGCAGGAGCGCATCAAGCAACTCGACGCGCAGCGAGTAGCATTAAAAAAACAGGGAGAACAGCTCGATCAGTTGCGCACCAATCTTGCGTTGACGGCTCCTACAGCGACCAGGCCTTTGGGCGAGATCAGACCCGCCATGTCGGGGTAAGCGCGTGCTGGGCTCGCGGTGGGTTCGCCCGCGCCGGTAGGCGTGGCGCCCGCGCTGGGTTATCATGTGGCGCGGTGGGCATAAGCGCCGGAAAAGGTTCGGATTTTCCCGAATCCCGGGCGTGCCGGTAAAAACTGCCCGCCTTATTTGATGAACTATGACGAGTCTGCTCGAAAAAGAAGTCGCCCATTACCAGGAATGGCGCGACCAGATGATCTCGGGGATCGAGTCCTACAAGGGCTGGCTCGATACCAACGGCTATGCCGATATCCAGCAATCTCTCCGCATCTATGATCTGATCGAAAGCCTGCGCAATGATCGAATGACGCTGGCATTCCTCGCCGAGTTTTCGCGTGGCAAGACCGAGCTCATCAACGCGATGTTTTTCTCCGATTTCAAGCAACGCCTGCTGCCGTCAAACGTCGGCCGCACGACCATGTGCCCGACCGAAATTTTTTACGATCCGGCCGAAGAGCCGTACATGCGGTTGCTGCCGATCGAAACGCGCAGCCGCCAGGAGACGGTAAGCGCGCTCAAACGCCAGCATGTCGAATGGATCAAGGTGAGGCTGAACATCGACTCGCGCGAGGATATGGCCGAGGCGATGAAACATCTGGTCGAAGTCAAGATGGTCGGCATCGACGAGGCGCGCACGCTCGGCCTGTGGGACGACAATGATCCGATGGTTTCGACCATGGCCAGGCAGGGCGGCGACAAGGTCGAAATCCCGGCGTGGCGCCACGCTATGATCAGCTATCCGCATCCGCTGCTGAAGAACGGTCTCGTCGTCCTCGACACGCCGGGGCTGAACGCGCTCGGCACGGAGCCGGAGCTCACGCTGTCGATGATACCGAACGCTCACGCCGTGCTGTTCCTGCTAGCGATGGACACCGGGGTTACCAAATCGGATCTCGATGTGTGGCAGAAATACGTGCAGCCGGCGGCGACGCGCCGCATTGCAGTCCTGAACAAGATCGACCTTATGTGGGATGACCTCAAGTCCGACGCCGAGATCGCGAGCGACGTCGAGCGCCAGCTCGAGCAGACATCCTCGCTGCTTGTCCTGCCGCGCACGCACGTCATGGCAATCTCCGCGCAGAAAGCCCTGCTCGCGCGCGTGCGCGGCGACAATGCACTGCTGACGAGGAGCGGCATCGAGCAGCTCGAATACCTGCTGGCGGCCGAAATTATTCCCGCCAAGCAGGAAATCATGCGCGCGGCGGTGCAACGCGAAATCGGCAGCATGGTTGACGCCTCGCGCCTTGCGGTGGGCAATCAGTTGACTGCGACGCAGACGGAACTCAAGGAACTCGCCGCGATGTCCGGCAAAAGCCGCACCATGGCACAGTCGATGGTCACGCGCCTCGAAGGCGATCGCAAGGCGTACCAGGAAACCATCCAGACTTTCCGCTCGACTTTCAATACCGTGACCAACCAGGGCGCGACGCTGTTAAAACAGCTCGACGACGACCGGCTGGACGATATTCTGAACAAAGACCGCAAATTCATCGAGGACGCGTGGACGACGGCAGGCATGTGGAAAAGCATGCAAATGTTGTTCCAGCATTTCTCCGGCGTGTCGGCGAAGATCCTCAACTTCGCGAACCAGATCAAGAATCTGGTCGACGCGACGTACGCACATTTTCACGAAAAATTCGGTTTTGCCCGGCTGTCCCCGCCGCCGCTCAACCTGGAAAAACACGCACTGGCGATGACAGGCATGCAGGAAACCGCGCGCACTTTTTGCCACGATCCGGTCAACATGGCCAAATACAAGGACTTCCTGGTCAAGCGTTTTTACGAAACCCTTGTCGGCGAGGCGCGCCAGATCTTCGAAATGACGCGCATGGATGCCGAGTCGTGGCTCAAGTCGGCACTGAATCCGCTCAACCTGCAGATCAAGGAGCACGAAAAAGTGCTCGCCAAGCGGATCGAAAATTTCAAGAAAATCCGCGACAACATCAGCTCGGTCGAAGACCGCATGAAACACTTGGACAAGCTGCAGATCGCGCTCGAGGATCAGGCGAGGGTGTTGTCCGGCATCAAGCTGAGCCTCGACGGCGACACCGCCGCCGCGGCTGCGGCGGCCACCCCGCCGGCGGCTGTCGCCAAAGTCGCCTGAGCCGGCGGCCGACGCAACTCTATAAGGACGCCTCCAGGCGTTCGCAGAGCGTTTTCAGCACCTCAATTCGCGCCGAATATTTGTCGTTGGCCGGCACCAGTTTCCACGGTGCGTCGTCATTGCTGGTGCGCTCCACCATGTCGCATACCGCCCGCTCGTAGGCATTCCACTTTTTGCGGTTGCGCCAGTCGTCGGGCGTAATCTTGAATTTCTTGAACGGGGTCCGCTCGCGCTCGCGAAATCGTTTGAGTTGCTCTTCCTTGGTGATCGTAAGCCAGAATTTGATGACGATACCGCCGGCCTCGACCATTTGCTCTTCGAAATCGTTGATTTCCTCGTAGGCGCGCATCCAGTCCGCCTGCGGACATAGGTTCTCCACGCGCTCGACCAGCACGCGTCCGTACCACGAGCGATCGAACAGCGTCACGCGGCCGCGTCGCGGCAGACTGCGCCAGAACCGCCATAGATAGGGATGTGCGCGTTCCTCCTCGCTTGGCGCGGCGATCGGTATCACACGATATTGGCGCGCATCGAGCGCGCCGGTGATGCGCCGTATGCTGCCGCCCTTGCCGGCGGCATCGGCTCCTTCGAACACGATGATGAGCGATTTGTCGCGAAACTTGCGGTGCCGGAGCAGCAGGCTGAGACGGCCCTGATATTTCTCGAGCTTGCTGCGATATTCGCTGCGCGCCATGCTCTGTTCATAGTCGAGGCCGGAGAATACGGTGCGGCGATCAAGCGCCGGTTCCGGCAGCGCCGCCGCGCGGCTGACTGCGGGCCGTTCGCCCGCGAGGCGCTTTTGCATGGCGGCCAGCAATGACCGGCCGGCCGTCAGGTAGCGATAGTTGGGGTCGACGCCCTCGATGACTGTCCACGGCGCGTACGCCGCATTGGTCTCGCGCAATGCGGTTTCCGACACCTTGCGGAATTTACCGTAGTGCTCGAAGTGATCCCACTCTTCGTCGGTGACGCGCCAGCGCGTGCGCGGTTCGGCGGCCAGCGCCTTCAAGCGATTCTTCTCTGCGCGCCGGGACAGGTGAAACCAGAATTTGAGGATCAACGCGCCCTCGTCGACGAGCATGCGCTCGAAATGCGCGATCTCTTCCAGCGCAAGTTCAAACTCGGCATCGCCGATGCGCCCCGCCACGCGATCGAGTATGGGCGCCGTATGCCATGCGCCGAACAGAATTCCGATGCGGCCGCTGGGCGGCAACGCACGCCAATAGCGCCACATGCGGGGCCGCTCACGCTCTTCGTCCGACATCTCGCCGAACGCGTGGGTGACGATATGTCGCGGGTCCATCCACTCATTCAGGATGTTGACGGTTTCACCCTTGCCGGCGCCGTCCACACCGCCGATGACGATGATCACCGGAAAACGCTTTTGTTCGAGCAACGCGTACTGCGTCTTGAGCAGCGCAGCGCGCAGCCTGGGCTCGGCGCGGGCGTAGACGCGGTCGGCGATCCGGTGGCCGAGTTCAGCGGATTCGAACATGGGATCTGCTCCGTCGTACTACATCAGGATGATGTCGAACTGTTCCTGCCCGTACTGCGATTCGACCTGCAGCGACACCGGCTTGCCAATGAAATCCGACAGCATTGCCAGCCCCTGCGACTCCTCGTCAAGGAACATGTCGATCACCTGCTGCGAGGCCAGGATGCGAAATTCGCGCGCCTCGAACTGACGCGCCTCGCGCAGCAGTTCGCGCAGCACCTGGTAGCAAATGGTCTGCGCCGTTTTCAGCTCGCCGCGTCCCTGACACATCGCGCAAGGTTCGCACAGCACATGGGCGAGGCTTTCGCGCGTGCGCTTGCGCGTCATTTCGACCAGACCCAGCTGGGTAAAGCCGTTGATCGTCATGCGCGTCCTGTCGCGCGCAAGCGCCTTGCGGAATTCGTTGAGCACCGCATTGCGGTGCTCCTCGGTGTCCATGTCGATGAAGTCGATGATGATGATGCCGCCGAGGTTGCGCAGCCGCAGCTGCCGCGCGATGACCTGCGATGCTTCAAGGTTGGTCTTGAATATCGTGTCGTCAAAACTGCGGCCGCCGACGAAGCCGCCGGTGTTCACGTCGACCGTGGTCAGCGCCTCCGTCTGGTCGATAATGAGATAGCCGCCGGACTTGAGATCGACGCGGCGCGCGAGGGCCTTTTCGATTTCATCCTCGACGCCGTACAAATCGAACAGCGGCCGCTCGCCCGCATAGTGCTCGAGCCGGGCAGCCACGTTCGGCATGTACTCGCGCGCGAACGCTTCTACCTTGTGAAACGTCTCGCGCGAATCGATCAGGATGCGCGCCGTCTCTTCATTGGCGAAATCGCGCAGCACGCGCTGGGACAGGCTCAGGTCCTGGTATAGCATCGCCGCCGGTGCCGCCGAGCGCGCTTTTTCCTGGATGTCGCTCCAGCACTTGCGCAGGTATTCGACATCGGCACGCAGTTCCTGATCGCTCGCCGCCTCCGCCATGGTGCGCACGATGAACCCGCCGGTAATATCCGGCGGCATCAGCTGCTGCACTTTTTCGCGCAGATGGACGCGGTCTTCTTCGGCTTCGATGCGCTGCGAAATGCCGATACGCGATTCCTGCGGCAGATAAACCAGCAAGCGCCCTGCGACGCTTATTTGCGTCGACAGCCGCGCACCCTTGGTGCCGATCGGATCCTTGATCACCTGCACCATCAGGTTTTGCCCTTCGGCGAGGAGCCGCTCGATCGGCTTCGCCTCGGCGCCTTCCTGGCGATGGCCCCAGATATCGGCGACATGCAAAAATGCCGCGCGCGCGCCGCCGATTTCGACGAACGCCGACTGCATGCCGGGCAGCACACGCACGACGCGGCCCATGCAGACGTTGCCGACAAGGCCGCGCGCAGACGCGCGTTCGACCTGCACTTCCTGCACCACGCCTTGCTGCACGACGGCAACCCGCGTTTCCTGCGGCGTGACGTTGATGAGAATTTCCTCGGTCACCGCGGATCCGTATAAATTTGTTTTTCGATCCCGAACATGCGCAACAACGCTGCCGTCTGCGCGAGCGGCAATCCCATGATGCCCGAATAACTGCCCGTCAGCGTACGAACGAAAGCCGCCGCCTCACCCTGAATTGCATAAGCGCCCGCCTTGTCGAGCGGCTCGCCGCCCGCTACATACGCTTCGATCTCGGTGTCATCAAGGTTGCGGAATTCTACCGCAGAGGATGACAGGGCAGTTTCAATGCGATCCCGGTGTGCCACCGCCACCGCGGTGTGCACCCAATGCGTACGCCCGGTGAGCCGGCGCAGCATCCGCTGCGCGTCCAGCGCATCGGCCGGTTTGCCCAGAATCTCCTCGCCAATTGCCACCGTCGTGTCGGCAGCAAGCACGGGCAGCACCGCGAGGCCGCGCGCCGCGACCTGGCGCCAGCCGAGTTCGGCCTTTGCGCGCGCAACGCGCATTGCGTAAACCACAGGCGCTTCGCCCGTGAGCGGCGTTTCATCGGCGTCCGCGCCATGCATTTCGTGCGCGAGCAGCTCATCGAACGCGACGCCCAGTAGCTGCAGCAACTCGCGCCGGCGCGGGCTCCGCGAGGCGAGGTAGATGATTGTCATGGGATTGAGGATAATGGATTGAGGATTGAGGAAAGCTCACTAAGGCTTGCTCGATCCTCAATCCTCATTCCTCATTCCTCGATCCTGCCTTACTTTCGATGGTACGGGTGTCCGGCCAGCAACGAGATCGCGCGGTAGAGTTGCTCGGCGAGCAGCACTCGGCAAAGTCCATGCGGCAGCGTGAGCGGCGATAGCGACAGCAGCAGGTTTGCCTCGCGCTGCAGGATGGGCGCGGTGCCGTCCGCCCCGCCGATGACGAATGCGACGTCGCCGCCGTCCTGCCGCCAGCGCTCGATGTGGCGCGCGAGCTCCGCAGTGGTCGGCGCTTTGCCGCGCTCATCGAGCACGACTTTGTGCGCGCGCTCCGGTAGCGCCGCACGTATGCGCGCCGCTTCGAGCGCCAGCCATTGCTGGCTGGATTTTTCGCCGCGCCCGGCGCGCGCCGCCGGTTTGATTTCGGTCAGTTCAATGCGCGCCTCGCGCGGCATGCGTTGCGCGTACTCGCCAAAGCCGGCGTCGACCCACGCCGGCATCTTATGGCCGACCGCCACGATGCGGAATTTCAGCGCGCGCTGCGGGCGGGCCGCCGCTTCGGCGCGGCTGCAGTGCTCCACAGTTCCTCGAGATTGTAATGCTGGCGTATCGCGGGCTGCATGACATGCACGACGATAGCGCCGAGATCGACCAACACCCACTCGCCGCTCTCTGTGCCCTCAACGCCGTGCACGGTCGCCCCAAGCGCCTTGACCTTTTCCTGCAGATGGCTGGCGAGCGCTTTGTTTTGCCGCGCCGAATCGCCGCTCACCACGATCACCTTGTCGAACAGCGCCGTCATCCGGCGCACGTCGAGTACCACAATGTCGCGCCCCTTGATGTCTTCAAGCGCATCAACCGTGGCTTTGACCAGCCTATCGACTCTCATTCACCTCCTGCGTAACGTAAAGTTTGTGGCTGCGAATATAGTCGAGAACCGGATCGGGAAGCAAATAGCGCGGGCTCACGCCGCGTGCCAGCGAGTCGCGGATCATCGACGCCGAAATATCGAGCGCGGCGATGGCCTGCGTCGCGATGCCGCCGGCGGGCGAAAGGTGTACTGCGAACGGCTGATGCATGAGCCGCGCGGCGTATTCGCGCGCGAGCGGCTCAGGCATGCGGGCCGGCCACGACTCGGGCGGAAAGCCCGGCCGGTGCGCGACGACGAGATGCGCGAGCTTGAACAAATCGTGCCAGCGGTGCCATGTTGCGAGCTCCAGAAACGCATCCGCACCCAGCAGCAGACACAGCGGACGCTTGTCGCCCACTTCACCGCGTATTTCCGCCAGCGAGTCAACCGTGTAGCCGGGACCGCTGCGTCTGACTTCGCGGTCGTCGATGGCAAACAGGGGATTGCCGGCAATCGCGAGCCGCGCCATCTCCAGACGTTGCGCGGATGTGACTTGCGGAACGGCGCGGTGCGGCGGCGTGCCGCCCGGCATGAAACGCACTTCGTCCATATGCATAGACTCGGTGAGTTCTTGCGCAAGCCGCAGATGACCGAAGTGAATAGGGTCGAAAGTGCCGCCGAAAACGGCAATGGGCGCGTTCACGCGAGGCGACTGCCGCTAGGCTGACCGAAAGTTCCCGACACTGCCACGCGCATCCGTTCTATAGAACCAGACGCCGGATATCGGACAACACGCTGGAAAGATGCGCGATGAAGCGCGCGCCCTGCGCGCCATCAATCACGCGGTGATCGTAGGACAGCGACAGCGGCAGCATCAGCCGCGGCGCGAACTGCTTGCCGTCCCACACCGGCCGCATGACCGACTTGCCGACGCCGAGTATCGCAACTTCCGGCGCGTTAATGATAGGCGTGAAGTAAGTGCCGCCAAGACCGCCGAGGCTGGATATCGAAAAGCAGCCGCCCTGCAGGTCGGCCGGATTGATCTTGCCGTCGCGCATGCGCGCGCTGATTACGCCGAGTTCTTTCGCGAGTTCGAGCAGGCCTTTTTTGTCGGCATCGCGTATGACGGGCACTACGAGGCCAAGCGGAGTATCGACCGCCACACCGATATGGAAATATTGCTTGAGTATGAGGTTTTCGCCATCGGGTGACAGCGAGGCATTGAAATTTGGATACTGTTTCAACGCGACGACCGCCGCTTTCATCAGGAACGCGAGCAGAGTAAAGCGTATGCCCTCTTTCTTCGCGGCTTCGGACTGTGACTTGCGAAACGCCTCGAGCTCCGTGATATCGGCCTCGTCCTGCTGCGTGACGTGCGGAATGGCGACCCAGTTGCGGTGCAGGTTCGCGCCCGACAGTTTCTTGATGCGCGACAACGCCTGCGATTGCACGGGCCCGAATTTGGCGAAGTCGACCTGTGGCATCGGCAGCAGATTGAAGCCGAGCCCGCTGCCGGCGCCGCCGCGCGGTCGCGTGAGTTCGCCCTTGACGTAAGTCTGCACGTCTTCGCGCAGAACGCGGCCCTTGGGACCGCTACCGGTCACTTTCGACAGGTCCGCTCCCAGCTCACGCGCGAAGCGCCGCACCGACGGGCCCGCGTGCACGAGTTTCAGTTTCGCTTCGTCGATCGGCTCGAGCGATGCCGTCGGACTCGCGGTTGCCGGCGCAGACGCGGGCGGCGGTGAAGCAGCGGCAGGCGCCGGCGCAAGCGGCGCAGCAGGTGGCGCTACGGGCTTGCCCGCAGCAGGCTGCGCTGGCCCAGCGCCGGGCGCCGCCGCCGCATCGAGCATCAGTACCAGCGTGCCCTGCGAAACCTTGTCGCCGACCTTGACCTTGATTTCCTTCACCGTGCCCGCGCTCGGCGCCGGCACTTCCATGGTCGCCTTATCCGACTCGAGCGCAATCAACGGGTCTTCGGCGCTGACGCTGTCGCCGGGCTTGACCAGGATTTCGATGATCGGGATGTCCTTGAAATCCCCGATATCGGGGACTTTGACTTCGATTACGCTCATGATATTCGCTAGGATTGAGAATGCAGGATTGAGGATTGAGTAACACTAATGTCGCACATCGTGCGCCGCCCTCTCCCTCGATCCTCAATCCTCATTCCTCACTCCTCAAACAGTGGTCGGGTTGGGCTTGTCGGGGTCGACGCTATATTTCTTGATCGCTTCGGTCACCGTCTTGCGCGGCACAAGCTCCATGTCGGCCAGCGCTTTCAGCGCCGCGACCGCCACGTAGTTGCGATCAACCTCGAAAAAACGGCGCAGCTTTTCGCGCGTGTCCGAGCGCCCGAAACCATCGGCGCCGAGCGCGTGAAAATGACGGGCGGGCAGGAACGCTCGCACCTGGTCGGCATACATCTTCATGTAGTCCGTCGATGCGATGACCGGGCCCTCGCGGTCTTTAAGGCAGGTTTCGATATGCGAGAGGCGTGGCTCGGCTTCCGGATGCAGCATGTTCCAGCGCTGTGCATCAAGGCCGTCGCGGCGCAATTCGTTGAAGCTGGTGACGCTCCAGATGTCCGCCGCGATGCCGAAATCCTTCTCGAGCAGTTCGGCGCCCGCAATCACTTCACGCAGTATCACGCCGCTGCCGAGCAATTGTACTTTCGGCGCGTTCTTTTTAGCCTTGCCTTCGCGCAGCAGATACATCCCTTTCAGGATGCCCTTCTCGACACCTTCCGGCATGGCCGGATGCTCGTAGTTCTCGTTCATCACGGTGATGTAGTAATAAACGTCTTCCTGCTCTTGGTACATGCGGCGCAGGCCGTCTTGAATGATTACCGCGAGTTCGTACGCGTAAGTCGGATCGTAAGCCACGCAGTTCGGTATGGTTGCCGCCAGCAGGTGGCTGTGCCCGTCTTCGTGCTGCAGACCTTCGCCATTCAGCGTCGTGCGGCCGGCGGTGCCGCCGAGCAGAAAACCGCGCGCCCGCATGTCGCCGGCGGCCCAGCACAGATCGCCGACGCGCTGGAAACCGAACATCGAATAGAAAATATAGAACGGAATCATCGACACGCCGTGCGTGCTGTACGACGTTGCCGCCGCAATCCACGACGACATCGCGCCCGGTTCGTTGATGCCTTCCTGCAACACCTGCCCTTTCTGGTCTTCCTTGTAGAACATGAGCTGGTCTGCGTCCTGCGGCGTGTAGAGCTGGCCGACGTGCGAATAGATGCCGAGCTGCCGGAACATGCCTTCCATGCCGAACGTGCGCGATTCATCCGGCACGATGGGCACCACGTACTGGCCGATTTTCTTGTCGCGCACCAGCGTCGTAAGGATGCGCACGAACGCCATCGTCGTTGACAGTTCGCGTCCTGCGCCGCTCGCTTTCAACAACGTTTCGAATGCCGACAGCGCCGGCACTTCGAGGGCCGCGGCCTTGCGTCGGCGCGCGGGCTGGTAGCCGCCGAGCGACTGGCGCTTCTCGCGCATGTAATTGAGTTCGGGCGAGCCTTCGGCGAAAGTCAGGTAAGGGACTTCTTCGAGCTGGTCGTCGGGCACCGGCAGCGCAAAGCGGTCGCGGAAAGCCTTGATCGACGACGTGCCCATCTTTTTCTGCTGATGGGTGATGTTCTGCGATTCGCCGGCCTCGCCCATGCCGTAGCCTTTGATGGTCTTCGCAAGTATCACCGTCGGCTGGCCTGTGTGCTTCATCGCAGCCGCGTACGCGGCATAGACTTTGTAGGGATCGTGACCGCCGCGGTTCAGCCGCCAGATGTCGTCGTCCGACATCGTCGACACCATTTCGAGAAGCTCTGGATATTTACCGAAAAAATGCTTGCGCACGTAGGCGCCGTCTTTCGACTTGAACGTTTGATACTCGCCGTCGACGCACTCCGCCATGCGCTTCAAGAGTATGCCCTTGGTGTCGCGCATGAAGAGCTCGTCCCAATAGCCGCCCCAGATGACCTTTATCACGTTCCAGCCGGCACCGCGGAAATCGGACTCGAGTTCCTGGATGATCTTGCCGTTGCCGCGCACCGGGCCATCGAGGCGCTGCAGGTTGCAGTTGATGACGAAGATCAGGTTGTCGAGTTTTTCGCGTCCCGCGAGCGAGATCGCGCCCAGCGATTCGGGCTCGTCCATCTCGCCGTCGCCCATGAATGCCCATACCTTGCGGCCCTGCGCTTCGAGTATGCCGCGGTCGCGCATGTAACGCATGAAGCGCGCCTGGTAGATTGCCATCAGCGGTCCCAGTCCCATCGACACCGTCGGGAACTGCCAGAAATCGGGCATCAGCCAGGGATGCGGATAGGAAGACAGTCCTTTGCCGTCGACTTCCTGGCGGAAATTGTCCATCTGCTCGGCCGTGAGCCGGCCCAGCATGAATGCGCGCGCGTAGACGCCCGGTGCGGAATGACCCTGCACGAACACGAGATCGCCGCCGAATTTCTCGTTTTGCGCGCGCCAGAAATGATTGAAGCCGACGTCGTAGAGCGTTGCCGCCGACGCAAAGCTCGCAATATGGCCGCCGACATTGGTGTGCTTGTTGGCGCGTACCACCATTGCCATGGCGTTCCAGCGCACATACGAGCGGATGCGGTGCTCGAGTTCGCCATCGCCGGGCAGGTGCTCTTCGCTCCCCGGCGGAATGGTGTTCAGGTATGCGGTATTGGCGCTGAACGGAATATAGGCGCCGCTGCGACGTGCCTTGTCGACGAGCTGCTCGAGCAGAAAATGCGCGCGCTGCGCGCCTTCGTGCTTCAAGACGCCGTCGAGCGCCTCCAGCCACTCCTGGGTTTCCTGCGGGTCGGTATCAGGAATGTCCTGCATATCCATGGCATCACCTTCGTGGGGTTTGCGGCGTCCCGCTATAGACGGGGACTTTTCGGTCGCGGCCACGCGCTTGTGGCGCCGGCCGCAGACGAATTATAGCATCGGCGCTATGGTGCTTTGCGGCCTCCGCGGCTGGCGGCGTACGTGCTTAGCAAGCGCGCAATTCACGCCTTGGGAACGCGTCCCAGCAGGTAAAACTCGTCGTTCGGACGCATGTTTATAAGGTTGGCCATGCGATTTGACAACGCAAATAGCGCCGCGATCGCGCCGATGTCCCAGATGTCCTCGTCGGAGAAGCCGTGCGTGTGCAGGCCCGCGAAGTCCTCATCGCTTATTTCCTGCGAGACCAGCGCGACCTTGAGCGCGAAATCCAGCATCGCCTTCTGGTGCGGCTTCAGGTCCGCCTTGCGGTAGTTGACCGCGATCTGGTCGGCGATTAGCGGGTTCTTCGCGTAAATGCGCAGGATCGCGCCATGCGCGATTACGCAGTAATGGCATTGGTTCGCGGCGCTCGTCGCGACGACGATCATTTCGCGCTCGGCCTTGGTCAGCCCGCCGCCTTCCTTGAGCAGCAACGCGTCGTGATAATCGAAAAACGCGCGGAACTCGGCGGGTCGGTGCGCGAGCGTGATGAACACATTGGGCACGAAGCCCGCTTTCTCCTGCACTTTCTCTATACGCTCGCGCACGTCCAGCGGCAGATCCATCAGCTTGGGCACAGGGTAACGGCTGATCGGTTGCGCGCTCACGTCAGCGGCCCTCGAATTTCGGCGCGCGCTTCTCGAGAAACGCGGTCATGCCTTCCTTGCGGTCGGCAGTGCCGAACGCGAACGCGAACAGGCTCGTCTCGAGCACGCAGCCGTTCGCGAGATCGAGGTCCAGTCCGCGCTGCACTGCCTGCTTGGCGACGCGCACCGCCACCGGCGCTTTGGCGACGATCAGCCTGGCCATCTCCAGGCCCTTCCCGGTCAGTTGCGCGCCGGCTACGACTTCGTTGACGAGGCCGATGCGCAGGGCTTCGTCGGGCTTCACGTTGCGCCCGGTGATGACGAGTTCGAGCGCGCGGGCACGGCCGACTAGCCGCGCGAGTCTTTGCGTGCCGCCGAAGCCGGGCGGAATGCCGAGGTTGACTTCCGGCTGGCCGAATACGGCGCCTTCCGACGCGATGATCCAGTCGCAGCTCATCGCGAGCTCGCAGCCGCCGCCCAGCGCGTAGCCGTTGACCAGTGCGATAACGGGAACAGCCAGCGCTTCGATCGCCTGCATCACGCGCTGGCCTTTTTCGGAGAACGTCTGCGCCTCCAGCGCGCTCATGCCCTGCATCGCCGCGATGTCAGCGCCGGCGATAAATGCCTTGTCGCCCGCGCCGGTGACGAGCAGCACGCGCACTTCGCGATCTTCTGCAACACGCGTCAGTGCGTTCAACAGCTCGTCGAGCGTGGCGGCATTGAGCGCATTGAGCGCCTTCGGACGATTGACTGTCAGCACGCCGACCTTGCCCGCCTCGGCGTGCTCGAGAATGATGTTTTGGTAGATCACGCTGAACTCCTTTGCGCCGTTACTTCGCGGTCATGCGGATCGCGCCGTCGAGGCGGATCGTTTCGGCATTGAGCATGGGGTTCTCCACGATGAAGGCGGCGAGCCGCGCATACTCGGCGGGTTCGCCCAACCGCGATGGGAAGGGTACCTGCGCACCGAGCGACGCACGTATCTCTTCGCTCATGCCTTGCAACATAGGCGTGTCGAAAATGCCCGGCGCTATCGTCATCACGCGAATGCCGAGCTTGGCGAGCTCGCGCGCAATCGGCAATGCCATGGCGACGATGCCGCCTTTCGATGCGCTGTATGCGGCCTGGCCTATCTGTCCTTCGTAGGCGGCAACCGACGCGGTGTTAATGATCACGCCGCGCTCGCCGTCGGCGTTCGGCGTATTTTTGGCCATCGCGTTCGCCGCCAGCCGCAGCGTATTGAAGCTGCCGATCAGGTTGATGTTGATCACGCGGCTGAATGTTTCGAGTGTGTGCGCACCGTTCCGGCCGACCACCCGCTCGCCGGGCGCTATGCCGGCGCAGTTGACGAGTCCGTGCAGGCCGCCGAATGCGGCAATTGCCGCGTCGACGGCTTGTTGCACCTGAGATTCATTCGTGACGTCCGCGACCGCAAATTTTGCGTTGGCGCCTAGGCCCGCGGCGAATTTCTCGCCGGCTTCGCGATTGAGATCGGCCAGCATCACCTTGCCGCCTGCGGCGACCAGCGTTTGCGCGGTCGCCGCACCCAGGCCCGATGCGCCGCCGGGAATCAGGAATACGCTGTTTTTAATTTGCATGAGGAGTTGAAGATTGAAACCCGATTCAAAAAACAATAATCGCCCCGGAGGGCATAGAGTTTACAGAGCGAAAAACGCAACGACGACCACCGTTCAGCATCTTGAACTCTGTGAGCTCTGTGGCAAGCGCTTGTCACCATATTAGTCGTACTTTCTGACGTCGTCGATGACTTTGCCGTCGTTCGGCAGCGAGCCGGCCGGCTTGAATGCGACCTCGCCGCGCAGATTGCAAACGTCGCGTATCGTTGCGGCAATGCCGTCGGCGAGCGCCGTGCTGCCGGCGCCGGATATTTCGCAGTTGAGCGTCATGCGGTCCGTTTTGCGGTCGTCGTGATCGATCACCAGCCGGTACTTCAGGATCTCGGCGTGGCGTTTCGCGACGTCGGCCATCTGCGAAGGTTTCACGAACATACCTTTGACTTTGGCGGTCTGGTCGGCGCGGCCCAGCCAGCCCTTTATCCGCATATTGGTACGGCCGCAGGGACTCGCGCCGGCAAGGCCCGCCGACAGATCACCGGTGGCGAAGCGTATCAGCGGATATTCCGGCGCCAGCGTGGTCACCACGATCTCGCCGACTTCACCGGCGGCGACCGGTTCGCCGGTGCCGGGACGCACCAGTTCGACGATCACGCCCTCGTCGACGATCATGCCTTCCTGCGCGGGTGATTCGTAAGCGATAAGTCCGAGGTCGGCGCTCGCATAGCATTGCAGCGTCGCTACACCCCGGCCGTTGAGCCACGCGCGCAATGCTGCTGGCAGCGCCTCCGCCGATACCATGGCTTTTTTTAAACTGGATAAGTCGGCTTTGAGCTCGTCGCCTTTTTCCAGAATGATGCGCAGAAACGACGGTGTGCCGATATAGCACTGCGGCCTGAGGGCCGCGATTGCGGCGACCTGCATTTCGGTCTGCCCTGTGCCGCCGGGAAATACCGGACAGCCAATGGCTTGCGCGCCCATGTCTGCCATGAATCCGGCCGGCGTGAAGTGGTACGAAAAAGTATTGTGGACGAGCTCGCCCGCGCGAAAACCCGCAGCGAACATCGCGCGCGCGAGCCGCCAATAATCCGCGCGCTTGCCCTCGGGATCGAACATCGGCCCCGGCGACATATACAGACGGCTCAATGCAGACAGCGGCGCCGCCGTCATGCCGGCAAATGGCGGCGCGCCTTTTTGCAGGTCGATCAGATCCGCCTTGCGCGTGACCGGCAATGCAGCGAGCGCAGCACGGTCCTTGATCCCCGCCGCGTCGACACCGGCCAGCACGCGCGCGAAGAAAGGCGCCTTACCTTGGGCATTGGCGATTTGCGCGCGTAGCGCGGCAAACTGCTCCGCCTCGCGCTGCGCGGGGTCGCGCGTTTCAAGCTTATCGTAATAATCCATGTTGCTTCGCTCAGGATCCGGAATTCAGGAGTCAGGATTCAATGACAAAGCCGGGAATTCTCTGAATCCCGAATCCTGACTCCTGAATCCTGCATTCTCACGCCAGCCAGCGCTTGCGGCGCCGATAGTGCTTGGCGTCGCGATAATTCTTGCGCGCGCCGGCGCTCAAGCCGAGGTAAAACTCCTTGACGTCTTCATTGCTCGACAGCTCCGCGGCGCTGCCGTCCATTACCACGCGGCCGGTTTCGAGAATGTAGCCGTAATCCGCGTAGCGCAGGGCGATGTGCGTGTTCTGCTCGGCGAGCAAAAAGCTGACGCGCTCCTTTTGATTCAGGTCGCGCACGATAGCGAAAATCTCCTCGACGATCTGCGGCGCGAGCCCCATCGACGGCTCGTCGAGCAGGATCATCGACGGGCTCGCCATCAGCGCCCGGCCGATCGCTGTCATCTGCTGCTCGCCCCCCGACGTGTAGCCGGCCTGGCTCGCTCTCCGCTGCTTCAGGCGCGGGAAATACGCATAAACTTTCTCCAGATCGGCGCCGATGTCGCCTCGGCGGCTGCGCGCGAACGCGCCGGTCAGCAGATTTTCTTCGACGGTGAGATGGGCGAAACAATGGCGCCCCTCCATCACCTGCACTACGCCGCGCTTGACGAGCTCGGCGGGATTCAACTGGTCGACACGTTGGCCGCGGAACTCGATCGTTCCCTTGGTCACGTCGCCGCGCTCGGCTTTGAGCAGGTTGGAAATCGATTTGAGCGTTGTCGATTTGCCCGCGCCATTGGCGCCGAGCAGGGCGACGATCTTACCTTCCTGCACCTCCAGCGATACGCCCTTGAGCACGAGAATTACGTGATCGTAGATGACCTCGATATTGTTGACCGCCAGCAAAACGCCGGCGGGATCGGTCTCAAGTACGGCAGACATGGGAAAGGCGGTGATGAGCAATCGGTGATGGGTGATGGGGAAAACTACGGCCCACCCGCATCAACCCATCGCCCATCACCGATTGCTCATCACCGTGAGTTCAGGTCACTTTCGCGCAATCGCGCGGCGTTATGTTCTTTTCCTTCGCATAGCGCTTGGCTGCGTCTTCGACCATGGGCCGCAACAATTTGTTGTTGCCTTCAATCCAGTCCGACACGTAGACCCATTTGCTGCCATCCCACTGATGGATGCGCGCCATGCGCGCGCCTTCGTGGTCGTTGCACGACAGCTTCAACGGTTGCATAAGGCCGCCGAAACCAAGCAGGCGCAGACGCGCCTGATCGAGGTTCAGGTTTTCAATGCCCCAGCGCACCTGCTCACCGGTGAGCGGCTTCTTGCCGTACTTGACCTGCGCGGTGCGTATCGCTTCGACGGTGACCATCGCGTTGATCATGCCTCGGTTGTACAACACCGTGCCTATTTCTTCTTTCTTGCCGCTGCCTTTGTTGCGGTCGTAAACATTTTTAAGGATGTCCGCATGCACCGAAGTCTGGCCTGACGAGTGCTGCAGCGCTGCAGCGTTATAGCCGGTAGCGCCCGCGTCCGCCGGCAGCACGTCGGGCTCGGCGCCCGACCACCACACGCCGTACATTTGGTCGCGCGGATAGTTGACCGCGACCGCTTCCTTGATCGCGGTTGAGTTCATCACGCCCCAGCCCCACAGCAGAACGAAATCGGGACGATCCTGACGTATCTGCAGCCAGGTTGCTTTCTGCTCGACGCCAGGCGCCGTCACCGGCAGCGACTTGAAATCGAAACCATGGCGCTTGGCAAGCTCAGTCAACAACGGGATTGGCTCTTTTCCGTACGGCGAGTCGTGATAGACCAGCGTGACTTTCTTGCCCTTCAGTTTGTCGTAGCCGCCGAGTTTGTTGGCGATCTGATGCATGATTACGTCGGCCGCCGTCCAGTACGTGCCGAGCAAAGGGAAATTCCACGTGAACACGCTGCCGTCGGCGGATTCCGAACGGCCATAACCCATGGTGATGACCGGGATCTTGTCGACCGGCGCTTTCTCGGTCAGCGCGAACGTGATGCCGGTCGACAGCGGATTGAACGCCGCCGCACCCGTCGGCCCTTTGCCTTTCAGGCGCTCGTAGCATTCGACGCCGCGATCGGTCGCATAACCGGTCTCGCATTCTTCGTAGGCGATTTTTACGCCGTTGATGCCTTTGTCGCGCTCGTTGACGAGGTTCAGGTAATCGACGAACCCGTTCGCCCATGGCGCGCCGTTCGGAGCGTACGCGCCCGTGCGGTAGACGAGCACGGGGACGAACTGGTCATTTGCCTGCGCGTAGGCAGTTGCCGTGCCGCCCAGCGCACCGGCGGCGAGTATCAGTAACAATGCGCGTTGCCACGTGATGAAGCTGCTCATGACTGCCTCCTTTGGTTGTGCCGTTCCGGTCTGTTGCCGGTAAATCGAACTATGCGCTCATCTGGAATCGGGCGCCGGTGAAACGTAGAGCGCAAAGTGTATTGACTGCCACCCGCCGGCGCAAGCGCTCGCGCCGCTAGTGCGGAAACGGCCACAAGCGCAGCTTTTCCTTGGCAATCCGCCACAGGCGGGCCAGTCCCAGCGGCTCGACGATCAGGAAAAACACGATCAGCGCGCCGAATATCATCGATTCCAGATTGGCAATCAGCGCCGTCGACCAGTGCAGCCCCAGCCACGCCGGAAACTGATTCAGGAACAGCGGCAGCAGCGTGATAAACGCCGCGCCCAGAAAACTGCCGAGTATCGAACCCAAGCCGCCGATGATGACCATAAAGAGCAGGCTGAACGAGCGGTTGACGTCGAAGGCGAGCGGCTCCCACGAGCCCAGGTGCACAAACGCCCACAAGGCGCCCGCGACGCCGATGAAGAACGAGCTGACAGCGAACGCCGACAGCTTCGCATACAGCGGGCGGATGCCGATGATTTCCGCAGCGACGTCCATGTCGCGGATTGCCATCCACGAGCGGCCCAGGCGGCCGCGCACAAGATTGCGCGCGAGCAATGCAAAAACGGCCGCAAACGAAAGGCACAAAAGATATTTGCGCAACGGCGTGTCGAACGTGAAGTCGAACAACGTCACAGGCGGCGCATTGAGCGAACCCGACGGCGTGTAATTGGTGAACCACGCGATGCGGCTGAACACCCAGTCGAGGAAGAATTGCGCGGCAAGCGTCGCTACCGCGAGATAAAAGCCCTTGATGCGCAGGCTCGGCACGCCGAAAAGAATACCGACGAGTGTCGCGCAACCGCCGGCCAGCAGGAACGCGACGATTGGATTGAGTCCGGGCACGCGCAATCCCAGGTTGTAGGCCGCATAGGCGCCGACCGCCATGAATCCACCGGTGCCAAACGAAATCTGCCCGCAGTAGCCGACCAGCAGGTTCAAGCCCAGCGCGGCCAGCGAGAGGATCAGAAACGGGATCAGGATGGCGCTGAACCAGTACGAATTTGCACAGAGGGGCACGCCGATGAATGCAAACAGGATGACGGCCCAGACGAAATAGCGGTCCTGCCGGATCGGCAATAACACCTGATCGGCCGCGTACGTACTTTTGAATTCACCGACTTCGCGATAGAACATGATTCAGGATCCGGGATTCAGTAATCGGGATTAGTAATCACGTCACACTCGATCGATGATTTTTTCGCCGAACAGGCCTTCCGGCCGTATCAGCAGAAACGCGAGCGCCAGCGTGTACGCGAACCAGTTCTCGATGCCGCCGCCGATGTACGGCCCGAGATAGACTTCCGACATTTTTTCGCCGACGCCGATAATGAGGCCGCCGACGATCGCGCCCGGCACCGACGTGAAACCGCCGAGTATCACCACCGGCAGCGCCTTCAATGCGATCAGCGACAGCGAAAACTGCACGCCGAGGCGCGAGCCCCAGATGATGCCGGCCACCAGCGCGACGAGGCCGGCGACGGTCCACACGATGAGCCAGATCTGATTGAGCGGGATGCCGATCGATTGCGCCGCCTGGTGATCGTCGGCCACTGCACGCAGCGCGCGCCCGATGCGCGTTTTCTGGAAAAAGACCGCGAGCACCGCGACCAGTGCGCCGGACACCACGGTAGCAAACAGGTCGTCGCTGCCGACCAGGATGCCGCCGCTGAAAACTTTGTCGAGAATGATGATCGGCTGCTTGGGTATGCCGAGGTCGAGCTTGTAGATGTCGCTGCCCCACAGGATTTGGCCGAAGCCTTCGAGGAAAAACGTGATGCCGAGCGTCGCCATGAACAGCGATATGGCGGGCTGATTGACGAGCGGCCGCAGGACCAGGCGCTCGATCGCGTAGGCCAGCATGAACATGATGACGCAGGTGACAAGCAGCGCCAGCGGCAGCGGCATCTTCTCCGTCAGGCGCACGAGCGAGAGCGCCGCGAAGAGCACCATTGCGCCTTGCGCAAAATTGAAGACGCCCGACGCCTTGAATATCAGCACCAGGCCGAGCGCGACGAGCGAATACAGCACGCCCGCCATCAGGCCGCCGAGCAGAACTTCGAGGAAGAATCCCATCGCCGCTCGTTTAATGCTGCACGCCGAGATAAGCTTCGACTACCGCCTGATTGCCGCGAATTTCGTCAGGCGTGCCATCGCCTATCTTGCGTCCGTAGTCGAGCACCACCACGCGGTCCGAAAGATCCATGACGACGCCCATGTCGTGCTCGATGAGTACGATGGTTGTGCCGAACTCGTCGTTGACGTCGAGGATGAAACGGCACATGTCTTCCTTCTCCTCGACGTTCATGCCCGCCATCGGCTCGTCGAGCAGCAGCATGTCGGGCTCGGCGGCCAGTGCACGCGCGAGCTCGACACGTTTTTGCATGCCGTAGGGGAGGCGCCCGACCGGAGTCTTGCGGATGGCTTCGATCTGCAGAAAATCGATGATGCGCTCGACCACCTGCCGGTGCGCTATTTCTTCGTTGCGCGCCGGCCCGTACCAGATTGCCTGTGCGAGAAAACCGGCGTGCATCTTGAGGTTGCGGCCCGTCATGATGTTATCGAGCACCGTCATACCCTTGAACAGCGCGATGTTCTGAAAAGTGCGCGCGATGCCCTGGCGCGCGGCCTCGTGCGGGCGCATCTGCCGGCGCGTAACGCCTTTGAATGTGATGCTGCCCTGCTGCGGATGGTAAACGCCGTTAATTACGTTCAGCATCGAGCTCTTGCCCGCGCCGTTGGGGCCGATGATCGCGCGTACCTCGCCTTCGCGCACGTCGAAGCTCACGTCGGCGAGTGCCTTTACGCCGCCGAACGCGAGCGATATGCCGTCGATCTTGAGTACCGTCCCGCCGATGTTACGCGTCTGCGCCATGCGGTCCGGCTCAGCCCGCGCACTTCAGTTGCGCGGATGTAAACGTGCGCGCCTCGCGTATCTGCACGTCCGCGCGCACAACGCCGCTGCGGCCGTCTTCAAATCTGACCTGCGTTTCGACGTGGCATGCGGTGCGGTCCGAATACAGCGCGGCGATGAGGTCGGCATATTTTTCCGCGACGAAGCCGCGCCGCACTTTGCGCGTGCGCGTCAATTCGTCATCATCCGGATCGAGCTCTTTGTGCAGAATGAGGAAGCGCCGGATCTGCGACGCGGCAAGCGCGTCTTCGCGCGCGAGTTCGGCGTTGACTTTCTCCACGCACTCACGGATCAGCTCGTAGACTTCCGGCTTGCCCGCCAGATCGGTGTATCCCGAGTACGGAAGCGCGCGTCGCTCGGCCCAGTTGCCGACCGACCCGATGTCGATATTAATGAACGCGCCGACCGTGTCGCGGCCGTTGCCAAACGCGACCGCCTCCTTAATGTGCGGAAAAAACTTGAGTTTGTTCTCGATGTAGTTGGGCGCAAACATTGTCCCGTCAGTGAGCTTGCCGACGTCCTTCGCGCGATCGATGATTTTGAGCTGGCCCCGCTCGTCGAAAAATCCGGCGTCGCCCGTGCGGAAATAACCGTCGCCGTCGATCGCCTCGGCAGTTGCCGCGGGCTGTCTGTAGTATTCCTTGAGCAGCATGGCGCCCCGCACGAGCACTTCGCCGTTGCCGGCGATGCTAACCTCGACGCCGGGCGCCGGTTCGCCGACGGAGTCGAAGCTCACTGCGCCGTCCGGCTGCAGGCATACATAGGCGCAGGTCTCGGTCGAGCCATAGAGTTGCTTCAAGTTGACCCCGATCGAGCGGTAAAAACGAAAGAGGTCCGGCCCGATCGCCGCACCTGCCGTATACGCAACCCGGATGCGGCTCATGCCGAGCACGTTGCGCAGCGGTCCGTAAATCAGCAGATTGCCCAGCGCGTAGAGCATGCGGTCGGCCGCTGATACGGGCTTGCCGTCGAGCACTTCCGCCCCGCAGCGGCGCGCGACGGCGGTGAAATAAGCAAACAGCGCGCGCTTGACCGCGCTCGCGTCTTCCATACGGATCATTACGGTGGTCAGCAGGTTTTCAAACACGCGCGGCGGCGCGAAATAATAGGTCGGCCCGATTTCGCGCAAATCGGTCATGACCGTTTCGCTCGACTCAGGACAGTTGATCGTAAAGCCGGCAACCAGCCACTGCGCGTACGAAAAAAGATGGTCGCCGACCCAGGCCATCGGCAGGTACGAAAGCATGCTATCGCCGCTGTTCAAACCATCGAAGCCGGCGCCGCCCTGCGCCGCCACGATAAACGCGTGGTGGCTCTGGCAGACGCCTTTTGGTTTGCCGGTGGTGCCCGACGTGTACAGCATGATGCCGGTATCTTCGGCACGTCCTAGCGCCACTTCGCCGGCAAAAAAATTTGCATGCGCGGCATCGTATGCGCGGCCTTTCGCGGCCAGCGCGTCGTAGCTCATGAGTTGCGGCTGATCGTAGTGCCGCATGCCGCGTGGATCGTCGTAGACGACGTGCTTGAGCTGCGGGCAGCGCGGTAGAATTTCCAGCAGCTTGTCGACCTGCTCCTGGTCTTCGACGATGGCAAATTGCGCCGCGGCGTCGTCGAACACGTACACCATCTCGTTCGCGATGGCGTCCTGATACAGCGGCACCGGCACGCCGCCCAGCGATTGCGCCGCCGCCATCGCCCAATAAAGCCGCGGCCGGTTGTCGCCTATGATGGCAAGCGTGTCGCCGCGCTTGAACCCCAGCGCCGCCAGACCGCACGCGAGCGTCCTGACTTCTGCTGCGACCTCGCCCCACGTCCACGTTTGCCAGATGCCCAGATCTTTTTCGCGTATCGCAGGACTATTGCGCAGCCGCTCGGCGTTCGCAAGCAGCAGGCGTGGAAACGTAGCGGATTGCGCTTGTCGGTCCGGCATTGCCGGTCTCCTCCGAACTCCCGGGAAAGGCATCTTAGGGGTAACTATGCATCCCGGCAAGGCGCGCCTGCGCCGGCCGCTACAAATTGCGCCGGTATTGTCCGCCGACTTCGAACAGCGCTTGCGTGATCTGGCCCAGCGAACATACGCGCACCGCGTTCATGAGCTCGGCGAAAACATTGCCGTTCGCCATTGCGACCTCCTGCAGACGCTGCAATGCCGCTGGCGCCGCGCTCGCATGACGCGATTGAAAATCGCGCAGCCGCTTCAGCTGGCTCTGCTTCTCTTCCTGCGTCGAGCGTGCGAGCTGTATCGTATCGCCCGCCTCGACCGGCTGCGGGTTGCGGAAGGTATTGACCCCGACGATGGGCAGGCTGCCGTCGTGCTTCATTGTTTCGTAATGCAGGGACTCCTCCTGGATACGGCCGCGCTGATAGCCGGTTTCCATCGCGCCGAGCACGCCGCCGCGCGCTGCCAGCCGCTCGAACTCAGCGAGCACTGCGGCCTCGACCAGGTCGGTCAGCTCTTCGATGATGAACGACCCCTGGTTCGGATTCTGGTTTTTCGCAAGACCCCATTCGCGGTTGATGATGAGCTGGATTGCCATCGCGCGTCTTACCGACTCTTCGCTCGGCGTGGTGATTGCTTCGTCGTAGGCGTTAGTGTGCTGGCTGTTGCAATTATCGTAGACACCGATCAACGCCTGCAGCGTCGTGCGGATGTCGTTGAAATCGATCTCCTGCGCGTGCAGCGAGCGGCCCGAGGTCTGCGTGTGGTACTTGAGCTTCTGGCTGCGCTCGTTTGCGCCGTAGAGATCGCGCATGGCGACCGCCCAAAGGCGGCGCGCGACGCGGCCTATTACCGAATATTCCGGGTCCATGCCGTTGGAGAAGAAGAACGACAGATTGGGCGCGAAGTCGTCGATCGCCATGCCGCGCGCGCGGTATGCCTCGACATAGGTAAAGCCGTTGGCGAGCGTGAACGCAAGCTGCGAAATCGGGTTCGCACCCGCTTCGGCGATGTGATAACCGGAGATCGACACCGAGTAGAAATTGCGCACCTGTTCGCGTGCAAAATATTCGGCGATGTCGGCCATGACTTTCAGTGAGAACTCGGTCGAGAACAGGCAGGTGTTCTGGCCCTGGTCCTCTTTCAGGATATCGGCCTGCACGGTGCCGCGTACCGTTTGCAGGGTCATCGCGCGAATTTCGGCGACCTCGCGCGCGTCGGGCGCGCGGCCGGATTTCTTTTCGAACGCGTCGAGTTGCTGCTCGATCGCGGTATTCAGGAACATCGCCAGCAACGTTGGCGCCGGCCCGTTGATCGTCATCGACACCGATGTGGCCGGTGCGATGAGATCGAATCCACCGTAGAGCACTTTCATATCGTCCAGCGTCGCTATCGACACGCCGGAATTGCCGACCTTGCCGTAGATGTCCGGCCGCTCGTGCGGGTCGCAACCGTACAACGTGACGGAATCGAACGCGGTCGACAGGCGCGTCGCCTCCGCGTGCGCGGACAACATCTTGAAGCGCCGGTTGGTGCGGAATGCATCGCCCTCGCCAGCGAACATGCGCGTGACGTCTTCGTTCTCGCGCTTGAACTGAAACACGCCGGCTGTATAGGGGAAATAGCCCGGCAGATGCTCGTTGCGCAGCCAGCGCAGAAGTTCGCCGTGGTCTTCAAAGCGGGGCAGCGCGACTTTCGGCACGTGCGTGCCGGACAAAGTCGTCACCGTGAGCTGAGTGCTGATCTCATTGCCGCGCACTTTCGCCACATGATCGTCGCCCGCGTACGCGGCTTTTACCTGCGGCCAACCGTCGAGCAAAGCCTTGCTGCCGGCATCGAGCGCGCTTTCGCGTTCGGCGAGCAACGCGGGAAGATCACCGGCGGGTTTGCCGGCGGCCTTCAGCATGCGCTGTGTCTGCGCGAGTTGCTGGCGCTCGCGCGCAATGCGCACCTGCTCACGCGTGCGTTGGTGGTACGTATGCACAGTCTGCGCTATCTCGGCGAGATAGCGCGCGCGCGACGAAGGCACAATCGAGATATTGCCAGTCGATGCGCGCACTGCGACTGGCGCTAGCTTGCCGGGCCGCAGAGCGAGCCCTGCTTCGGCAAGGCGCGGCCTCAGCGCCTGATACAGCGCCGTCACGCCATCATCGTTGAAGCGTGCGGCTATCGTGCCGAATACCGGCATCTCCGCGGGCGATTTGCCGAAAGCCTCGCGATTGCGCTGCACTTGCTTGGAAACGTCGCGCTGCGCATCCTCGCCGCCTTTACGGTCGAACTTGTTGATGGCGACAAAATCCGCGAAGTCGAGCATGTCGATTTTCTCGAGCTGGCTGGCGGCGCCGTACTCCGGTGTCATCACATAGAGCGACAAGTCCGCGAGCGGCACGATGCCCGCATCACCCTGGCCGATGCCCGACGTTTCGACCAGCACCAGGTCGTAGCCCGCGACCTTGCATGCCGCTATGACATCGGGCAGGCAGGCGGCGAGCTCGCCGCCTGCAGCACGTGTCGCCAGCGAACGCATATAGATAGAGGGGCTGTCGATCGCGTTCATGCGGATACGGTCGCCGAGCAGCGCGCCGCCGCTTTTGCGGCGCGACGGATCGACGGCCACCAGCGCGATCTTGAGACCATCGTCCTGATCGAACCGCAAACGCCGCACGAGCTCGTCGGTCAGCGACGACTTGCCGGAGCCCCCGGTGCCGGTGATGCCAAGCACGGGTACTTTTTTAATCTTGAGCACGCGTTCTGACAATTGGCGGTGCATTGCCGCTTCCAGCGTACCGTTCTCGAGAGCGGTGATCATGCGCGCCAGCGCGCGGCGGTCGCCGCCTGTCACTGCGTCGGGCGCGAGCGGTGTTACCGCCGAAGGATCGAAATCGCAGGCCGCGAGCATGTCGTCTATCATGCCCTGCAGGCCGATCTTCGCGCCGTCTTCCGGCGTGTAGATGCGGGTCACGCCATAAGCGTGCAATTCCGCGGCTTCGGCCGGCACGATGACACCGCCGCCGCCGCCGAACACTTTGATATGCGCGCCGCCGCGTTCGCGCAGCAGATCGAGCATGTATTTGAAGAACTCGACATGCCCGCCCTGATACGAGCTGACTGCGACGCCCTGCACATCTTCGTCCAGCGCGGCAGTGACAATTTCATCGACCGAGCGGTTGTGGCCGAGATGGATGACCTCGGCACCGCTCGCCTGCAGGATGCGGCGCATGACGTTGATCGACGCGTCGTGCCCATCGAACAGGCTGGTCGCCGTGACGAAGCGGATCTTGTGCTGCGCCGTGCCGCGGCCTTGCGTCGTTTTTTTCTGAATACTTAAATCGGTCATAATCGTCGCACCTTATTCCCTAGCTTACGCCGGTGGTATTGCCAAGGCAAAATCAGGACCCATCCGTGCTCGTCGACGCCGCCGGCACGCGCCACACCGCGGTTACGGCAGCGCCGCGCATCGTGTCTCTGGTGCCCAGCATCACGGAACTCGTGTGCGATCTCGGCCTGGTTGATGCGCTGGTCGGACGCACCGGCTTTTGCGTGCATCCGCGCATCGCCGTGCGCAACATTCCGAAAGTCGGCGGCACCAAGGATATCGACATCGCGCGCGTCCGCGAGTTGGCGCCAACGCATCTCATCGTCAACATCGACGAGAACGAAAAGCCGGCCGTCGAAGAACTCGCGCGTTTTGTGCCGCACATCATCGTCACTCATCCGCTCGCCCCGCTCGACAATCTGGCGTTGTATCGCTTGCTCGGCGGAATTTTCGATCGCGACGCGGCCGCCGGAGAGTTGTGCACCGAATTCAGGCGCACGCACGACGAAACGGTCGCCGCTTGCGCCGGGCTGCCACGGCGGAATGTGCTGTACCTGATCTGGCGCAAGCCATGGATGACCGTATCGCGCGACACCTACATCTCGCGCATTTTGGCGCTGGCCGGCTGGGACACGCTGCCGGCGCGCGCGTCCTCGCGCTATCCCGAGCTGGAACTCGACGCCGCGGTGCTGGCAGATATCGATCACGTTCTCCTCAGCAGCGAACCGTATCGTTTTCGCGAGCGCGATATCGGCGTCGTGCAAAATCTGGGGCCGCCGGGCGCGCGTTGCGATGTGCGCCTTATCGACGGCGAGATATGTTCCTGGTACGGCAGCCGCGCCATCCGCGGCGTGCGCGAACTCGGCCGCTTGCGCCTGTCGCTTAATTAGTCCGGCTGCTGCCAGCGCGTGAACGTCAGGCTGCCGCTTTTTTTGCGTCCAGCCGCAGTTTTACATATGAGCCCGGCGCGTCTTCGAGCGCTTTCAGCTTGCCTTTGCCGGGCACGCGCGCGGGCACTTTTTCGCCGGCGTGCGCCTGTATCCATTGCGCCCAGTCCGTCCACCATGAGCCGGCATGCTGGGTTGCGCCGTCCAGCCACGCCTGCGGCGAGTCCGCGAGCTTCCCGTTGGTCCAATAGCCGTATTTGTTGGCGACGGGCGGATTGACGATGCCCGCGATATGGCCGGAGCCGCCGAGCACGAAATGCACCTTGCCGGGAAACAGCCTGGCACCGGCGTAAGTCGATCTCCACGGCGCGATATGGTCTTCGATGGTCGAGGCGAAATACAGCGGTATTTTGACTTTCGCCAAGTCGATCGGCACGCCGTGCAACGTAATGCCGCCCGGCTTTCGCAGCAGATTGTTGATGTACATGTTGCGCAGGTAAAAGCTGTGCATGGCAGCCGGCATGCGCGTGGAGTCCGAGTTCCAGTAAAGCAGATCGAACGGGAACGGGTCTTTGCCCAGTAGATAATTGTTGACGACAAACGACCAGATGAGATCGTTGGCGCGCAACATATTGAAGGTGGTTGCCATCTCCGAGCCTTCGAGATAACCGCGCTCCAGCATTTTTTTCTCGAGCGCCGTGACCTGCTCGTCGTCGATGAATACATCGAGCTCGCCGGGCTCGGCGAAATCGATCATGCTCGCAAAGAAAGTCGCGCTCTTGATGCGATCGTCCTTGGTCGCCGCCATGTAACCGAGCGCAGATGCAAGCAGCGTGCCGCCGAGGCAAAAGCCGATGGCGTTGATCTCCCGCTCGCCGGTCGCCTTCTCGATCGCATCGAGCGCCGCCAGCGGCCCCTGCTGCAGATAGTCGTCGAACGACTTCTGGGCGTAAGTGGCGTCGGGGTTGACCCACGATGCCATAAATACTGTATGTCCCTGCTCGGTGGCCCAGCGCACGAATGAGTTTTTTTCACGCATGTCGAGGATGTAGTACTTGTTGATCCACGGCGGCAGGATCAAGAGCGGCCGCCGGTGGACCTCCTTCGTCAGCGGCGCGTACTGCACGAGCTGCAGCAGCTCATTCTGGTAGACCACCTTGCCCGGCGTGACGGCCAGATTGCCGCCGACCTGAAAGGCGTCGGGGTCCGTCATCTTGACGCGCAACTGCTTGCCGTTGCCGCTCTCGAGATCCTCAAGCAAATGATTGAGGCCTTTGACCAGGTTCTGGCCGCCGGACGCCACGGTTTCGCGCAACACTTCGGGATTGGTCAGCACGAAGTTGGAGGGCGACAGCGCGTCTATGTATTGGCGCGTATAGAAATCCACTTTCTTCGCGGTGTGCTCGTCGAGTCCATTCACGCTGCCGACCGTCTGATGCATATGCTTGGCCGCAATCAAATACGATTGCTTGATGTAATCGTAGAGAAAATTGTTCTGCCAGTCGTCATGCTTGAAGCGGCGATCGCCTTTCGCCGGTTCAATCACGGGCTGCGCGGGCTGGCCAAAAAACTGCAGCATCGTGTTCTGCCACAGCGAGGTGTAGTCCTGCCACAGTTTCATCTGCATTTCGGCAAACTTCACCGGGTCCGCCATTAGTTTGGCCGTCATTTCGTAAAAAGCCTTGGCGAGCCCCAGCTCGTCGCCGAAAGCGGGCGCACCGCCGGCACTCTGGCGCGCGATGAAATCAGTCATGAGCTGACTGCTGCGCTGGGCTATCTCGGCGTACGTCTGCGCGAGCTGGGTAGGATCGAGTGCGGGTTGTTTTGGTTGCTCGGCCATGCGTTGACTCCTTGTGGGCCCGCGCGTGTGTTGTAGCTCGCCGCGCTGGTGCAGGTAATTGGTATGCGACAGGGTTGCGCCCATCGCGATCGGCTGACATCGCTTGACTTCGACCATTTCTTGCTTTACGTTTACGTAAAGGATATAAATGGCAAGTTCGATTAATTCGAGATTACTGATTTTACACGGATATATTGCGAAGCACAAATGAGCGCCACCCACAGTATTACCGAGCTTGCCCAAGAATTCAGCATCACCACGCGCACCATCCGCCACTATGAAGATGAAGGGCTGTTGTCGCCGCGTCGCGAAGGCCAGAACCGCCTGTTCAGCCAGCGCGACCGGGTCCGCCTGAAACTGGCGCTGCGCGGCAAGCGACTGGGCTTTACCCTCGCGGAAATACGTGAATTGTTCGATCTGTACGACCTTGCGCGCGATGAGAAGAAGCAGCTGCAGGAATTCCTGACCAAGCTGGAAAAACGCCGCGATCTGCTGAAGCAGCAGCGCGAAGACATCGAGGTCATGCTCAACGAAATCAAGTTTTTCGAGGGCCAGTGCCGCAAGCTGCTCGTGGAGACACCTGGCGGGCAGACGGCCGCAACCTAATCAGTTCTAGCATTAAAGCCTCTTGGATTTGCCGCTTAATTTACGTTAACGTAAAGGTAATATTGCTGCAATGAACGCATTTTCGCCACGGGATCCTAATTACGAACGGCGAGTACGCGGCAGTTTTGGGCGTCAGCGCGTAATGGCATGGATAGGCGCGACACTCACGCAACTTGGCCCCGGGACCTGCGAGATTACTCTGCCGCACAAGCCGGAGCTGACTCAGCAGCATGGCTATATACATGGCGGGATTATCGGCACCATAGGCGACAGCGCAGCGGGCTATGCGGCATACACGCTGATGGCGCACGATGCGAGCGTCCTGACTGTGGAATACAAGATGAACATTCTCGCGCCGGGCGACGGCGAAACCCTGATTGCGCGCGGCGAAGTCATCCGCGCCGGCCGCTCGCTGGTGGTCGCGCGCGCCGACGTCTACGCCGTGAAGGCAGGCAAGGAAACACACTGCGCATCGCTGCTGCAAACGCTGATGACCATGCATGGCAAGCCCGATCAATAGGTTCATGCGATGAGCGCAACCAGCCTCGACTTCGGACTCGGCGAAACTATCGCCATCCTGCGCGAAACCGTGGCCGATTTCGCGTCCAGGGAAATTGCGCCGCGCGCTGCCGCCATCGACCGCGACAACGAATTCCCGCAGGATCTGTGGCTGAGCTTCGGCAAGCTCGGCGTGCTGGGCATTACCGTCGAGGAGGAGTACGGCGGCAGCGGCATGGGCTACCTCGCCCACATGGTCGCGATGGAAGAGATCAGCCGCGCATCTGCATCGGTCGGATTGTCGTACGGTGCGCATTCAAACCTGTGCGTGAACCAGATCCGGCGCAACGGCAACGCGCAGCAGAGACAACGCTATCTGCCCAAGTTGATCGCCGGCGAGCACGTCGGCGCGCTGGCGATGAGCGAACCGGGGGCCGGCTCCGACGTGGTAAACATGAAACTGCGCGCAGACCGCAAAGGTGATCGCTTTGTTCTGAACGGCAGCAAGATGTGGATCACCAACGGTCCGGATGCCAATACGCTGGTGGTGTACGCGAAGACCGACAACGCAGCAGGCGCGCGCGGCATCACCACGTTCATCGTCGAAAAGCATTTCAAGGGCTTCTCGACCGCGCAAAAACTCGACAAGCTCGGCATGCGCGGCTCTAACACCTGCGAGCTCGTGTTCCAGGATTGCGAAGTGCCGGCCGACAACGTGCTGGGCGAAATCGGCAAGGGCGTGAATGTGTTGATGAGCGGGCTGGATTACGAGCGCGCGGTGCTCGCCGCCGGACCGCTGGGCATCATGCAGGCGTGCATGGACGTCGTGCTGCCGTACGTGCACGAGCGCAAGCAGTTCGGCCAGGCGATCGGCGAATTCCAGCTGATGCAGGGCAAGCTCGCCGACATGTATACGACGATGAACGCGTGCAAGTCGTATGCGTACGCGGTGGGACGCGCCTGCGATGAAGGCAAGATCACGCGCAAGGATGCCGCCGGTGTGATTCTCTACACCGCCGAGAAAGCGACGTGGATGGCGCTCGAGGCGATTCAGTGTCTCGGCGGCGTCGGCTATACCAACGATTATCCGACCGGCCGCCTGCTGCGCGACGCCAAGCTTTACGAAATCGGCGCGGGCACTTCCGAAATCCGCCGCATGCTGATCGGGCGCGAGTTGTTCGACGAAACCAAATAAAGGCACGGCTATGCAAAACGATCCGGTAGTCATCGTCGGTGCGGCCAGAACTCCGATGGGCGCGTTGCAAGGCGATTTTAAGAACGTGTCCGCGCCTGAACTAGGCGCGACCGCGATCAAGGCGGCCGTTGAGCGCTCGGGACTCAAACCGGCAGACGCGCAGGAAATCATCATGGGCAATGTGCTGTCGGCGGGCCAGGGCCAGGCGCCCGCGCGTCAGGCCGCGATTGGCGCGGGGCTGCCGCTGGGCGTCGGCGCTACTACCATCAACAAAATGTGCGGCTCCGGCATGAAAGCGGCGATGCTCGCGAACGATATGCTGCTCGCCGGCAATAACACTGTGATGATTGCCGGCGGCATGGAGTCGATGACCAATGCGCCGTACCTGCTGCCGAAAGCGCGCGGCGGTCTGCGGCTCGGCCACGGCGAAATCAAAGACCACATGTTCCTCGATGGGCTGGAAGACGCCTATGACCGCGGCCGGCTGATGGGCACGTTTGCCGAGGACACCGCAAGCAAGTACCAGTTTTCGCGCGAAGCACAGGACGGCTTTGCAATCACTTCGTTGAAACGCGCTCAGGACGCGATCAACCACGGCTGGTTCACGGCCGAAATCGCACCGTTCAAAATTACCGGCGGCAAAAGTGAAACGACAGTCACCCGCGACGAGCAGCCGCTCAAGGCCAACCTCGATAAGATTTCGCAATTAAAGCCCGTGTTTCGCAAAGACGGCACGGTGACGCCGGCGAATTCAAGTTCGATTTCAGATGGCGCCGCAGCGCTGGTGCTGATGCGACTGTCCGAGGCACAAAAACGCGGCTTGAAACCGCTGGCGAAAATCGTCGCGCACGCCACTCATGCGCACGAGCCCAACTGGTTCACTACTGCGCCGGTGGGCGCGATGAAAAAGCTGTTCGATAAAACCGGTTGGAACAAGGACGACGTCGACCTCTACGAGATCAACGAAGCCTTCGCGGTGGTAACGATGGCAGCGATGCACGATCTCGACCTGCCGCACGCCAAAGTCAACGTGCACGGGGGCGCGTGCGCGCTCGGCCATCCGATAGGCGCGAGCGGCGCGCGCATCATCGTGACGCTGCTGGCAGCGCTGCAGAAATACGATCTCAAGCGCGGCGTCGCCGCGCTGTGCATAGGCGGCGGCGAAGCGACCGCCATGGCCATCGAACGGTTTTAGTTGAGGACGACCATGCCCGCGCCCCTTGATTTTTATTTCGACTACTCATCGCCCTACGGTTATTTCGCGGCGATGAAAATCGACTCGCTCGCGGCGAAACACGGCCGCAGCGTGATCTGGAAACCCATTCTGCTCGGCGTGGTATTTAAAGTAACCGGCGGCCAGCCGCTGCCGTCACTGCCATTAAAAGGCGCGTATGCGTTGCGCGACATTCTGCGTTCGGCGCGGTTTTACGCTGTACCGTATGAGCAGCCGACGAAATTCCCGGTCGCAACCCAGGCGCCGGCGCGCGCGTTTTATTGGGCAAACCAGCGTGATCCTGCACTTGCGAAGAAACTCGCGCAGACTTTGTATCAGGCTTACTTCGTAGACGACCGCGACATCTCAAGCCCGGAAATCACTGCCGACGTGGCGGCAACGCTGGGCTTGAAGCGCGACGAAGTGCTCGCCGCGCTTAACGATCCCGTGGTCAAAGACAAACTCAAGAACGAAGTTGAGGCGGCGATCAAGCTCGGCGTGTTTGGCTCGCCGTATTTCATCATCGATGGCGAGCCTTTCTGGGGCATCGACCGCCTCGAGCAGATCGAGCGCTGGCTCGCCCACGGCCCGTTTTGATTCCCGATTCCATGCGCGACAAACTCGAGGCCCGCCAGGCGAACATCGTGACGCTGAGAGTCGATGCGATCGTCAACGCCGCGAACACGACGCTGCTGGGCGGCGGCGGTGTCGATGGCGCAATTCATCGCGCAGCGGGACCTGAGCTTCTGGCAGAATGCCGCACGCTCGGCGGTTGCACGACCGGGGAGGCCAAAATCACGCGCGGTTACCGTCTGCCCGCGAACCACGTGATACACACCGTGGGCCCGGTCTGGAACGGCGGCAAACGCGGCGAGCCCGCATTGCTCAAATCGTGCTATCGGACCAGTCTTGGATTGGCGCACGAGCATGGAATCAAGACCATTGCTTTCCCGGCCATCAGCTGCGGCGTCTACGGATATCCACTCGACAAAGCCGTCACTATCGCGGTGCACACGGCGCATGATTTTCTCGGCGCCTGCCCGGCCATCGCAAAAATCATTTTTGCGTGCTTCGATGCCTCTATGCTTGCCCTCTACGATGCCGAACTCGCGCGCCTCGCCGCAGAATCCGCGGCCAGCGAAACAGGTTCACGATGACTGCCTTCAAATCCCGGCTGAAATCCGGCAGCGACGAATTCAAGGCCGCCGCCGTGCAGATGCGCGCACTGGTCAACGACCTCGGGCAGAAATTGGCAACGGCAAGCCAAGGTGGGGATGCGCCAGCGCGCGAACGCCACACTGCGCGCGGCAAATTACTCGTGCGCGACCGCGTCAAGGCGCTGCTCGATCCGGGTTCGCCGTGGCTGGAACTGTCGCCGCTCGCGGCTTATGAGATGTACGGCAATGCCGTGCCGGCCGCCGGCATCGTCACCGGCGTCGGACGCGTGATGGGCCGTGAATGCATGGTGATTGCCAACGACGCGACGGTCAAGGGCGGCACTTACTTCCCGCTGACGGTGAAAAAACATTTGCGCGCGCAGGAGATCGCGCAGGCTAATCGCCTGCCCTGCATTTACCTCGTCGACTCGGGCGGCGCGCATCTGCCGAGCCAGGACGAAGTGTTTCCGGACCGCGACCACTTCGGGCGTATTTTCTACAACCAGGCGAATATGTCGGCGCTTGGCATCGCGCAGGTCGCAGTAGTCATGGGCTCGTGCACCGCCGGGGGCGCTTATGTGCCTGCGATGTCCGACGAAACGATCATCGTCAAGAACCAGGGCACGATATTTCTCGCCGGCCCGCCGCTGGTCAAGGCCGCGACTGGCGAAGTCGTCACCGCCGAAGAACTGGGTGGCGGCGACGTGCATACGAAAACGTCGGGAGTTGCCGATCATCTCGCCGACAACGACGCGCATGCGCTCGAAATCGCCCGGTGCGCCGTCGGCCATCTGAATCTCGTCAAGCCAGCCCCACTAGATATGCGCGAGTCACGCGCACCGGCGCTCGATCCGAATGAGCTATACGGCGTAATCCCGGTCAACCCGCGCCAGCAATTCGACGTTCGTGAAATCATCGCGCGCATCGTCGATAACTCCGAATTTGACGAATTCAAGGCGCGCTACGGTGCGACGCTCATTACGGCGTTTGCCCACATCGACGGTCATCCTGTCGGCATCGTTGCCAACAACGGAATATTGTTTTCCGAGTCGGCGCTGAAAGGCACGCACTTCATCGAGCTGTGCAGCCAGCGCGGCATACCGCTCGTATTCCTGCAGAACATCAATGGCTTCATGGTCGGCAAGAAGTATGAAGCCGGCGGCATCGCCAAAGACGGCGCCAAGATGGTGACAGCGGTGGCCTGCGCGCGCGTGCCGAAATTCACTGTCATCATCGGCGGCAGCTTCGGCGCCGGCAACTACGGCATGTGCGGCCGCGCATTCGATCCGCGCTTTGTCTGGATGTGGCCGAACGCGCGCATCTCGGTGATGGGTGGCGAGCAGGCCGCGGGCGTGCTCGCGCAGGTCAAACGCGATGCATTCGAGAAAAACGGCAAGACATGGAGCACGGAAGAAGAGCAGGCGTTCAAGGCGCCTATCCTCGAGCAGTACGCAACTCAGGGCAGTGCTTACTATGCGACCGCGCGTTTGTGGGACGACGGCGTGATTGACCCGCTCGACACTCGCAAGGTGCTGGCACTCGGCTTGTCCGCCGCGCTGAATGCGCCCATTGAAAAAACCACGTTCGGCGTGTTCCGGATGTGAGGGGCGCCGGAAACCCGCGGTCGCTGCGCGTATAATCCCGTCTTCCCCCGCGGAAAAGTCCGCCGGCGAGACCGGAAAATTCATGCATAAAGTCCTGACCCAGATCGACGAGAACGGCAACGCGACCGTCGCGCTGAACCGCCCCGAGGTGCATAACGCGTTCGACCCGGAAATGGGCGCGCAGCTTATCGCGACGCTCAAGTTACTCGAAGCCGACCGCAAGGTGCGCGCAGTGGTGCTAATGGGGCAAGGCAAGAGTTTTTCCGCCGGCGCCGACATCGGGCACATGAAAAAAAGCGCCAGGTTCACCAAAGAGCAGAACCGCAAGGCGGCGTTCGCTTCCGCGCAGATTTTTCACACTTTGCATACGTTGAAAAAGCCGACCATCGCGCGCGTTCACGGCGCGGTGCGCGGCGGCGGTGTCGGCCTCGTCGCCGCCTGCGATATCGCCATCGGCTCGCGCGACACCACGTTCCGGCTCTCGGAGGTGCGGCTCGGTATAGTGCCGGCCATGATCAGCCCTTATGTCGTAGCGGCGATCGGCGAGCGTCACGCCCGGCGCTACTTCATGTCTGGCGAAGAATTCGATGCGGCAGAAGCGTACCGCATCGGGCTGCTGCACGACATCGTCGAGCTCGACAAGCTGAACACGCGCATAGGCGATATGCTGTCGCAGCTGTACTGCGGCGGCCCTCTGGCGATCATCGCCGCTAAACAACAGATTAGCCGGGTTGCGCGCGCGGGCATTACCGAAGCTGTCGTCATCGATACCGCCAACACCATCGCCGACATTCGCGCGACGCCGGAAGCGCAGGAAGGCCTGACAGCATTCCTCGAAAAACGCAAAGCGGCGTGGCTGGCGCCCATGGTGAAGAAAAAGACCGCGCGCAAGCGCTAGGGGCAGGAATGTCCATCCCGAAAAAAGTCAAAATGGTCGAAGTCGGTCCGCGCGACGGCCTGCAGAACGAAGCGCAAAACGTGCCGACGGCGGTCAAGATCGAACTCATAGAACGGTTGACCGACGCCGGAATGCCGGTAGTCCAGGCGACTGCATTCGTGTCGCCGAAATGGGTGCCGCAAATGGCGGACAACGCCGAAGTGATGGCCGGCATCCGGCGCAAGCCCGGCGTGCGCTATCCCGTGCTGGTGCCCAATGGCAAAGGCCTGGACGCCGCGATTGCCGCCGGTTGCGATGAAGTCGTCGTGTTCGGCGCCGTGACCGAGGCATTCTCCAAGCGCAATACGAACTGCACGATAGACGAAGGGCTCGCGCGCTTTTCGGAGGTTTGCGCCGAAGCGATTGCGCGCGGAATCAAGGTGCGCGGCGACGTCTCGGTCTGCCTCGGCTGCCCGTACGAAGGCGAAGTGAAGCCCGCCCAGGTGACGCGAGTTGCGCGCGAGCTCTATGCGATGGGCTGTTACGAAATTACCATCGCCGACACCATAGGCACCGGCACGCCGGGCAAAACGCGCGCGGTGATCGAGGACGTCGCCAGGCACGTGCCGGTCGAAAAACTCGCCGGCCATTTTCACGACACCTACGGCCAGGCGCTCGCCAACACGCTGGCCGCGCTCGAGTGCGGCGTCGCCACGTTCGACAGCTCCGTCGCCGGCCTCGGCGGGTGCCCGTACGCCAAAGGCGCGACCGGCAATGTCGCGAGCGAGGATATGCTTTACATGTTCGACGGCCTCGGCATTGAAACCGGCGTCGATATGGCTAAATTGATAGAAGCGGGAGAGTTCATTTGCAGCGTGCTCGGCCGCCCGACGCTGTCGCGCGCGGCGCGCGCCATCGCCGCCAAAACCCGTGCCGCCTGAGTCGCGGCCATGGACGATGATGTCGAGTCGCCTTGCGTCAGGATCTGCGTAGTGGACGAAACGCGCGACATCTGCCGCGGTTGCTACCGCACGCTCGACGAGATCTCGAAATGGGCAAGTTACACGCGCGCGCAAAAGCTCGCGCTGCTGGACGAGCTCGCGCAACGCAAAGAGGGCGCGCCTTTTCCGCACCATACGCAACAACAGGAGTCGTAAAACATGCCGCTTTCCGCGCCCGCGCCCCGCACGCTCATACACAACCGCACTATCCATTGCCATGGTTATGAGCGCGAAGACGGCTTGTGGGACATCGAAGGCCACCTCGTCGACACCAAGACGCACAAGCATTCGCGCCGCAACGGCGGCCGCGAGCGCGAGGCCGGCCAGCCGGTGCACGATATGTGGCTGCGCCTTACCGTCGATCTCGACCTGCTGATCCACGATGCCGAAGCCGTGACCGAGGAAGGGCCCTACCCGACCTGCGGCGCGATAACGCCCAACTTCAAAGCACTCAAAGGCGCGACAATAGGCCCTGGCTGGCGCAAGAAAACTTTGGAGCTCCTTGGCGGCATCAAAGGCTGCACCCATCTCGTCGAGCTGCTCGGGCCGCTCGGGACGACCGCCTTTCAGGCGACCGGGCGCGCGCGCGAGAAGCGCAACGCCGGCAAAGCAGTGGTTGGCAAACGCCCTCACCAGATAAATTCCTGTCACACGTACAAGGACGATGGCCCCGCGGTGAAAGAACGCTGGCCACAGCACTATCAGGGCAAGTAAGCCGTCGTCTAACCGATAATTTTTTCTTCCAGAAAACTCATCATACCGGTCATGTTCATCAGAATTTTTCTGTGGTTCGCGTGCGCCGCCATCCTCGGCAACGTCCAGGCGCAGGGCAACTAGCCGAGCCGCCCCATCCGCATGCTGCTGCCTTTCGCCGCCGGCGGCACGGTCGACATCATGGCGCGGCCCATCGCGTCACGATCTTAGTTTGCCCGCCCGCCAGTCGCGCGCGATTTCACGCGCTGCATTCATGCCGGGCACGCCCGACACCCCACCGCCCGGATGCGTGCCCGCGCCGCACATATACAGATGCGCGAGCGGGCCGCGATACGCACCATAACCCAGCACTGGCCGCGCGCTGTAGAGCTGATCGAGTGTCAATGCGCCATGAAAAATGTCGCCGCCAATCAAACCGAACTCGCGCTCGAGATCGAGCGGTGACAGTATTTTTTGCCCGAGCATGCTCGCCTTGAAATTCGGCGCATGCCGATTGACTGTATCGACAACGAGATCTGCGGCCGCTTGTTTACAGTCGTCCCAGGTTTTGCCGTCAGACAACGCGTAGCTGAAGTGCTGGCAGAAAAGACTCGCAACGTGCTTGCCCGGCGGCGCCAGCGTGGCGTCCACCGTACTCGGTATCAGCATCTCCACAATGGGTTCGCGCGACCAGCCAAATGTGCGTGCGTCGAAATAAGCCCGTTCCATATACTGCAGCGAAGGCGCCACGATGATGCCCGACTGGTGGTGCTCCTGCAGCGCGCGTCCTGGCAGCGCCGTGAAGTCGGGCAATTCACTGAGCGCGACATTCATGCGAAAAGTCGCCGACTCACAGCGATAGTTACGGATGCGCGCGACAAATTCGGCGTCGAGCTCATGCTCGTCGATCAGGTTCAGATAGAGCAGGCGCGGACTCAGGTTCGAGACGATGCAATTCGCCGCGATCCTGCTGCCGTCGGCGAGCAGCACTGCGCGCGCGGCTTTGTCTTCAATAACCACGCGCTCGACCGCGGCGCCGGTCGTGATCTCGACGCCAAGCGCGCGCGCTTCAGAGGCCATCGCCTGCGTGATGGCGCCCATGCCGCCGACTGCATGGCCCCACGCGCCTTTCCTGCCGTTGACCTCGCCGAACACATGATGCAACAGCACATAGCCCGAGCCCGGCGTGTAGGGGCTCGCAAAATTGCCGACGATGGCATCGAAGCCGAACGCGGCTTTCAACGCGCCGGACTCGAACCACGCGTCGAGCAATTGGCCAGCGCTTTTGGTGAAAAGATCCAGCACGTCACGCCGCGCCGGCATGTCGAGGCGCCGCATGCGGTTGCCTGCGGCCAGCGCCGCCAGCACGTCGCGCACGCCGCCGCCGACATTCGACGGCGTCTCCACGGCCAGTTCGCGCATGACATCGGCCACGCGGTCGAGCATTGCGTAGTAGCGTGGCAGCGCATCGGCATCACGCCGCGAGAACTTCGCAACTTCGCGCTGCGTGGCTTCGAGCGTGGGCCCGATTTTCAGATAGCGACTGTCGGCGAGCGGCAGGAAATTAGCCACCGGCCGCTCGACTATCTGCAGGCCATGGCGGTGCAAATGCAGATCGCGGATGACCTGCGGATGGAGCAGACTGACTGTGTAGCTGGCGGTCGAATTGCGGAAGCCGGGGAAAAATTCTTCCGTGACCGCAGCACCGCCCACGACGCCGCGCCGCTCAAGCACCCGCACCTTGAGACCGGCTGCCGCGAGATAGCATGCGCAGACGAGGCCGTTATGGCCGCCGCCTATGATCACGGCGTCGTATTTTTCCGGAATGGACATCGCTGTCGATGATACTTGGTGTGCGGATACGCCGCGACGTTCGCGTTTCCGCGTCCCCCGTCGCCGCGTATGATGGCAGCGAAAGAACGCGCGCTGCCTCGCGGTGTCCAATTTCTTATGTGCCTGACTCCCTTGTTTCGCCTCTTTCCCGCGCTGCTCGCGGCCGCGCTGGCCGGCTGCGCCTCGGTCGCAGTGGATGTTTCCGTGCTGGATCCAACGCAGAAATTCGCGCCCTCCGCGCATGCCGTCATCCTGCTCGAATATCCGTCGGAGCCGTACACGAAAATCGCGCTGATCGAAGCTCACGGCGCGGTCGGCGGCAGCGAACCGCCGCTGCTGGAAGAAGCGCGCAAGCGCGCGCAGGCGCTGGGCGCCGATGCGCTGGTGCGTCTCGACGTCAACACGGAGTATCAGCCGCCGGTGCGCGTGTGGGACCCGGCCTATACGAGCGGGTTTTATCCGCGCTACCGCTACCCGTACCGCGCGTTCAATTACCCGCCCTACGCACTGACGCCGTTCCCGTACGACAATTACCGCTGGGTGGGCGGGGGCAATGTGCAGACCCTGAAAGCCGTCGCCATCAGACTGACCTCGCCGTCTGCCCCGCATCCAGCCGCGCCGTAACCGCGCGGCCGGGTAGGGCAAACCGTGCTCAATCCTGGCGGAAAAGCGCCATGATGCGCATGTCCAGCGCCCCGCTGTCGGCGGCGCGCCATTGTGCGAAATGCTCGTTGGCGTCGGTCATGGTTTCAAGCAGCTCGTAATTGACCACGCCCCGCGCCCGCGCGCTTTTGATCGATCTTACGGCGTGCTCTGACAGCAATCTGACCATCAGCCGGTTGTCGACGCCCGGCACGCGCCAAGCTTGCATGGCGGCGCGCGACAGCGCGCCGAGTTCATCGCGCCAGGCATCCAAAGTATCGAATCCGCCCGCGATTGCATTGACGAGGGCCGTGCGCTCGGCTTCCGCAAACTGCGGAAAATAGACGTCGACCACGCGCTTGCGCACGCGGCAGGCGCACGCGAGCATTTCATCGATATGCGTGTGCGTCATCGAGCTGGCGTGACGCCGGTAGCGCGTAACAACACGGTCGAGATTCTCCAGACGCAAGCCGGCCAGCGTGGCATCGACCCACATCGCGTAATCGGCGGCAGGTCCCGCCTCGACCGAGTATGCCAGCCGGCCGTCGTGCAATGGCGCGACCTTCATGCATACCGCCGGATTAACCATAGGCGCGTTGAACAGCAGCACCGCCCGTATCTCCGCATCGCTGGCATAAGCGGATTTCTCGCTGCTGAAATCACCGAAATTTTCAATCGCGCCGCCGACGATGTCCGGCCCGCCGTCCGTGGCGAGACGGTCAACCTGCGCGTGAAACCGGCCGGGGACGGCAATATCGTCCTGGTCGATCAGCGCAACATAGCGTCCGCGCAAGAGCGGCACACCGCGCTGGCGCGTCGCGACGACGCCCAGGTTGCGCGGATTGCGCGAGAGACGAATAGCCGGATGACGTATCGATTCGACAATGTCGACCGTAGCGTCCGTCGATCCGTCGTCGATGATCACGATCTCGAGATCATTGAAACCGTTGTCGAGCACCGACTCGACCGCTTCCCGCACATAGCTCGCGCCGTTGTACGTCGGGATGAATACAGACAGCAAGGGCGTCTGCGCCACGGCGTTAATCCAAAGCCGTGCGCAAAGCAGATTCCATCGCTTCAAGGTCCACTTCCCAATTGCCGAGCAGCGGGTTGCCATCGCTGCCGAGCGTCACATTGCGCGCCCTCACGAAAGTGTGTTTACGCTTGCAGATCCGGGACAGCATGAACATCGACGTGACTTTATGCAGCGGTGTAAATATCTCGAATACTTTGGCGCTTGGCGGACAAAAAACCAGGTTCGCCATGCCGGCGCCGTGGACCGCCACCAATGCCTGCGCGCCGTAGCAAATATCGATTTGTCGCTGAAAATCCAGCTCGGCCGGAACGTGACGCTCAAAGCCATATTGCTCAAGCAACGCTATGAGTTCGCTCTCATTCACTAGTTGACGCGATGTGGCGTCCTGCCGGCTCAGGTAAACGCGTGCGCCGGCTGCATGGTGCCGGTGCGGAAAGGCTTCCTGCAGCAGTGCCGTCACCGCCGGATGGGGAACTGTCGTCGCCGCCAGCAGCGACGGCACAAGGGTCGTGCGCGCGCGGACCGCTTCGCCATCCGCGACCGGCAACAGCTGGCGCTCGTCGATGCCGAGCAACGCCAGCGATTCGCGCTGAAACTTCAGCAGGGGCGTGTTGATGACAATACGGTAATCCCCTTCGCCGGCAAATTTTCTTGCCAGCAGCAGCCGCGGCAGATAATCGATCAGCCAATGATAGTAATTGGTGTCGCCGCCAACCAGGATGACGTCGCCCGGATATTCGATGACGGATTTGATATTCGCAACGATCTTGTCCGCGCGCTGGCTGATGTTCCGCGCCTTCTGCAGGTAGAGGCCGGGGGTGTGCACCATCTGCTCGAGCAGCGCGATGCCGTCGTCGCGGATCGGGATCCAGTCGCCGCCGAGGATCGTCAGATTGCGGCATGCAGTAATGAACGGCCTTATCCTGATGACCTGGCCGGTGCCATCCTGCACCTGATACGGCGCGAGGTCGCAGGCGATACGCCGTTCGGCGCGCGCCAGCCACTGCTCGACACTGCAGAATTCAATCTCCACGCCTGCCCCAGGAGTCGCGCGCGGCCGAACAAGCGGACGGCGTCTGTATAATCCAGCCGGATGACGGCGCCGGCAGAATAGATGAATACCTTATCATAGACGCAGACTATTTCAGTGGGCAACCGTATCCTAGTGGGCATGCTCGCTTCGGGCGAGAATGAGCGCGATCAGGCGATCGCGGCCGTGCGCGCGCAGACGCACGCCGAATACGAATTGTTCGTGATTGAAAACCGGCCCAACAAGGAAGCGCACGAGGCTTTGTACTCGCGCTTCATGGACGCCGCCGGCGAGTTCGACATTTTCTTCAAGATCGACGCTGATACGGTGCTGGTGCGCAACTCCGCGTTCACGGAAGTCGCGGATTTTTTTGCCGCTAACCCGGACGTTACGCTGCTCTTGTTCGAGCTGATCGACTGGTACTCCGACACGCTGATACCCGGCCTCGTCATCACCCGCAGCAGCGCGCGCTGGCCGAAACATGACGATCGGCTGATGGTCGATTCCCTCGTCAGAATAGTCGGCAAGAACGTGCACGTATCTGACCGCCAGGCGGCGCTGGCCATACACAGTCCGGATCCCTTGCCTTTGCAGGCATTTCGCTTCGGCGTGCACCGTGCGATGAAAGCCATTCAGGACGACCGCGAAAGCGCCAAAAAAATAATCGAAAAGGCCAACATGCACTGGCAGGTGCTGCAACACACGTGGTCGAATTTTCTGGCCCGGCGCGACCCGCGACTCGGTCTGGCCATCGCCGGCGCGGAGTTTGTACTGCGCACCGGCAGCCGCGCATTCGGCGTCAACTATATGAGCAACGTCGTGGCGGATTTTTTCACGCAGAGATACCTGCACGCGACCGCGGACGCACTGGCAGACGAACTCGGCGCACAGTGGAACGATGCAGCCGCCAATGAGGCGCGCTGGCAGACCATACTCCATCGTCGTGCGTGACGCAGCGCCCCGCAATCGCCGCCCGCACGAAAGGCGGTCGAACGAAAGCGAAAGTTTTTTCACTTCTGGAATCTGGCGCGCCCGGCCCGATTCGAACGGGCGACCTTCGGCTTCGGAG
>JANYDM010000167.1 GCA_025363575.1 Betaproteobacteria bacterium | reverse complement strand
GTCGGCGACAAGATGCGCGTCGCGCTCGGGCATTCCCGCGCCGGCGTACACAGCGGTCGCGAGATCGATCAGAGCTTCGGCATCGACACGTACTGGAGCTGTCATCTCAATCTATCCTCAGGTTGAGCGATTTGATGACTTTGCCCCATTTGTCGACTTCGCTCCTGACAAATGCGTCTAGCTGCTCCGGGGTATTGCCCACCGGCTCCGCGCTCATCAGCCGCAGGCGCTCGCCGATGTCGGGCAGTTTGACGATGCGCGCCAGCTCGCCGCTCAGCCTGGCGACAATATTCCTGGGCGTGCCGGCCGGCGCATGTATCGCGTACCAGGAACTCGCGTCATAGTCGGGAAGGCCGCTTTCGGCGAACGTGGGGACTTCAGGTAAATCGGGCCAGCGGCGCTTGCCGGTAATCGCAATGCCGCGCATCTTGCCCGAGCGCACGTGCGGCGTCGCCGACGCCGCGGTGTCGATGATCATCGTGATCTGGCCCGCCATGACATCGACCAGGGCCGGGCCGCTGCCTTTATACGGCACGTGCACCATCTGGATGCCGGTTTTTTCCGTGAAGATCGCAGTCGACAAATGCGGCGGCGTGCCGTTGCCGCCCGACGCATAGGACAGCTTGCCGGGACTCGCTTTCGCGGCGTTGATGATGTCCTGCACCGACTTGTACGGCAGGCTGGCGCTCACCACCATCATCATCGGCGTCGTCGCGAGCAGTGTCACCGCGGCAAAATCCTTGATCGGATCGTAGCCGGGATTGGAATACAGCTGCGGCGCCATCGCGTGCGAAGCGACCGACGACATCACGATGGTGTAGCCATCGGGCGCGGCGCGCGCCGCGAGCGCGACGCCTATTGTTGTACCTGCGCCCGGCCGGTTGTCGATGATCAACTGCTGGCCCCAGCTCTCGTTGATTTTCGGCGCGAGCAGGCGCGCGATCGTATCGTTGCCGCCGCCCGGCGGATAGGGGACGATCAGCCGTATCGGCTTGGTCGGGAAATCGGCGGCCAGCGTCGGAGTACTAATCAGAGCCAGCACAGCCAGCGTTATTTTCATGGTTGTTCTCATTGAATCCTCCAAAACTGCGTTTTATACCGCTTGATCGGTTTCCAGGATATCCAGCGCCGCACGCAGTGCTTTTTCGTAGCGTGCTTTCTCGCGTGCAATCGCCGCCGCGTCCCACTGCATGAACCCTACACCGGTCTTCATGCCGTAGTGCCCGGCCGCCAGCATCTTTTCAAGCGTAGCGCTCGGCTTGTCGTCGTTGCACAAAGTCGGAAACATCGCGCGATACAGCGTGCAACTGATGTCCCATCCCGAATGTTCTTTTTGCACGATAGGCCCGCAGGCAGCATAGCGAAAGCCGAATCCGTAGCGCACCGCGGCGTCGACGTCTTCCGCCGAGGCCACACCTTTGTCGACCAGCGACAGCGCTTCGCGCATCAGGGCGCCCTGGATGCGATTGACGAGAAATCCTGGCAGGGCTTTGTTGACGCGCACCGGCCGCTTGCCGAGCTCGCGCAGCATTGCGCAAATGCGCTCGATCAGCGCGGGCTCGGTCTGCGCCGAACCGATGACTTCCACCAGCGGCACGAATTGCGCGGGCATCAGGAAATGCATGCCCAGCATGCGCGCCTGCGTCTTGAGCCCGCGCCCGATGTCGCTGATGAGAAGGCTGGATGAATTGCTGGTCAGCGGCACTTGTGCCGGCGCGAGCCGTTCGAGTTCGGCGAAAATCTTCTGCTTGACCGTAAGCTCTTCGGACGCGCTTTCGCTGACGAGATCGACGTCGCTCCAATCGACGTCGGTCAACGCCGCCAAAAGTCCGATGCGGGCTGCGTCGGCGTTTGAACCGATGCGCTGCAGACTGTCCTGCATGTAGGTAGGCAGCTTCGCGCGCGTAGTCACGGACGGCTCGACGATGTCGACGCTCCAGCCTCCCGTCGCGAACACGAGCGCGATGCCGCTGCCCATGGTGCCGCCGCCGATGACAACCACGCGCTGTGCCTTTTGAGCCATATGATTTTCTCTAATCAACCATGAAGCTAGGTCGAAAGGTTGAATTGCGTGGGCGGCGTCGCATTCAGCGTGTCGGCGAGCCAATCGGCGACGTAGTTGGCGCCGAACTGGCGGTTGTCGCCCTGGCAATGCTC
>JANYDM010000188.1 GCA_025363575.1 Betaproteobacteria bacterium | reverse complement strand
CTGCAGCGTTTTCGCGTCCATGCGCGCGATGACTTCGTCGCCGAAATCCATCAAGAAGAGATTGTTTTTGTCGTCGGCGACGAGCCCGTAGGGCGAATGGTTGCTGCCTTCCAGCATGTAGATGAACGGATCGATGGTTTCGTACTTGCCGCTCGCGATGTCGAGCCGCAGGATGACCTGGCGGCCGATGTCGGTGGACCAGACCTTGCCGTCGACGTGCGACTGACGCGGCTGGACCATGGACTGCTGGGCTTCGCTGTTGTTGAGCTCCGCCGGCAGCGGGAATACCGTGAACGTATTGTTCTTGATGTTGAAGCGGACCAGCCCGGTCTGGAACATGGTGGCGAGCCACCAGTTGCCATCGCGGTCGGGCTCCATCGCGAGCGATCCTTCCGCCGCGCCTTTCTTGATCGTCGGCCACGTGAATTCCGCATGCGTGCCGGTGCGCGGGTCGACGCGCCCCAGCGTGTTTTCCAGGAAGTTCGAGTACCACGCGATGCCCGCCGCATCGGTCACCACGTCGTGCGGCGCGATGGTCTTGCGCGGCAGGTCGTACTCCGTCACGAGCACGCGCGTGGCGGCACCGCGCGGGCGCGGCAGCGTCTTCAGCGGATACGACCACGTGGCGCCTTTGGAGAGATTGATCGATGCCAGGTAGGCGGCGAGCCCGCGAAACGTGGCCTCGTTGAAGGGCCGCGGCTTGGCGCGATACTGCTTTTTGTCCGGGGTGGTGTTGATCGCATAGGTCGCCATGCGTTTTAAAACCTCGTACATCGCAGCCGCACCGTGCTTGCTGCGCGCGATGCGCTCGAATGTGTGGCAGCTCATGCATTCGATCAGCGGGCGCTTTTGCTCGGCGTTGCCCGGCATGCTGATGAACCAGTCGGTATTGGTGAGCTGCGCGGCGAGGTCGCGCGTCTTGCTTAATTTCAAGTCCAGCCGGGCCGCGCCCTGCGCCGGTACGTCGGCCGCGGCGGCGCCCGCGAGCTCGAAGCCGGCGGCGCGTACCGACAACGCATAGTGTCCGGTGGTGAGGCGCGCCGGCGCAAAATCGTAACGGCCTTTCGCATCGGTGACGACGGTATGCGTGATGTTCGAGCCGTCTTTGCGCGCGCTGACGAGCACGCCTTCCATCGCGCCCTCAGTGGACGAGCTGACTTGTCCGGCTAAATTGGAGGCGGGCGGTTCCGCGCTTGTGGCGTCGAAACCCGCCAGCAGCAGGAACGCAGCGCACGTCGCGGCAACTTTAATGCGCATGCGCGCGCGCATGACGCCCGGCCGTCAGCCGGCCTGCATCCGGCATTCGGTCTCGACCGACTTGACCGTTTTGCCGGCGGGCGTCTTGCGAATGACCTTGGCCTGCTTGAATTTTTCGAGCTCGCATGAAATTGCGACGTCGTCCGGCTTGATGGCTTTGGCGAAACCGCCGAACGAATACATGCCGTTCTTGGCGGTGTGCGTCACGTACTTGATGCCGTTCTTGATTTGCGCGGTGACTTTCGCCTCTACCAGCGGCTTGCCGTTGGCGTCTTTAACGAAGCCGAAGAAACGGATGCCTTCGTCCGCGTGCTTGGCATCGCCCATTTCGCCAGCAGCGTGCGCCGTTGCTGCCGGGAAAACGTAGCACGCGAAGATCCAGACGAGAGTGAATTGTATTTTTTTCACGGGGAAGCTCCTTGCAATCGTGCGACGCGGTCAGCGCAGAAAATAACCGCGCAGCAGGTAAACGAAAAACAACAGCACACCGATGGGTGCCAGCCATGCCCAGCCGGACCATATCTGTTGTCGCACGCGCGCGGGCAGCAGCCACGCGAGGCCGCACGCGGCGAAGGCTGCAAGCGCGGCCGTGGCCATCCAGCCGTACCAGTACATCGCAGGACCTTCGTGCGGCTTCTCGACGCCGGGCGCCAGCGCGCCGGTGACGGGATGATAGGTGAACAGCGCGATGTTCTTCCAGACCGCGAGCACGTAGACGACCGCGTAGACCACCGCAAAGATGACGGCGAGAAATGCCAACGATCGCTCGTTTTTCATGCGCCGTATCCGCGGAAATTGTTCACGACATGGCCGACGAGAAAATTCCACCAGACGATGAACGCTAGAAGGGCCGTCAACACGTTGCGCGTGCGGCCGTGTTCCGCGGCAAGCGGCGCACGCCAGAAACACCAATAGGCGGGCAGGATAGCGAGACCCACCACCGCGAAATGTTCTTTCAGCTCAAACGATCCCATCACGGCCGGCACGTCGAGCTCTTCGAGCACGCCGCGGATGGAAACGCGGAATTCAGGATAGATGATGGCGCCAAGCAGCATCGTGCATACGTAGAGCACGACGATCGCATTGGCGTAGTTGCCGGCGCCGACCGCGCGGAATCTTTCGCCGAAAGAATTGGCGGGCTTGCGCGACGGCAGCCACGCGCTCGCGGCCTGGTGCGTGATCGCGCCGAGCAGTGCGACCGCCAGCAGGCCGTGAACAATGAGCAGCGCAATGTACATCTGGATTTCCCCCGGGCCGATTTCCAGCGCTTCTTATGCCGGCGATTGTCCTGTATTTGCCGCCGTATCGCAACGGCCGCCAGGATCTACTGCTTCTGGATTCCCGCGATTTTCGCCAGCCGCTGCCAGCGGATGGTTTCAGCCTGCATGTGCGCGCGAAATTCGTCCGGCGTCGAGCCCACGGTATCGATGCCGCTTTTCGCGAAACGCTCGACGATTTCGGGCGAGCGCAGCACGCGGACCAATGCGGTGTTCAGGATGGCGACAGTCGCGCGCGGCGTCGCAGCCGGCGCGACCAGACCGTACCAGCCGCTCGCATCGTAGCCGGGCACACCGGATTCGGCGATCGTCGGCAGGTCAGACATCGCCGGTGAGCGCTTTGCGGAAGTCACCGCCAGTGCGCGCACCTTACCGGCCTGCGCGTAAGGAATCGCCTCGAGCGGCGTGGCGAAAGCCATGTGGATATGGCCCGCGAGCAGTTCGGCCAGCGACTGGCCCGTGCCCTTATAAGGCACGTGGACCAATTCCATTTTGGTGGCGGACGCGAACTGCACCCATGAAAGATGATTAGTCTGCCCGGTGCCGGTCGAGCCGTAAGTGAATGCGCCCGGCTTGCTGCGCGCCAGCGCGACGAGCTCCTGCACCGAGTTGACGCCGAGCGAAGGATGGACGAGCAGCAGGTAGTACGTCGTGACCATTTCGGTGACGGGCGCGAAATCGCGCAGCAAATCGTACGGCAGGTTGGAGCGGATGACGGCGTGGCCGGTATGTCCGGCAGTAATCAACACGAGCGTGTGGCCATCGGGCGGCGACTTGGCGGCGATTTCGAGGCCGATGACGCCGCTGCCGCCGGTGCGGTTGTCCACCACGATGGGCTGGCCCCACATTTCCGTGAGCTTTTGCCCGACGGTGCGCATGGTGATGTCGGCGCCGCCGCCGGGCGACGTCGTCACGATCACGCGGACAGCGCGCGCAGGAAAGATTTGCCCGGCGGCCGCCGCATCACTTACGCCATGCACGACGAGCGCGGCGCAGAACACCATGCGACCGGCCAGGAACGTTGTCATGTTCAGCCCGGGCGAGTCGCTCCTTACGAGCCGCGGAATACTGGCGCGCGTTTCTCGATGAACGCCTTGACGCCTTCCTTGTAGTCGTCGGTTTCCTTGCAGATGCCTTGCGCAAAGGTTTCGAACTCGAGCGCGGAGCGCAGGTTCGCTTCCAGGTTGTGGTGGATAGCGCGTTTGGCGAGCGCGATGGTGATCGGAGGGCCGGCTGCAATTTTTTTCGCGAGCTGGAGGGCCGCGGCCATCAGCTCTTCCGGCGCGACCACGGCGTTCACGATGCCAAGTTTCAGCGCCTCGGCCGCGTCTATGGTTTCGCCGGTGAAAATGAGTTCGCTCGCCTTTGCCACGCCGACGACCCGGGGCAGGAAGTAAGACCCGCCCCAGTCGGGTGCCAGGCCGCGCTTGACGAAGGATTGCGCGAATTTCGCCGCGGTTGATGCAATTCGCATGTCGCACGCGAGCGCGAGATTCATGCCGGCGCCCGCCGCCGCGCCGTTGATGGCGGCGATGATCGGCTTCGGGCAATCGCGCATGGCAAGTATGCAGCGGTCGCGCACCGGCGCCAGCCGCTCATCGGTGGAAGCCGCCTGGCCTGCCTGCTCTTTCTCGCTCATCGACTTCACATCGCCGCCGGAACAAAAGCCGCGTCCAGCGCCGGTGATGACGATCACGCCGATATCCGGGGCGGTGGCAGCATGCGTGATCGCGGCATACAGATCTTCGCGCAGCGTGCCGCCGAGCGCATTGAGGCGGTCGGGCCGGTTCAGCGTGAGGGTCAGGATTCGGTCTTTGAGGTCAAACAACAGGCATTCGAATTTCATGCGGCTTTCCTTATTTCATTTTGATGCAGTTGAATGACGGTGGAGGGTCAGGGCGCGCTGACGGTGCGGATATACCAGGGAAACGAATCCCAGCTCACGACTTTTTCGGTGCCGTCGAACAGCGCCGCGATTTTACCGCCGCCCGCTTTGTACGAGAATTTCCGGATGTGGTCCGGCGGTGCGGTCGTCGCATTGCGCATTATATCGATCGCCTGGTCGGTCTTGAAAATCTGGTACTGCGAAGGATCGCCCGGATAATAGAACTTCACTTCAGCGCCGCCTTTGGCGGTCGGGCCGCGCTCGTATTCCACATGGAGTTCCATGCGCTCGCCGCTGGCGGCGGCGAATTCCCAGTCTTCCGCGCCCGTCATCGCGCTGCCGTTCGCCGTCGAAGTACGCGACATTCTGGCGGTTGTCGCATGCTGATAGACGCCGAACGCGCCGGGGCTGTCGGCCGCGTTTTCGGTCAGGCCGTGGATGATTATCTGACCCGCGGCCCCGTCCATCGAGCGCTTGACCGGAATGGCGAGATAGACGAGACGCGCAGTCGGCCGCGGCGCGGCCTTGCCATCACCGCCCATGATGGCGATGCGGTCGATGAAGATCATGCGCAGGTTGCAGTCCTTGGCCGGGCCCTGCGTGGCGATCACCGGTTCCCAGCCGGGCGGCAGCATCTTCGCCAGGGCCGCGTCATTCACGCGGAAGTCGAGCTGGAAGCGGTGTTCCGCCGCCTGCTCGATGATGGTCTGCGCGGACGCAGCGTGCGCCGCCAGTATCAAAACCGCCGCGGCGAATGCGCGGGCCGGATTCGTGAGTGATTTCATGCCGCCTCCCTTTTGGTTTGAGCGCGCATCATAACGCGCGTGCCGGTGCGATTGTGCCGGCCTGTTTTTCGGGGCTGAGCGGGTCGCGCCGATCGAGCCGGCAGGATACCGCAGCCGTATAATCGTTGCCGCAGGGCCTGCGCAAATGCACATGCGCGGCGCAGCTTTGGCACGCACACAAAATAAATCAAGGAGGAGCCTATGCAAACCCTGAGAAGCATTCTCGTCCGCTGCGCGTGGCCCGCGCTGCTCGCCATCACTGCCGGCGCCTGCGCTGAGCCTCTGATGCGGGGCCTGGTCACGCCGCAGGAGCTGCAATGGAGCGCCGGCTCAACCGGCAATCCGCAGGCGCGAATTACCGGCGATTCAAGCAAGCCGGGGATGTATATGTACCGCTCGCGCTTTCCGGCCAATTACAAAGTCCAGCCGCATTTTCATCCGGACGAGCGCATCGGCATGGTGGTATCGGGGACATTGCTTGTCGGTTACGGCGAGCAATTCGATGAAAGCCAAATGAAGGTGATGCCGGCGGGCAGCATCTGGATCGAGCCCGCGCGACAACCGCATTTCGTGTGGGCGAAAGACGGCGAAGTCGTGATACAGATCACCGGCGGCAACGGCCCGACCGGGACGACGCAGATCACCGGGAAATAAACGCCCGGCGCAAAAGCGGATGGCCTTCCCTGCACAGCAGGAGAAGGCCATCACGTGGTCATGCTAATTCCGGTCGTGCAAATCGCTCAGCGGTCTTTCTGCTCGCGCGCTTCGTCTTTAATTGCGCGGCCGCCTGCTTGTATGTCCTTGCCGGCGCCTTCCACGGTGTTGCAGCCGGCGAGCGTGCCGAACAAGCCAGTCATAAATGCGGTCGCCACCAGTGTTGCCAGAATTTTGCGGATCATGCGGAATCTCCTGTAGTTGAGGCTGCCCAAAAGGTCGAGCTGAAGAATTATTTGAATGCAGCCGCCTTTATCCGCTTTATTGCAGGCTGCCTCCGTGCGCTGGCGCACACACGCCCCGGGGGCAGCGCTGCGTTGCCGCTGCAAAATCAGCTGCCGTGCTTGAGCAGCGACAACAGGTTAAGGCAGATCAAATGAGCGATGCGCCGCTTTTCGCGCGCCGCGCGATTGCGCCGGAGTTGGCGGCACAATGCGCGCGCTATGGCCAGTTCCGGCGGCTGCGCACGTCTCGTCGCGGCACGGTGCCGCGCAATCGGCCTCGTTCCGAATAAGTCACCGGATTGCCCGGGCGTGCTGTTCAGATCGCTCACAATCACCTCGCAGATTCGCAATAGTTGGCGGCGGGAAGCGCGTCCCGCGCAATGCGCATCACCTTGCCGCCCGTTCGAGATTCAGTGTGTGCCGCGAGTCGTGCTTCATCTGTCTGCTTTCGTACATGAAAGAGGACTTTTATTGCCGGCGCGACACGCTGGCGAGCAATTTTCTGTCATCGCTAGACACTGAGCGAGGGTCGCCGAGCCGGCTTATTTATTTAAAACACGCAGTTCTGCGCGCTTCCCTCGAAATGACTTTAAATTGCGTTTGCGCGAAGCAAATTTGTGCAACCGCACAGCAAAAAAAAGCTTATCGTATGAATCGTCCGCGTCGCGCCGTCCGTATTCATCAACCTGTCACGGGGGCAAGGTATCGTTCTTGTGCTGGTGCCTGGATCCGTCGCGCAACGTTCGCCCCGGATTCGGGTGCTCGTGAATAGCCGCACCAATTTTCCCGATTAACGCACGACTGCATGCTGCCGCCGTGTTCCGATTGGAGGAACGCAAATGGAACTCACCGATGCAATGCGTCACGCCGAAAACGAGCATGTGATTTATTTTTTGCTCAGCGCGTACATCCATGCGAGCGCTGATTCCGCGGCGCCGGCTGCGATCACCGCGCCTGTCGGCACGCTGCCGCTGGCGGGGGCCGACGACGCCAAATCGCGTTTCATGAAACTGATGTTCGAGCTTGATGCGGCGTCGAAACGGCTCGACAACGACGCATGCAACGCAATCAAGGAGGCGCTGTCGGTTTTTGGCATAGCGTTGCACCGCCTTCAATTCCTTGCCGGCAGAAGGACGCTGGCGACCGAACGCGAAAAGCGCGCGGCGTAATCGGGGTAAGAGGACGCAGCGCGCTGCGGCGCTAGGCAGCCAGGGCTGGCGCCGTCCCGGCGGTCTTGAGGCACGCGTCGACGACTTGGCCGCTCACGGTCTCATGCTCGAGAAGTTCTGCCGTCAGCCGGTCGAGGGCGTGACGGTGCATCGTCAGCAACTCGGCGCATTCCTTCTCGATGTCCTTGATGATATCGCGCGCTTCAGCCACTGCTTCCGGATGGCCGCCGAACTGGCGCGCGCGTTCCGGCAGGCCCGCGTAGCTGAAGGGGCCGATGGTCCGGCTGAAGCCGAACTCGGTGACCATGCGGTAAGCCATGCTCGATACGTGCTCGAGATCGTTGGCGGCGCCGGTCGAAGCGGTTTTCAGGACGAGCGCTTCCGCGCCGCGTCCGCCAAGCAGCATGGTCATGCGCGCGCGGAGCTCCGGTTCGCTTTGTAGAGTCAGGTCGTGCTCGTTGGTCACCAGCGTCACGCCCAGTGCGCGGCCGCGCTTGAGGATGCTGACTTTTTCTACGATGCCAACGTCCAGCAGCCTGGCGATCACAGCGTGGCCGGCTTCATGCACTGCGATGCGTTCGCGCTCCGCAGCGCTTAGTGCCGCTTGTCCTGCCGCCGTGGCACCGCCCATCAAATGCTGTTCGAGCGTGCGCCGGAAATGTTCGTTAGTCACGGCAACTGCGTCTTCCTTCGCCGCTAACAGTGCCGCGGAGTTGACCACGTTGGCAATCGAGGCGGGTGACAACCCGGACGAGACGCGCGCGAGCTGCCTGAAATCGGTGTCGCCGTCGGTGCGGAGATGGGCGGCGTAGGCCGCGAACAGCGCGTCGCGCTCGTCTACATTCGGCAGCCCCAAATGACAGGTGCGGTCGAAACGGCCCGGCCGGATGAGCGCCGGATCGAGGTTGTCGACGTTGTTGGTGGCGCCGAGCACTACGATGCCTGAAGTCGGCGAAAAGCCATCGAGCTCTACCAGCAGCGTATTGATGATGCGATTGTTCTCGGTTTCGCCCGAGGAACTGCCGCCGGAGCGCTTGCCGAGTCCGTCTATCTCGTCGATGAAAATCACGCACGGCGCCTGGCTGCGCGCGTGCGCGAACAGTTTTTTCACGCGGCGCACGCCGACGCCCAGAAACATATCGCTGAAGTCGCTGCCCGAGATGCTGATGAAGGGCACCCCCGCCTCGCCGGCGACGGCGCGCGCGAGCAGCGTTTTGCCCGAACCGAAATGGCCTTCGAGCACGACGCCTTTGGGCGGTTTCGCGCCCAGTTCGGAGAATTTGCGCGGCTTTCTCAGGTAAGCGACGATGTCCTGCAGCGCCTCCTTGGCTTCATCGACGCCGACGACGTCGCGAAAACGCGTGTTCGGCTTGTCGGCGTTCTTGAACATGCTGCCGCCGCGCAACGGATTCATCTGCAGGATCAGAAAGAGGATCAGCAGCGGGCCGAGCAGCGCGAGATAGCCCGGGTCGAGCGAACGCGTGAAGGCCGTCAGCGGCGGCGCCGGCGGCTTGATGTTGGTCAGCGAGAACACAGCCGGCGCAGCGGGCGCTAACTTGTCTTTCAAGAGTTCCATGATCAGGTTGCGCTGCGTTTCGATGCGCACGTAGTAATGGCCGCCGTCCTTGAGTGTGACCAGCGCGTAGTCCATGGACAGGCCGATGCTGGCGGCCGCGCCCGACTCGGCATCATGCGCGAGAGCCGTGATGTCCCGCTCGGTTGCGAAAAACAGCGCCGAGTTTTTTTCCATCGCGGTCACGAGCGGGTTCTTGCCCAGTTCCGGGGTGTTGACGGTAAACCAGACCAGGGCGATGGAGGCGGCGAATGCCAGCATGACAGCGGCAATCTTGAGCTGGTTTTTGTATTTGAGCAGTGAATTGAGCAAGGCGGCTTCTCTTAAATGTGCAGCGACGCGGTGGAAAAGTTTCGATGCCGGGTTTGGCGGGCCGGCGGGTTCCGCGGCGCCGTAAATCCCGTAAATCAACCGGGATTGCAGTTCGGTACGGTATCACACCTGCGAGCCGATTTTTTAACGTCAGCACATGGAAACGTCAAGGTAAATACGTCACAGACGGCACGTCTGGAAGCAGTGTGCGCGCGGTCACATTCTTTGCGACTCGCGCTTTTACCGGACGTGTACAAGTTAAGTTACCGTAAAGCTCCGTTTTCGAGTATCATACGTCCCCCCAAAAGCTGGTGGCGCGGCCATCGCCCCATTCATAGCCGGCGGGTGAAAAAGGAGTGTTGAAATGCAGGAAATACTGCAATACCTGAAGAACCACGGCGAGCAGCTCGACTCGGAAATTGCCGCCGCAACGGGCATGTCGCTGGCGACGGTTCGGCGCGGAATGTCGGACCTTTCCGCCAAGGGCGACGTCATGATGTGCCGCTCGATTCGATTCGTCGACGGCAAGCAGATCGACGGCATGAGCTGCCGCGTGTCCGGCTATATCCCGCCGGCGGCACCCGGGCGCAAAGCCAAGGCTCAAAAGACTTAGCCCGGCAAGAGCGTCTGCGGACGAAAGCGCGGCCGTCCTGTGCCTGAGGCACCGACGGCCGCCGTACTACCCCCCTGCTGCAAAAACTTTTTCGCGCGGCCTTCCACTATCTGGTCGGCGACTTGCGCGGCGACCAGGATTGCCGGCGCACTTAATCGTCGCCGTTTTTTTGTCGCAAGCCGGCGACGATCTTTCCAATAATGAAAAGGCAAGCCGCGACCTAGCCCGCCGCGTGCGTGTGGTCCATGCGCTGTGCCTGTTTCTGCCAGCCCGGTTCCATGATGGTCGAGCGCCAATTCGTGCGCCGCTCGTTGACCGGATAGTCGCCGGTTGCGCAGTGGATCGAGCAACGGTTGTCCCACAGGACGACGTCGCCGGCCTGCCACTTGTGCCGGTAGTCGCCGTCGGTGCTGGCGGTGTGGCGCGCCAGTTCTGCGATCAGCGCGTTGCTTTCGTCCGCACTTACGCCCGCGATGCTGATGATCTGCCCATCGTTGAAATAGAGCGTTTTGCGTCCGGTCTCTGCATGCACCTGCACGAGCGGATGCAGCGCTGCCGGACGGCCGCGCTCAGCGTCCTCCATGCGCTCCTGCTGGCGCTTGAGGCGGCCGCCATAGACGTAGGTCGCCGACAGGCCCTCGATCTTTTTTCTCAGCGCCGCAGGCAGGGTGTCGTACGCCGCATAGGAATTCGCAAACAGCGTATCGCCGCCGGTGCCCGGCACGTTGACTGCGTACATGCCGGTTGCTTTGGCCGTCACGTAATCGTAGCTCGTGTCGGTATGCCAGACGTTGCCGATTTTCACCAGCAGCGGCGGCGCTGTTTTCTCCTCCACGCCTATGCGCGTGTCGAGCATGCGATTGTCCATCAGCAGCAAGTGCGGATAGCGCGGGTGTTGCGCTTTTTTGGTGATATGCACCTTGAGTTCGCCGAAGCGCGCGCTGAAATCCAGAAACGCCTGCTCGTCGAGCTGCTGGCCGCGAATCACGATCGCGATGTGGTCCAGAAAAGCGCGGTAAACGGTGTCGAACGCCGCGACGTCGAGCCTGCGCACGTCGACACCGCGGATTTCGGCGCCGAATTTCGGCGCGACGGGCCGGACGTCGATCATGATCTTGTTCCTCCAGGCGAAACCATAGCACAGGCCGCAGCCGCCACCCGTCGTTCAGTCCGCCTTGACGCCAGCGGCGCGGATGACTTTGCCCCATTTTGCAATCTCGCTTTTGAGGTAGTCCGCCATCTCGTCAGGCGTGGTTGGATGGGGATCGAGTCCAAGCCCGGAAAAGCGCGCGATCATATCGGGGTTGGCAAGCGCGCGCGCGATTTCACCGTTCAATTTCAGCACCAGCGCGCGCGGTGTCCGGGCCGGCGCGGCGATGCTGTACCACGTCACTACTTCGAAACCGGGATAGGTCTCGGCGATAGTGGGCGTGTCAGGAATCAGCGGTGAGCGCGCGGCGGCGCCGGTTGCAACCAGCGTGATGCGACCCGAATTCACATGCGGCAATGCAGTGGCCATGCTGTTGAAAAGTATCTGCACCTGGCCTGCGGCGAGATCGGCGGCCGCCGGCAGCGCGCCTTTATACGGTACGTGCCGGATGTCGATGCCGGCGAGCATCTTCAGTTGCTCAGCCCCCAGATGCGCGGTGCTGCCGGTGCCGGCCGAGGCGAAATTGTAGAAACCCGGGCGCGCTTTCGCCGCCGCCACGAGTTCCGGCACTGTCTTCGCCGGCACGGACGGATGAACGACCAGCACGAACGGCGCCATGACGACGATGCCGACCGGCGCGAAATCGCGCAGCGCATCGTACGCAGGCGTTGTCTGCAACTGCGGCGCGATGACCATCGACGAGCCGGAGCCGAGCAGCAGGGTATAGCCGTCGGGCGCCGCGCGCGCTACCAGTTCGGCGCCTATGAGTCCGCCGGCGCCGGTGCGGTTATCGACGACGACCTGCTGACCCCACGCTTCCGTAAATCGCTGTCCGATCAGGCGCGCGGTCAATTCGGCCGGGCCGCCCGCGGATGTCGTATTGATGATGCGGATGGGCTTGAACGGATACTGCTGGGCCGCGCATGGCAATGCGATCGCCATGGCGGCGCCGGCAAATGCGAGAAAAGCGCATTGCATCTATTCGGCGCGGATATTGGAATCGCGCGCCACGCGCTTCCACAACGCTACGTTGTCGGCAAGCAGCCTGCCGAACTGGGCGGGCGTCCAAACCGTGACTTCAGCGCCTTCGGTCGCGAGCTGTTTCGCGGCTTCGGGATCCGACAGTATCGTATTGAACTCCGCGTTGAGCCGCCGGACGACGGCTGCCGGTGCGGCGGTGGGCGCAACGATGCCCCAGAATACCGTGAATTCGTAACCCGGCGCGCCGCTTTCATTCAGCGTCGGCAATTCCGGCAGCAGCGGCGAACGCGTCGTGCTGCCGACGGCGAGCGGGCGCAGGCGTCCGGTGCGGATGTGCGGCAGCGCGAGCGGCAGTGTCGAGAACATCATGTCGACTTCGCCTGCCATGACGGCTATCTGCGCCGGACCGCCGCCCTTGAAGGGCACATGCGTGATGTCGATGCCGGCCGCGCGCTTGAACATCTCGCCGCCGAAATGATGCATGCCCGCGACGCCAGTCGAAGCGTAGTTGATCTTTCCCGGCTTCGCTTTCGCCAGCGCGATGAACTCCGGCAGCGTGCGCACGGGCAAGGCCGGACTGACCACCAGCACGTTGGTGCCGCGGCCCAGCATGGCCACCGGTGCGAACGACTTCAGCGTGTCGTACGGCAGCTTGGTGATCGCCTCGTTCATCGAGTGCGTCAACGACGTGAACAGCAGCGTGTAACCGTCGGGTGCCGCGCGCGCGACGATGTCGGTGCCGATGATGCCGCTCGCGCCGCCGCGGTTGTCGATCACGATCTGCTGGCCGAGGCGCGGCGTAAGGCGCGTGGAAAAAAAGCGCGCGATGATGTCATTGCCGCCGCCGGCGGGAAACGCGACGACGATGCGCACCGGCCGCGCCGGGTAATCTTGTGCCGCCGCCGCGCCTGTCATGGCGTGCGTCGCGAGCGCGAACAGGATCGTTAATGCGGGATGTCCTCTCATGGTTCTTGCCCGCCGTCGTTCAGCATCTCAAATTCCCCGGGACGCAGCATGATTATGGCGGGCAGTTTAGCGCACCCGCATCGAATTTTCCGGCGGCGCTCGGGAAGAGGTGGCGCGCGGGCGGGCGACGATTGTAATATTCGCGTTCACCATCGAATCAACCACAGGAGCAGGCGCAATGAGTTACGAAGGCCAGTTGGCGGAAACCATCCACCTGCGCGGGCATAACGGCGACCAGATCGACGCTTATCTCGCGCGGCCGCTCGGCGGCGGGCCGTTTCCCGGCGTCGTCATTATTCACCACATGCCCGGCTGGGACATTTCGACCAAGGAAATCGCGCGCCGTTTCGCGCACCATGGTTACGCGGCGCTGTCGCCCAACCTGCAGTTCCGCGAAGGCAAGGCGACGGCGGAGGAAAACAGCGCCAGCATACGCGCGGCTGGCGGCATGCCCGACGACCGCACGATGGGCGATGTGCAGGCCGCGATCGATCATCTGCGCTCGCTGCCTTATCTCAATGGCAGGGTGGGCGTCATCGGCTATTGCTCGGGCGGGCGCCAGGCTTATCTCGCGGGCTGCACGCTCAAAGGCATAGACGCCGTAATCGACTGTTACGGTGGCGGGGTCGTAGCCAAGCCTGAAGACCTCACGCCGCACCAGCCGGCGGCGCCGATCGATTTCACCAAAGACATGCAATGCCCGATCCTGTGTTTTTTCGGTGCCGAAGACACGCGCCCTTCGCCGGCCGATGCGGCCGGGACCGAAGAGGCGCTCAAGAAGCACGGCAAGACATACGAGATCCAGACCTATGAGAACGCCGGTCATGCATTTTTCGCCGTCGACCGCGCGCAGTATCGCGTGGCCGCGGCGATGGACGGCTGGAAAAAAGTATTCGCGTGGTTCGGTAAATATCTGCGCTAGCGCGGACTGCGTGAATTGCCGGCGGCGCTGCGGGCGGCATGATGCGGCACGCGCTCGCCGCTGTCGCCCTCGGCCGCCGTCACGGGATTGACGTTGCCGTCACTGTCTTCCAGCGGCAGCGTGAAGTAAAAGGTCGCGCCGGCGTTGACCTTGCCTTCGGCCCACACGCGCCCGCCGTGACGGTTGATCACTCGCTGCACGATGGCCAGTCCGACGCCGGTGCCGGAAAATTCCTTGCTGCTGTGCAGACGCTGGAACACGCCGAACAGCTTGTTGTAGTACTGCATGTCGAAGCCGGCACCATGATCGGTGACGCGGTAAATGTTTTCCGCGCTGGTTGTGGAGCCGGCAATCTCGATGACGGGCTGGTCGGTGCGGGCGGAAAACTTGATCGCGTTGGTCAGGAGGTTGATCCACACCTGCTTCAGCAGCGCGCGGTCGCCCCACGCGCGCGGCAGATCGGCAGCGACGATTTGCACCTTTGCGCCGGGATCCGCGTCGCGGACGTCGCGGATCGCTTCGCGCAGCACCGAATTCATGTCGAGGCCGGCGGCCGCGATCGCCCGCCGGCCCAGGCGCGAAAACTCGAGCAGGTCGTCGATCAGCAGCGCCATCCTGTGGCAGTTGCCGCGCACGACGTCGAGCAGGCGCCGGCCTTCGCCGTCGAGCCTGTCTTTATAGCCATCCTCGAGCATCTTCGCGTAGCCGTCGATCGCGCGCAGCGGTGAGCGCAAATCGTGCGAGATCGAATAGCTGAAGCTTTCAAGGTCCTTGTTGGTGGTTTCGAGCTCCTCGGCGTGCTGCGCGAGCTCTATGTTCAGTTCCTTGATCTGGCCGGCCGCGCGGCGGCGCTCGGTGATATCGCGCCATACGACGACTGCCTGCCGCACGACGCCTTCTATCCGGACCGGCCGCGCGCTGCCGCTGATCCAGAGTCCATCGGGAAAGCGCCGGTTGCGGATAAACACTTCCTCGTCGTCCACATTTTCGCCGCGCAGCGCGCGGCTGATGAACAGACGTTCGGGCGGAAACGGCGTCACCATGTCGGGCAGGAAGCGGCCTTCCACGGTGGCCCAGTTGGCTGGCGGCGGATCGAGCGGCCCGAGGCCGATGATGCGTCGCGCTACCGGGTTAATCAGCAGCACGCGCATGTTCTCGTCGGCCACGGCGACACCGTCGCCCATGTTGTCCATGATCGATTGCAATATCGTCGCCTGGCGCGCAAGAGCAGCCTGCGCGCGGCCGCGCTCCCTGGCGACGCGGGACGCGAGCTCGGCGCACAGTGCGATGAGCAGCAGGATCGTTCCATACGCAAACAGGATCTGTTTGCGCTGTTCATCCCTGGCAGCGAACACGGCATCGGCGGGTTGTTCAAGCGCGACACCCCATCCGTACTTTGCGACGGGCTCGTAGGCGACAATGCGCTCGCCCTCGTTCGCAGACCCGGCCGCCACTTCTATTCCGCGCAAGCCCTGCATCATTTTCTGCACCACGGGCACGCCTGAATAATCGATGAGCTCGCCCGCCGCCCTGAATTGGGGATGGGAAGCCACCTTGGCTTCGCGATCGACGACGTAGATGAGGCCATCACGGCCGACATCGACGTTTTTCACCCACTCGAAAAAACGATCCGCACGCACTTGCAGCACCAGGATGGCGCTCATGTCACCCGCTCTGTTGCGGACGGGGACCGTTGCGACGAAAACGTTGGCGCGGGGCAGCGCCGTGCGCGTATAGATTTTTGAGATGTACGGCCGCCCTGATTGCACGACAGCCGCGTGCCAGTCGCGATGAGAGAAATTCCGGCCAACCAGGCCGGGCGCGCTCGGCACGTCGGCGACCAGCGTGCCCTCCAGGTTATTGATCGTGATGCGGTCGATAAACGGAAAATCCACCGGCACCTCGCGCAGGATGTCGACCGCTTCGCCCCACTTGCCGGCTTCAACAAGCTCGCGAAAGTGCACGCGCGACGCCAGCGAGACGCCGATGTCGACGAGGCGATCAAATTTTTCCGTCAGCAGCGTGGCCGCGAGAAAGGACAGCGCAGACCGGCGCGACAACGCCGACTGAGTCAGCTCGCGATCGATCGCACGGTAGCTCAGGATCGCCATGGCGACGATCGCTGCGATGCCCGCCAGCAATATCGCAGCCTGGCCCCTGCGCATGTGCTTGATGAATTCGAAAGGCGTCACGTGGATGCCCGGCGTATTTGCGCGCTGAATTTTTGCTCCGGTGAATTTCGTCCGACTGCGGCCCGCCCCTGATCAAGTTATACACCGTTAGGCAGGGCGGAGCTGTCAGGAAAATCCTGACACGCACGTTCGATACAGCGAAATTTCACGCGCCGGAAGCGCGGGCAGCGACCTAGTTTTTCAGGCGGTAACCGGTCTTGAATATCCAGGTCACGATGGCGAGCGCCGTCGCCATGAATACGCCGGCCATGATGAGGCTTACCCCGACGCCGACGTCGGCCATGCCGTAAAAACTCCAGCGAAAGCCGCTGATCATGTAGACCACGGGATTGAACAGCGACACCGTCTGCCAGAACGGCGGCAGCATGTCGATTGAATAGAAGCTGCCGCCGAGAAAAGTCAGCGGCGTGATGATGATCAGCGGCACCAGCTGCAGCTTCTCGAAACCGTCGGCCCAGATGCCGATGATGAAACCGAGCAGGCTGAAGGTCACCGATGTCAGCACCAGGAACAGCAGCATGGCGAACGGATGCTCGATGCGCAGCGGCACGAACAGCGCGGCAGTCGCGAGGATGATGAGGCCCAATACGATCGATTTCGTGGCGGCGGCGCCGACGTAGCCCAGCACGAGCTCGAAGCCTGAAATCGGCGCGGACAGCAGCTCGAAAATCGTCCCGGTGAACTTGGGGAAATAGATGCCGAACGAAGCGTTCGAGATGCTTTGCGTGAGCAGCGACAGCATGATGAGTCCCGGCACGATGAACGCGCCATAGCTGACACCGCCGATCTCCGGGATGCGCGAGCCGATCGCGCCGCCGAAGACGACGAAGTAAAGCGACGTCGACAGCACCGGCGAGATGATGCTCTGCATGAGCGTGCGGCGCGTGCGCGCCATTTCGAACGCGTAAATCGCGTGTATCGCGTGCAGGTTCATGCCTTGTCTTCCACCAGGCTCACGAAGATATCTTCCAGCGAGCGTTGCGAAGTCTGCAGGTCCTTGAAGCGAATGCCAGCAGCCGCGAGGTCTTGCAGCAGCGCGGCGATGCCGGCGCGGTCGTTCTGCGCATCGTAGGTATAAATCAGCTCGCAGCCCTTGCCCGCGAGCTCCAGCTGATGGGCGGCGAGGGCGGCGGGGACCTGTGCGAGCTTGTCCTGCAACTGAAGCGTCAACTGCTTGCGGCCGAGCTTGCGCATGAGCTCGGCTTTTTCCTCGACCAGGATGATTTCGCCCTTGTTGATGACGCCGATGCGGTCGGCCATCTCTTCGGCCTCGTCGATGTAATGCGTCGTCAAAATGATCGTGACGCCCGTGTCGCGCAGCACGCGCACCAGCTGCCACATGTCGCGCCGCAGTTCGACGTCGACGCCGGCGGTCGGCTCGTCCAGAAACAGGATGCGCGGCTCATGCGCCAGCGCTTTCGCGATCAGCACGCGGCGCTTCATGCCGCCGGACAGCGTCATGATCCTGTTATTGCGCTTGTCCCACAGCGACAGCTCGCGCAGCACTTTCTCGATGTGCTGCGGCTTCGCCGGGAGGCCGAAGAGTCCGCGGCTGAACGAAACGGTGGCCCATACGGTTTCGAATGCATCGGTAGTGAGTTCCTGCGGCACCAGCCCGACCAGTGTGCGGGCAGCACGCCAGCCGGCGACGTTGTCATGACCGTCAACCATCACCTTGCCCGCGCTCGCGTTGACGATGCCGCAGATGATGTTGATCAGGGTCGTTTTGCCCGCGCCGTTCGGCCCCAGCAGTGCGAAAATCTCGCCGTGGCGGATCTCGAGATTGATGTTCCTCAGCGCATGAAAACCCGACGCGTAAGTCTTCGAAATATCGGTGACGGCTATGACGGCGGGCATGGAAATGAGGCGGAGCGCGAGACGGGAAGGGAGCAGAACGCAGATAAACGGCAGAGGGTCGCTATTTTAGCCCATCGTGAGGTCCAATCCCCGCGTCATTCGATCTGGATGTTCGCCGCCTGGATGACCTTCGCCCACTTCCCGCGCTCGCTTTCTATATAGGCGGCGAATTCGGCCGGGCTGGCGCTGACGGCCGGGTTGAGGCCGGCGTTCGCATAAAGCGTTTTCACGTCGGGCGCGGCCAGGATGCGCGCAAGCTCGGTGAAAAGTTTCCTGATGACCGGTGCCGGCGTGCCGGCCGTGGTCAGCAGCCCGTACCAGCCGGTCACATCGAAGCCGGGCACGCCCGCTTCATTGACGGTCGGGATGTCGGGCATCGCGGGATCGCGGTTCGCGCTGCCGACTGCGAGCAGGCGCAGGCGGCCCGATTTGACGTGGGGCAGCAGCGCGCCGGCTGCGGCAAACACGAGGTCGATCCGTCCCGCCAGCAGGTCAACGGTGTATTGCGGGCTGCCTTTGTACGCGACGTGAACCATGTCGATCCCTGCCATCGCTTTCAGCAGTTCGCCGGCGAGATGCGGCGAGCTGCCGATGCCAGGGGAACCAAAGCGCAACTGCCCCGGTTTCGCGCGCGCGAATTCGATCAACTCGCGCACAGATTTGGCGGGCAGCGATGGCGGCACCGTCAGCAGCAGATAGTTGGTGGCGACGAGCGTGACCGGAGTGAACGCGCGCCGGGTGTCATACGCGAGGCTTTTGACAAGCAGCGGATTGACAACCGTGGGGCCGGTGGCGCCGACGAGCAATGTATAACCGTCAGGAGTCGCCTTGGCGACGATCTCGGCGGCGATGGCGCCGCCTGCTCCGGTGCGATTGTCGACCACGACGGGCTCGCCCCAGGCCTCGCTCAGCTTCGCGGCGAGCGGGCGCGCGAGGATGTCGGTCACGCTGCCCGCGGAGAACGGCGTCAGGATGCGGACCGGCTTCTCCGGATAGCCGCCGGCGCAGGCGGCTGTCACTGCCAGCGCCGCGCAGAACGCAACTGAAATTCGTGCCGTCACCAATGCCATTGCAGCTTCTCCCTCCGTAAGCCAGCGCAGTGTAGTCTTTTTTGGCGGCCGCTTTCGTCGCGCGCACACTGCGCCGCGGAACGAAGCGCTTTGATTGCGGGTCTATTCGGAGGAAAATAACCGCATACCATTATGCTTCCTCCAGATTTTCATCCCGTATTGCGCGCGTGGTGGGACGCGCGCTTTGCCGCGCCCGACGGCACGGTACTGCCGCCGACACCGGCGCAGGCCGAAGGCTGGCGCGCGATACGAGGCGGCGCGCACACGCTGATCGCGGCGCCGACGGGTTCCGGCAAGACGCTTGCCGCATTTCTGACCGCCATCGATCAACTGCTGCGCGAAGGTCTCGAGCGCGGCGGCCTGCCCGACGAAGTGCGCGTGATCTACGTGTCGCCGCTGAAAGCGCTGTCGGCCGATATCCACAAAAACCTCGCCGAACCGCGCCGCGAGATCCGCCGCATCGCCGAAGACGCCGGCTACCCGCCGGTGCGCGTGACCGCCGCGGTGCGCAGCGGCGATACGCCGCAAAAAGAGCGCGCGGCCATGCTGAAAACGCCGCCGCACATCCTCGTCACTACGCCGGAATCGCTGTACTTGCTGCTGACGGCCGAGCGCTCGCGCGAAATGCTGCGCACCGCGCAGATCGTCATTGTCGACGAGATTCACGCGCTGCTCGAGTCGCGCCGCGGCGCCCATCTCGCGCTGTCGCTCGAGCGGCTCGACCATGTTTGCGGGCGCCGCCTGCAGCGCATCGGCCTGTCGGCGACGCAAAATCCGATCGAGGAAGTCGCGCGCTTCCTCGTCGGCATGCAGACGCCCGGCGATTGCGTCATTGTCGACCGCGGACACAAGCGCAAAATCGATCTGGCGGTCGAAGTCCCGGGCTCGCAGCTCGAGGCAGTGATGTCGGCCGAGGTGTGGCAGGAGATCTACAACCGTCTCGTCGCGCTCATCGCCGAGCACCGCACTACGCTGATCATGGTGAACACGCGGCGACTGGCGGAACGCATGGCGCATAAATTGAGCGAGCTGCTCGGCGATGAGCACGTTGCCGCGCACCACGGCAGCCTCGCGAAGGAGGCCCGGCTCGCCGCCGAAGAGCGCCTGCGCGAAGGCGGGTTGAAAGTGCTGGTCGCAACCGCTTCGCTCGAGCTCGGCATCGACATCGGGCATGTCGACCTCGTGTGCCAGATTTCGTCGCCCAATCGCATCGCGACGCTGCTGCAGCGCGTTGGGCGATCCGGCCACACGGTCAGCGGCACGCCCAAGGGACGCGTATTCCCGCTGACGCGCGACGATCTCATCGAATGCGCGGCCATGGTGCGCGCGGTCGCGGACGGCGAGCTCGACCGTATACACGTGCCCGACAACCCGGTGGACGTGCTTGCACAGCAGATCGTGGCCGAAGCCGGCGCGGAGGAGTGGGACGAGGACGCACTGTATGCGTTTACGCGAAACGCCTATCCCTATCGCGATCTCGCCCGCGATGAGTTCGACGCCGTCGTGAAGATGCTCGCCGGCGGCTTCACGACCAAGCGCGGCCAGCGCGGCGCGCTCATCCATCACGACGCGGTCAACCGCAAGATACGCAGCCGCGCCGGCTCGCGCATGACGGCGATCATGTCCGGCGGCGCGATACCCGAAGTCTTCGATTACCGCGTGGTGCTCGAGCCCGAGGGAACCTATGTCGGCACGCTCAATGAAGATTTTGCGATCGAATCGCTGCCGGGCGATATTTTTCAGCTCGGCAACACGTCGTGGCGCATCCTGCGCATCGGCAGCGGCGTCGTGCGCGTGGCCGACGCCAAGGGGCAGCCGCCGACGATGCCGTTCTGGCTCGGCGAAGCGCCGGCGCGCAGCGACGAAATGAGCACGGCAGTATCGCGGCTGCGCGCGGGCGCGGACGCCAGGCTGCCCGCGCCGGATGTGCCGCGTGTCGAAAGCGAGCTCGACGCGGCGATCGCATGGCTGATGGGGGATTACGCGCTGGCGCGTTCCGCCGCGGAGCAGATCGCGGCTTATCTCGCCGAAGGCAAGCGCGCACTCGGCGTCGTGCCGTCGAAAGACACGCTGATGTTCGAGCGGTTTTTCGACGAATCGGGCGGCATGCAGCTCGTGCTTCACGCGCCGTTCGGCAGCCGCGTGAACCGCGCATGGGGGCTCGCGCTGCGCAAGAAGTTTTGCCAGAGCTTCAATTTCGAGCTGCAGGCAGCGGCGACCGAGGAGGGCATCATCCTGTCGCTCGGCCCATCGCATTCGTTTCCGCTGCTCGAAGTGTTCCGCTATCTGCATCCGAACACCGTCAAGGAGACGCTGGTGCAGGCAGTGCTCGATTCGCCAATCTTCGAAACGCGCTGGCGCTGGACGACCACGCTGGCGCTCGCCGTGCCGCGCATGCGCAACGGCACGCGCATGCCCGCGCAGATCCAGCGCATGATCGCCGAAGACCTGCTCGCCGGCGTGTTCCCCGATGCCAAGGCCTGCTTCGAGAATATCCAGGGCGCGCGCGAAATCCCTTGCCATCCGCTGGTCGACCAGGCGATGCGCGATGCGCTCGAAGAGGCGATGGATCTGCCGCAGCTCATCGCGGCGCTCAAGCGCATCTACGACGGTGAAGTGACCTGTCTCGCCAGGGACACGCCGGAGCCGTCGGTGTTCTGCCATGAATTGCTGAATTCGGCCGTGTATACGTTCCTCGACGACGCGCCGCTCGAAGAGCGCCGCACGCGCGCGGTTTACACGCGGCGCGCGAGCGAGCCGCGCAATGCCGACGATCTCGGTGCGCTCGACCCGGCGGCCATCGAACGCGTGCGCGAAGAAGCGTGGCCCTCGGCTGAAACAACCGACGAATTGCACGACGCGCTGCAGCTCACCGGCTTTATCCGCCGCGACGAGCTCACTGCGGACGAGGCCGCGTGGCCTGCGCTGTTCGGCCAACTGGTCGCCGCCGGGCGCGCTTTCGATGCGGACGGATTCTGGATCGCGGTCGAGCGCTTCGACGAATTCAATGCGGTTGTCGCGCAGAAAACGCAGCCCGTGATCCCCGAGCGTCTGCGCAGACCCTGGACGACTGAGGACGCAATGCGCGAACTCACGCGCAGCCGCATGGACGTGCTGGGCCCGGTGACGGCAGGGCTGCTTGCCGGCGATTTGAACATGGCGGATACCGCGGCCATCGACGGCGCGCTGCTCGCGCTCGAGACCGAAGGCCGCGTGCTGCGCGGCTATTTCAATGCTGCGGCTGGCGCCGCGCCGCCGCTCGAGTGGTGCGACCGCCGGCTGCTCGCGCGCATCCATCGCTACACGCTGAACCGCCTGCGCGCCGAAATCGAGCCGGCGACCGCGGCGGATTTCATGCGCTTTCTGCTGCACTGGCAGCATGCCGCCGCCGACCAGCAGGTGGCCGGCGTCGACGGCCTGGCCGCCGTCATCGAGCAGCTCGACGGCTATGAAGTCGCGGCCAGCGCATGGGAAAACCACGTGCTGCCGGCGCGCGTGCGCGATTACGACACCGGGCACATCGATACGTTGTGTTTGTCGGGCCGCGTTGCATGGGGACGCCTGACACCGATGGAAAGCGCCGGCAAGGCGCCGCTGCGCAGCTCGCCCATCGCGCTGATGCTGCGCGAACATGCGGGTCTGTGGCGCACGGCGGCACAGGCCGATACCAGCATGCTGACTTCCGAAGCGTGCGCGGTGCTCGAAGTCCTGCGCGCGCGCGGCGCATCGTTTTTCCACGAGATGGTCGCCGCGACGCGGCTGCTGCCGACGCTGGTCGAGCGCGCGCTCGGCGAGCTCGCGGGCGCCGGGCTTGTGACGGCCGACAGCTTCAGCGGATTGCGCGCGCTGCTGACGCCGCCCGAAAAGCGCAAGAACCTGTCGGGCCGCAGCGGGCGCCGCGCTTCGATGTATGGCGTCGATACGGCGGGACGCTGGGCGTTGCTGGGGGGCGACAGCATCGAGCCTGACGAGCGCGTGGAGCCGATCGCGCGCGCGCTGCTCGCACGCTACGGCGTGGTGTTTCGCTCATTGCTCGCGCGCGAATCGGGGCTGCCGCCATGGCGCGAACTCGTGATGGTGTATCGCCGGCTCGAGGCGCGCGGAGAGATCCGCGGCGGCCGTTTCGTCGCCGGCTTCGGCGGCGAGCAGTTCGCGGCGGCCGATGCGGTGGGGCGCCTGCGCTCAGTGCGCAAGACAGAGAAGAGCGGCGCACTCGTCGCTTTGAGCGGCGCTGACCCGCTCAATCTCGTCGGCATCCTGACGCCCGACGCGCGTGTCCCCGCAATAGCGCGCAACCGCATCCTGTTCCGCGACGGCGTTGCCATCGCCGCGCTCGAAGGCGGCGCAGTGCGCCGCCTCGGGGCGTCGGAACTCGCGGACGAAAGCCTGCATGCGTTGCTGTCGCGCCGCTCCGTCACGCAGAACCCGCGGCCATGGCTGCGCACCGAAACGCCGCGCGAGCGCCTGATGCGCAGCCGCGTCGCGGCGCGGGAAGACGGCGTTCCGAAAACGCATTGACGCGTGCGCCGCGGCGGCGCAACCTCGGCGCATGTTCACGGCCCGGCTTCACTGCATGCGCGTATTCCGATGGATGCACGGACTTGCCGCTGCCGCACTGCTGGCATGCACCGCGCCCGTCTGCGCAATCGACGGCCGCGCCGAGACGCTGGCGGGAAGCGAGCCGCCGGTCGCGCCGCAAGAGTCAATTACCTATAAATTCACGCCGACTTACTACCGCACGACGAACGTCACGCCAGCGTACGATCTCAACCTGCGCGGCAACCTCGGCGCGCAGACGGCATGGATCGGTTTCTATCAGCGCTCCGGCGAATTCCAGCAACTGCGTCTCGGTTACGAAAACACGCTTGAGCTGCCGTTCGGCCGGGTGACGCCATCGCTGCAGTATGCGACGCGCGGCTTTCTCGGCGGCAGCCTGACGGCGGAAATCGGCGATCGCTATTTTGCGCTGGCCGGCGCCGGCCGCACCAACCTGCGCGATTATTTCAACCTGAACTTCGATCCCAACGACATGGTGCTTGTCGGCGCCGGCACGCGCGCGCTGCCGAACACTACGCTAAGCGTGTTTCAAATCAGGGACGACCGCCTCGGCACCGGCCAGCGCGTGTCGCATGCGGTTGCGCGCATCAAGCTCAACGATAAGACGCGCGTGACGGTCGACGTGTTCTACAAGGAGGGGCGGGCCGATCCGGCGAGCGATCCGGTGCACGGTACCGGCGTCACGCTGACAGTCGATTACGGCAGTTACTTTGCGCGCGTCGCCGCCGATCCGTACGTGAATTTCTCCAACAATCACATGACGCGGGTCGCCGTCGGCTGGCGGTTTTGAGTGGAGAAAGCTAAGCCGGCACCAGCGTCAAGCGCGTAATTTCGGACGGCGCGCCCAGACGTTTCGGCGGACCCCAATAGCCGGTGCCGCGGCTGACATACACCCACAGCCTGCCCAGACGGTGCAGTCCCGCGGTGAACGGCTGCTGAAAGCGTACGAAAAAATTCCACGGCAGGAACTGGCCGCCGTGCGTATGCCCCGACAGTTGCAGGTCATAGCCCGCGTTTTGCGCGGCAAACGCGGAGCGCGGCTGGTGCGCGAGCAGGACTTTGACTCCCGCATCAGCGGGCGCGCCGGCGATGGCCGCCACGGGATCGCTGCGCTGCGCCGGATCAAAATGGCCCGCGTTATAGTCCGTGACGCCGGCGACGACCACAGCAGTGCCTTGATGTCGCAGCACGATGTGCTCGTTTAGAAGCACGCGCAGACCGAGCCGGCGGATCTCAGCGATCCACGCATGCGCGCCCGAATAATACTCATGATTTCCGGTGACGAAGAACGCGCCGTGCGGCGCCGACAGCCGCGCGAGGCTGGCTGTGTGCGGCGACAACTGGGCAACAGAGCCATCGACGAGATCGCCGGTGACAGCAATCATGTCGGCGTTGAGCGCGTTAACTGCATCGACGATTGCGCTCAAATGGCGCCCCCTGATGGTCGGGCCGATGTGGATGTCGCTGATTTGCGCGATCGTGAAACCGTTCAGCGCAGCCGGCAGTCCGGTTATCGGCACCGTGACCGAGCGCACGGCCGCGCGGCGCCGCGCGTTGAAAAAGCCGATGATCGTGAATGCCGTCGCCAGGCAGGGTACTGCGAGCGCACTCCAGTGCCTGAACTGCTGCAGTGGGCCTTCGACTATAAAAAAGCGGCTCAGCGTGAAACCCAGTGCGAGAGCAATGTCGCGCAGCAGCGTGAGCACGAACAGCGAAGAGAACATGCCCATTGCGATCAGGCCGGCCCACGCGAGCGCCTGCGCGAGCCGCTTGCCGCGAGGACGCCGCGTCTGGAACGAAAACGGAATCAGCACCGTTGATGCCAGCAGCCAGGCCGCCAGCAGCGCGGGTGCAATCGCCCCGGCCGAGAGAAGATCGGGCAGCAGGCGCACCGCCACGTAGAAATGCAGCAATGCGATGGGTGCGTATTGGCGGAGCAGTCCGAACATAGGGGCGGCCAGACGCCGGGAGGGCGTCGATGGAAACGGGAAGGTTTAGGTGGGGGCCGCCGCGCGCAAAACAAGTAGCAAGGCTAGAACCACATGCGATGGAACACTGTGTCTTTGTCAACGACCAGGTGCTTAAGACCCGCTAGCGCGTGCAGCACGATGACCGCAACGAACACCCACACCAGAGCCTCGTGGATGGTGAAAAAAAGTTTCGACAAATCGCGGCTGGGTGCGGCCCACACTGGCAGCGGAACGCCGAAGAATGCCACGCCGCTCTTGTTGTAGGCAGAACCGAGATAGCCTGTCAGCGGCATCACGACCATGCATGCATATAGCAACCAGTGCGCCGCAAGCGACAGCGTTTTCTCCCACGCCGGAACGCCGGCGGGCAATGCTTCGGGCGAATGCGACCAGCGCCATACGATGCGCATTACGACCAGGCCAGCCACGGTGAGGCCAAGCGACCGGTGCAGGTTGAAGTACCAGTCGGCGCCCGGCTGTCGTTCGATCTGCATCATGTACCAGCCCAAACCGAACAGGCCCGCGATTAACAGTGCGAGGAGCCAGTGCAGGGCCACTGCCGGCGGGCTGTACTTCCAAAACGGCGTGCTGGTAGCGTCTTCACTCATCACTGTTTCTCCGGTCATGGACGTCGTTCAATAACCGATGTTATCCGAATCGGCGTTGGCTTTACATGCTTGCCGCCTATCGGCGATGATCGCTGCTTATGGCCGCTGCCAAACCTCGCAAATCCCTGCTGAAGCGCAAGCCCGCGAAAAAACGCGCCAAAAAAGCCGCGGCGCGCTCGCGCGGATACACACCGGAAGACTGCCGGCTTGACGAGCTGCCCGCGGAAGCCGCCGCGGCGCGCAGGCGCGTCGAAGAAGCGGGCGGCGTCATCATCGGTGCTTATGCCGACCCGCTCGGCAAAAACGCGTTATTGATGGCAATCCTGCCCATAGACGCGATCGAGCCGACGCCATTCCAGCGCGATCTGTCGCCGACGCACCACAAGAAACTCGCCGACGTCATCGACCGCACGGGATTTTTTCTCGACCCGCTGATCGCGGTGACCGCGCCGGAGCAGGGTTTCTGGACGCCGAACGGCATGCACCGGCTGGCAGCCATGCGCCGGCTGGGCGCGAAATCCATCACGGCGCTCATCGTGCCGAAACGCGAAATCGCCTGGCAGATACTCGCGCTCAACACCGAGAAGGCGCACAACTTGCGCGAGAAGTCGCTCGAGGTGATCCGCATCTACCGCGGATTGCTCGACGAAGATTCGAAGCGCGCGGAAAACGGGTTCGCGTTCTATCTCGAGGAAGCGTCGCTGGTGACGCTGGGCATCTGCTACGAGAAGAACGGCAAGTTCGCGGGCGGCGCTTACAATCCCATCGTGCGCCGGCTCGAAGAATTTTCGGACGCGCCGATCGCGCAGGCGATCAAGGTGCACGAAAAACACGCGGCGATGCTGATGGACCTCGATGAGCAGGTCGCCGCGGTCATCGCGAAGCTCAAGGCTCGCGGTTTCATGAGCCCGTACCTGCGCGCGTTCGTGGTTGCCCGCATCAATCCGCTGCGCTGGATCCAGGGCGAGCCGCCGCCGCTCGAAGAAGTGTTCAAGACCATGCGCGAGCGCGCGGCGAAGTTCAACGTCGAGAAGATCAAGCAGGAAGACATCGTCGCGACCGGCGGCGCGGCGGACGAGTAATTCGCCTTACATTTTCCACTGGTACGGGTAGTCCATCTGCGCAGCGACCCGCGCCCGCGCTTCCTCGCCGGCAAATCGCTGCACGAGATGCAGCCCCAGGTCGATGGCGGACGAGACGCCGCGCGCGGTGACGATGTCGCCGTCATCGACGACGCGTTCCTTCACGACGGCCGCGCAATAAGGTGCGAGCTCCTTGTAGGCATTAGGATGCGTCGTTGCGCGCCGGCCCTGCAGAAAACCCGCCGCGCCGAGCAGCAGCGCGCCAGTACAGACCGATGCCTTGAGCGTCGCGCGCTGCGCGGTCTTGAGCCATGCGATGAACCCCGCGTCGTGCTGGAGCTTGCGCGTGCCGAAGCCGCCCGGCACCACGATCATGTCGTACGCATCGAGCGGCTCGTGCGCGGTGTTGGCGGCAAAACGCAGCCCGCGGTCGTCGTTGACGTAGGGCGTCATTGCGCAGATGCGCCATTCGAATGCGGGCATGATGTTCATCGACTTCAGCCGCGTGAGCGGGTCGTAGAAGCCGATGAAGTCCAGCGCCGTCATGCCGTCGAATACGATGAACGCAGCTTTCATGTTTGCCCTAACGATTATTCGCGGTTATTCGGGCACGCGCTATTCCGTGACGACTATGCCCGAGCCGCCCATCTCCTTTGGCATATCGCGCATCTTGGGCAATCCGTCGTGCATATGCAACACGGTTTCCTGGTAATTCACGTGGACGCCCGGCTGGTGCTGAAATCCGGGGATGGACGCCGCGTAGACGTCGATAAGTCCGAGGCCTGGATGCTCCGTGAAAATGTGGCCGCCGCAGGTCTTGCACCACTTGCGATAGCTGTGCGGCGTCTTGTTGTAAGTGCCGATTTTCTCTGCGCCGCGCGTGACTTTCACCGCTGCGGGTTGCCACAACGTGAAGGCGTTGACCGGCGCCGCCGCCCAGCTGCGGCACGACTCACAGTGGCAGTAACCCATGCCCGCCGGCTCGCCGCTCACGGTGAACTCGACCGCCCCGCAAAAACAACTGCCCTGGTGCGATTTTTCATTGCTCATGGTGCTTATCCTTGAATTGGTTTCGATTGGTTTGAATTAATTTCAACGCCGCCACATCAGCCATTGGTCGATGACAACCCGCTCGACCACGCGCGTGCCCTGAGGCCGGCGGCGTTGTATGTAACGCCGCGCATAGGCGCCGCAATCTGTCAGCGGCTTGCGCATCCTCGCGCGCCAGTAAGCGGCGCGAGACGCCGCGATCGATTGCGCAACAGCGAAGATTTGCAAGGCGACTATCGTGACGGCAGCTGCCACCGTTGCCCACGCTGAACGATCGAGCGCGAACATGACGGAACGCCGACACAATGATCGTGCCGCTGGCCGCAATGTCGAGCGCATCGCCCGCGGTGAGCACATGGTCGGCCGGGCTGTTTTCCTCGGTCACCCACAGCACGCCCGCGACGACACGGATGCGCATGCCGCGACCATCGAGGATGCACAGCAGATCGGTGCCATCGAGCGCGAGCATGGCGCCGCCCGCTTCTTCATGTGCGGGATGCGGCACTAGGGCCCCCGGCCGAAGGGCAGGATCATCGGCACGCGCTTTTTATACTCACGGTACTTGTCGCCGTAGTGCGCGATGAGGTCGTGCTCTTCGAACTGCAAAGCGATGAAGATGTACAGCGTCGTCGTTGCCGCGAACAGCAAGTGCCCGAGCGTCATGCGCGGCGTCGCCCAGAAAGCGATGATGAAGCCGAGCATGAGCGGGTGGCGCACCAGCCGGTAAATGCCGGCAATGCGGAAATCAATCTGCTTGCAGGTGTCGCCGCGCAAGTACAGATAGACCTGGCGCAGGCCGAACAGATCGAAATGGCTGATCGCAAAAGTCGACGCCAGCGCCGTCAGCCAGCCGAAAGCGCACAACGCCCACAGCGCGGTCGCCGCTGCACCGCCCGTCACTTCCCACATGACGGCGGAAAGCGGCTGCCATTGCCAGTACACCAGCATTAACGCGAGGCTGGAAAGCAAAACGTAAGTGCTGCGCTCGATCGAGTGCGGAACGAAGCGCGTCCACCAGGCCTTGAAACCGGGTCGCGCCATGATGCTGTGCTGAAGCGCGAAGATCGTCAGCAGCAAGGCATCGATAAGCGCGGAATACTGCGCGTCGCCGTTGATCGCGCCGGAGTCTATCGACTTCGGCACCAGCCAGTCGGCGATAAAGCCGACGCTGTACACGAAAGTGCCGAGAAAGGCGCAGTAAGCCGCGACGCCATAAACCAGGCCGAGAATTCTGCCCATGAAGATGCTCCTTGAATGGTGTTTGTTACTTGCGGTCGATGACGACTTCGAGATACCCGGCCGGCACCACCAGCGACGTCGGGCCGCCGATGTTGCTGCGGTTGAGCAGCTCGCGGATGTCGCGTGCCAGTGCATCCTGCGCGAGCGGGTTCAGCGCCGCGAACGCCTTGTGCACCGGACCGTAGAAGTCGCGGAACACCTGCAGCCAATGCGCGGCCGAGCGGAAACGGAAGTTGAAATTCTTGCGCGCGATGCGGATGTTGGTGGCCTGCGTGCCGAAGAGCTCGACGATGTGCGCTTCGGTGCCCCACAGCGCAGGCGACTTCAGTCCCGCGGGCGCGGGTATGTAGACGCCTATAGTCTTGAACAGCTGGCCAATGAAACCTTCGGGGGTCCAGTTCGCGAGGCCGATGCGGCCGCCGCTGTGGACGACGCGCAGCATCTCGCGTGCCGGCTTAGTGTGGTCCGGCGTAAACATCGCGCCGAAAGTCGATAGCGCAACATCGAAAGTGCCGCCTTCGAACGGCAGGTTCTCGGCGTCGGCTACGCGGAAGTTGACCGGCAGGCCTTCAGCAACGGCGCGTGCGCGGCCTTTGTCGAGCAGTTCCGAGACATAGTCGGTCGAAGTGACTTCGGCAAAACGGCGCGCTGCGGCGAGTGTCGCATTGCCGTTGCCGGCGGCGACGTCGATCACGCGGTCGCCGGCGCGGATGTCGACGGCCTCGGCCAGCTCCTCGCCGACGATTTGCAGCGTGACGCCGATGATGGCGAAGTCGCCGCTGGCCCACGTGGCCTGCTGGCGCAGCTTGATCGTTGCGTAGTCGGGCGACGCGGTGGCGGCGGGCTCCAGCCTTGCGGGATGGTTGCGTACGGCAACGGTGTTCATTTGCGCTTCCTTTTCCAAAGTTCGACCGGGTGTCTCGGCTATATACGTCGTCTCTGCCGAAACGGTTACATCAGCACGGCGCTTTTCTGGCCGGCGAGGGATGCAAGTATCCAGATTCGTCCGCCGGCATGACATGACCGATGCTCTTTTTCTTTTGCGCATGACGCCGGAATTTACGATAATGCGCGGCCTATGGACGCGTTATCGGACGTATTGCACGTTTTGCGCTTGTCGGGCGCGGTGTTTCTGCACGCAGAATTCACGGCGCCGTGGTGCGTAACGTCGAGCTCGAGCCAGCCGGCGCTGCCCGCGACCGGCGATCACGTCATCTTCTTTCACTGGCTGACGGAGGGCCGCTGCAAGGCGCGCCTTGCAGCGGGCGGCGAGACGTTCGAGGTGCAAGCGGGCGACCTGCTGCTCATGCCGCGCGACGAACTGCACCTGATGGGCAGCGATCTCGCCCTGGCGCCGCTCGCTGCCGATGCGCTTGCGCAGCCCGCTGGCGGTCTCATGCGCATCGTCCACGGCGGAGGCGGCGAGATGACGCGATTCATGTGCGGATTTCTCGCGTGCGACAGGGAACTGTGCCGGCCTTTGCTCGAAGCGCTCCCCGGCATGTTGCGCGTCCCGTTTGGTGACGAGCCGACCGCGGAGTGGTTTAAAAGCCTGTTGCGCGTCGGCGCGCAGGAAACATCCGCGCCGCGGCCCGGCAGCGACACTGTGCTGGCAAAACTCTCTGAACTGCTGGTCGTCGAGGCAATCCGCCGTCATTGCGAAGCTATGCCAGAAGGTCAGATCGGCTGGCTCGCGGGATTGCGAGACCGCTTCGTGGGCCGCGCGCTGACGCTCATGCATCAGGACCCGGCAAAACCGTGGACAGTCGAAGCGCTGGCCGGCGAGGTCGGCTTATCGCGCTCGGCACTCGCGCAGCGCTTCACCGATTTGCTGGGCCAGCCGCCGATGCAGTACCTCACGCGCTGGCGGCTGACGCTGGCCGCGCAACGTTTGCGCGTCAATGACGCGAGTGTCGCGGCAGTTGCCGAGCAGATCGGCTACGAATCGGAAGCCGCGTTCAACCGCGCCTTCAAGCGCGAGTTCGGGGAGCCGCCGGCGACGTGGCGCAGGGCGCGCGGCGCGCCTGCGGACGGGGGCGAGAAGGCGATCGCCTAGCTTCGCCGGTATACTCTTCGCCTTTCGACGGCGCGCTTTCAGACCGTGCGCCCATCAACCGCGGATACTCGAATGTTTATTGCAGATGCGCAAGTCCACATCTGGGGGCCGAACACGCCCGAGCGTCCGTGGCGCGCGGGACGCAAACCGGTCACCGAAAGGTTCGCACCGCTTACAGCCGAGGAATTGCTGGGGCTCATGGACGGGGCCGGCGTATCGCGCGCAGTACTCGTGCCGCCGGGCTTCGATCTCGATCGCAACGACCTGATACTCGACGCGGCGCGCCGCTTTCCCGATCGTTTTGGCGCTATGGGGCGATTGGTGCTCGAAGAGCCGGGCGCGCGCGAGCGCATCAGCTCTTGGTGTAAGCAGCCCGGCATGCTCGGCATGCGATTCAGCTTCAATCGCCCGCAACTGATTCCGCCGCTGACCGAAGGGCGCATCGAATGGCTGTGGGAAGAAGCGGAAAAAGCTGGCGTGCCGGTGATGGTGCTGGTGCCGCATGCGCTGATCGGCGTGATGGACAAGATCGCCGAGCGCCATCCTGGATTGAAGCTTACGTTGTGCCATCTTGCGTTGCCCACCGAAAAGCGCGACGCAGAAGCGTTTGCGGAATTCGACAAGCTGCTGCCGATTGCGCGGCGCTCCAATGTGATGGTGAAAGCGAGCGGCCTGCCCAGCTATACGAGCGAGGCTTATCCGTTTCGCGGGCTGCACGCGCCGCTGCGCCGCGTTTACGACGCGTTTGGTCCGCGGCGTATTTTCTGGGGGACCGATTTCTCGCGGCTGTCGTGCACCTATCGCGAGGCCGTCACCATGGTCACCGGGGAAATTCCGTGGCTCACCGCGGACGACAAAGAGTGGATCATGGGACGCGGGCTGTGCGAGTGGCTGGGCTGGAAATTGCCGACGGCGGTCAGTCTTCCCTGATTCCCGCGTTCCTGATCACCGGCGCGAGCCGTGCCATTTCGGATTTAATCGTGTGGGCGAGTTCGGCGGGACGATTGCCGACGGTTTCCGCGCCGACGTTCTGGAATTTTTCTTTGACGTCCGGTTTGCTCAGGATCTGCGCCACCGCCTGGTTCAGGCGGTTGACGATGGCGGGCGGCGTTCTGGCCGGCACGTAGAGACCGAAGATCACCACGGATTCAAATCCAGGCAGGCCCGATTCCGCTATTGGCGGCAAGCCCGGAAACAAATTCGACGGATGCAGGCTGGTCACGCCCAGCGCGCGCAAGCGGCCGGCTTTCACATGCGGCATCACGGAGGTCGCGTTCGGAAACATGATCTGCACCTGCCCGCCGATCAATTCGTTCAGCGCGGATGCGCTGCCTTTATAAGGCACGTGGATCAGGTTCACGGCCGCCATCGCCTTGAACAATTCGCCGGAGAGATTGCTGGTCGAACCGGTGCCTGCCGACGCGAATGTGAGCTCGCCGGGCTTGCTTTTCGCCAGCGCCATTAATTCGCGCGCGGATTTTACCGGCAGCGACGGATGCACGACGAGCAAATTCGGCATGCTGACGATCGCCGTGACCGGTGCGAAGTCGGCCACCGGATCGTACGGCAGCTTCTTGATAAGCGAGAGGATCCACAAGCCGTTGTTGTAGACCAGCATGGTGTAGCCGTCGTGTGCAGCCTTCGCCGCAGTGTCGATTGCGATGATGCCAGCGCCTCCGCGGCGGTTGTCCACGATGACCTGCTGGCCCAATTCGGCCGTCAGCCCCTGGGCGATAATGCGCGCGGTATAGTCGGCGCCGCCGCCGGCCTCGGCGGTGACTATGCGCACGGGCCGTTCCGGATAGCTTTGCGCCAGCGCGCCGCACGCGCCCGCGGCAAGGCCGATGGCGATTGCCGCGCGCGGCGCGGACGCGAATCGCCGGCGCAACAGCCCGGCCGTCAAACCGACGCGCCGCCGCCCACAGTCACGCGTTGCATGAGCCGCCGATGCTGCGGCCACTTGTAGTCGAACGACGCCAGATGCTGCAACGCGCAGTTGTCCCACATCAGCACGTCGCGCACCTTCCACTGATGCGTGTGATGAAAACGGCTCTCGACGATATGGTCAGCGAGCTCGTCGATCAGCGCGAGCGCCTCGTCCTGCGGCATGCCCTCGATGCCTTCGCATTCGCCCTTGCTCACATACAGACATTTACGTCCCGTGAACGGATGCGTGCGCACGATGGGGTGCACGACGGCCGGCTGCTCGCGGCGCAACGCCTGGTCGCCCTGGCCGGTGCCGGTGCGCGCGCGGCGGCCCGCCACCTGGTGGATCGCGCGCAAATTCTCGATTTTTCGTTTGGTCGAATCCGGCAGGCTGTCGTAGGCTGCCGCGGCGCTCGAGAAGTGGGTATCGCCGAGCGCGACGCCGTTTTCCATTGGCACCTCGAGCGCGTAGAGCACGGTCGCGCGCGGCGGCCGCGCGGTGTACGACATGTCGGTGTGCCACACGCTGCCGGCGTCGGCATGGCCGATGTCACGGCCGTTTTCCTTGATGTTCGATACGTACATGATCTCGGGATGCGTGGGGTGCGCGTAGTGCGTGAGGAAGATCTTCGCGACATCGCCGAAGCGCCGCGCGAAGGCGACGAGCTGCTCTTCGTTCAGCTGCTGCCGGGGATAGCAAACGACGCCGCGCTCATTGAAGGTGTTCTCGACGCGCGTGAAGTCGGCTTCGGACAAGGTCTGCGCGAGGTCGATGTCGCGGATTTCCGCGCCGATGACGTTTTTAGAATGGATGATTTGCATGGTGACGATTCCTCCGGTGTTCGCTTGCGATGGTTCGGCCAACTATGGCCGCGGGGGATGCGGGTTGTCAAGACGCGGGGGTGGGCATTCAGTCCGCTTTCGCGCCGGCGGCGCGCAGTGCAGCCCCGAGCTTCTCGACCTCCGCGCGGAAATAAACGTCGAACGACTCGGGCGTGCCGCCGATGGGGTCGAGCCCGTCGCGAGCGAGCTGGGCGCGGAAATCCGCCTGGCCGAGTATCTTGAGCACTGCGGAATTCAGCTTCGCCACAATATCGCGCGGCGTGGCGGCCGGCACGAACAATCCGTACCAGGTCGAGAATTCATAGCCGCGCACGCCGGCCTCCATCAGCGTCGGTAGCTCGGGCATGGCGGGCGCGCGTTGCGCGCTGGTTACGCCGAGCGCGCGCACGCGCCTGGCCTGAATGAACGGTATGGTGCCGGGCAGGGCGGCGGCCATCACCTGCACTTCGCCGGACAGGATGGCATTGAGCGCCGGCGCCGTCCCTTTATAAGGCACATGGATCATCTGGATGCCGGTATTGAGTTTCAACAGTTCCGTCGCGAGGTAAGCCGCGCCGCCGACGCCGGTGGACGCGTAAGCAATCTGCCCGGGCCGCGCCCGCGCGAGCGCGAGAAAGTCGCGCGCGGATTTCACCGGCAGCGACGGATGCGCGACCAGCACATTCGGCGTCGACGCGATCAGCACCACGGCCGCGAAATCCCTGAGCGTGTCGTACGGCAGTTTCGCGTACAGCGTCTGGTTCGCCGCCAGCGCGTTGATCTGCAGGCTCATGGTGTAGCCGTCGGGCGGCGATTTTGCCATCAGGTCCGAGCCGATGACGGTGCCGGCGCCCGGCCGGTTGTCAACCACGACCTGCTGCCCATACAGCTCGCTCAGCTTGCGCGCGAGAGCGCGGCCGAGAATATCGGTGCCGCCGCCGGGCGCAACCGGCACGATCAGACGCAATGATTTCGTCGGGAAATCCTGCGCGCCGATTGCCGTCGCTGTTATTGACAGCAGTAGTGCAAGCCAGCGCATCTTGATTGCGGTCAAACTCAACTCCTCCTCGCTGCTGCTGGGCGGCTAGTTCGCGCTCAGCCTGGCATCTTTAGTCACGCGCGCCCATTTGGCGATCTCCGCCTGTATGAACGGCCCGAGTTTATCCGGTCCCTGCCCGATGGGCGTCACGCCGAATTCGAGCAGGCGCGCGGCGGTTTCCGGCGACTGAACGACTTTGATAAATGCCTTGTTCAATACAGCAACGATATTGGCGGGCGTGCGCGCCGGCACGACGACGCCATACCAGGTGCCGGATTCGAGGCCTTTGACGCCCGCTTCGGCCATAGTCGGCACGTCGGGCAGCACCGGCGTGCGCCGTGCGCTGGTGACGCCGAGCGCGCGCAGACGGCCCGCTTTGATATGCGCGACCACGTCCAGCGGGCCGATGAATATCATGTCGACGTGACCGCCTAGCAAATCGATGATTGCGGGCCCCGTGCTCTTATAGGGAACGTGGATCATCTTTACGCCGGCCAGCGTCGAAAACAGCTCGCCGGTCAGATGCGGCGAGCTGCCGGTGCTGCCCGATGCGAAAGTAATCGCGCCGGGTTTGGATTTTGCCAGCGCGATCAGTTCGGCGACCGTGCGTGCAGGCGTCGCCGCATTGACGACGAAAATGTTCGGTTGCGACGCGAGCAGCGTCACCGGCGCAAAATCGCGCACCGTGTCGTACGGCAGCTTCGCGATAAGGCTGGGATTCACCGTGTGCGTGGTCGTGATCAGCAGCACGGTATAACCGTCCGGCGCCGACTGCGCGACGATCTCGCTGCCGATGACGCCGCTGCCGCCGGGGCGGTTGTCGAGCACGAACGACTGGCCGAGCGCGGCGCCCGCACCGGCCTGGATCAGACGGCCCACGCCGTCGGCGCCGCCGCCCGGCGCGAAAGGCACGATGCAGCGTACGGGTTTGACGGGAAACGCCGCAATGTCCGCGTCGCGGGCGCCGCTGGCGAGCAGCGCGAGCGCGAAGGCAGTCAACGCCGAAAGTAATTTCATACGTTTATGTTACCGTACGGAAAAATACCCGACCGCTTAGGGGGCGCAGATCGATACCGAAAGAGCCATGCAAAGCTTTACCGCGAGCGACGGTTTAAAGCTCAGTTACTTTGTCGACGATTACACCGATCCCTGGCGCAAACCGGACACGCTCGTGCTGGTGCATGCGGCGATGGGAAGCTCGCGGCGCTTCTATGCATGGGTGCCGCTTCTCGCGCGCGATTACCGTGTCGTGCGCCTCGACCAGCGGGGTCACGGCCAATCGGGCATCCCGACGCCCGAACAGATGACGTTCAAGCGGCTCGGTAAAGACGTCGTCGAGCTCATCGGCCATCTCGGCCTCGACGCCGTGCATCTCGCCGGCTCGTCGGCGGGCGGCATCGTGTCGCAAAGTGTCGCCATCGACTATCCGGATCGGGTGAAATCGCTGGCGAGCTACGCTGCGCCGCCCGGCATGAAGATGGGCCGCCAGGACTATAACGGCTGGCTCGCGAAGATAGGCTCCAAAGGGCTGGCCGCATTCTTGCGCGAAACCATCGCCGACCGCGTGGACTTGTCTCAGGTCGAGCCGGGGTTCGTGGACTGGTTCATCGCCGAGGCGGCGCGCAACAAAGTCGAGTCGCTCGCGCGTTTCGTGCCGACCGTCGCCGTCATCGACCATACCGCCGAGCTGCACAAGATCCGCTGCCCGGTTATGGTGGTGGCACCGGGCGCCGATCCCATCCATCTCATCGACGAATACGATTTGCTGCGGCAGGAGATCAAGCAGTGCGAGTTCGTTATTTACGACGGGCTGCCGCACAACATCACCGATACGGTGCCCGACCGCTGCGCGAAAGAACTGCTGAGGTTCCTGAAATCCCTCGGTTGACGTGACCGTCCCGCCATAGTGCCGGACAGCCGGCGCGGACTGCGCAGCAAGAAAACGCTACTTCGCATCAAAGGGAACGCATGACATCGAGCATCACCGAACAACTGGCCGGCAGGCTGCTCGCGATCCGTTACGACAACCTGCCGCGCGAGGCGATTGAGGTTTCGAAGCAAATCATGCTCGACGGTCTCGGCGTCATGCATGCCGGCTCGGCGGAGCCGCTGGGCGTCGGCCGCCTGTCGATCGCGTACGTGCGCGCGATGGGCGGCACGCCGCAGTCTTCCGTGATCACCGGCGGGTTCAAGACGTCGATGATCAACGCGGCTTATGCCAACGGCTGCATGGCGCACGCGCTCGACTTCGACAATACGCACTATCCGCCTAACCATCCGACGTCGCCGACGCTGCCCGCGATTCTCGCGCTGGCCGAGCGCTACCAGCTCGGCGGCAAGGCCGTCATCGAAGCGATCGTCTCGGCGTACGAGGTGCAGGGCAGGCTGCGCATGGCCGCCACCGGGTTGGCGACAGGCCGCGGGTTTCACAAGCCGGGTACCGTGGGATTGTTCGGCGCCACTGCGGCGTCGATCAAGCTGCTCGCGCTCGATCAGAAACAAGCATTGATGGCGTTCGGCGTCGCGGGCTCGCGTGCCGGCAGCATGTCGATCAACACGGGCACCATGACAAAATCGTCGCACTCGGGACATGGCGCACGCATGGGCCTCGAGAGCGCACTGCTGGCGAAAATGGGCTGGACGGCGAGCGCCGATGTGTTCGGACCCAAAGGTTTCTTCGATACGTTCATGCCGGGCGATGCCGATCCGCAATTGCTGGTGAGGGATTTCGGCGAGCCGCTGCGCATGCTCGACCCCGGCGTTGGCTTCAAGCTCTATCCGTGCAACGGTTTTACGCAGCGGCCGATCGATGCCGCGCTCGCGCTGCGCGAGGCGCACAACATTCGCGCCGCTGACATCGAGCGCGTGCAGATCACGCACCCGCGTTTCGACTACGTCAACCGCCCGCAGCCCGCGAGCGGGCTCGACGCGAAATTCAGCGTGCAATATACGACGCTCGTCGCGCTGCTCGACGGCGAAGTGACGGTCGACACGTTCACGGACGCGCGGCTGCGCGCGCCGGATATCGCGGCAATGCTGCCGAAAGTGCATTTTCATGCCGACGACTCGATTCCGCTCGACAAAGCAAAGTTGCATATCATCGTCACGGTATGGCTCAAGGACGGGCGCGAGGTATCGAAGATGATAGACAACAAGGTGACGGGCTGGCTCGGCAGCAAGACCAACCCGCCGACGCGCGAGCAGCGCCTGAAGAAATTCTTCGCGTGTACGCGAAATGCACTGAGCGAAGGCGGCGCCAAGCGCATGCTTGCACTCGTCGAGCAGCTGGAGACTCTGCCCGACGTGCGCGAGATCATGGACATCGCGCGCGGCGATGATGGCGGCACGGGAGCCGCGGCATGAGCGCGCGCCCGCTCAAAGTCGCCGTCGTCGGCGCGAGCATCAGCGGCAGCCCGGACGGCCGCGAGCGCTTTTCGATACGCGCGCATCTGCCGGCACTGAAGGCGTTGCCCGATCTGTACGAAGTCGTCGCGGCATGCACGACGCGCATGGAAACGGCGAATGCGACTGGGCAGCGCTTCAACCTGCCGCATGCTTACGACAGCGTCGAGCGCATGCTCGCCGAGCGGCCCGAACTCGACGTCGTCTGCGTGAGCGTGCGGCCCGACACGCATCATCAAGTCGTGATGGCCGCGTTGCGCGCCGGCAAGCACGTGTATTGCGAGCATCCGCTCGGCACCACCACCGCACAGGCGCGCGAGATGTACGACCTCGCGCAGGCGCAGGGCGTGCGCACGGCGGTCGGCCACCAGATGCACTACGAACCCGCGGTGCTGCAAATGGCGGAAATGGTGCGCGATGGCTACATCGGCAAGCCGCTCGCCTTCAACATCACCTACCTCGCGAGCTCGTACATCGCGCCGCGCCCGTCCCATCGTAAATGGTTGTTCACGGCGGATGCCGGCGGCCATCCTGCCTATCGCACGGGACATAACATCGAGCGTCTTACCGCGGTGCTCGGCCTCGACATCGCCGAAGTTTGCGCGGACATGGCCGTGCTCGTGCCCGAGCGCCCCAATCTCGACGGCGGGCCCGCGCTGCGCAACAGCCAGACCGACAACGTGAATATGCTGCTGCGCATGGAGCAGGGCGTCATGGGCACGCTGCAGGTCTGCCTTACCGCATGGCACGCGCCGGGCTGGGGATTTCAGTTATACGGCAGCGAAGGCATGCTGATGCTCGGCGTAAAAGACCGCGGCGCGAAGGACACGCAGAAGGGCGATCCCAATTCGGGCGAGCTGCGGCTCTTCGGCGCGCGCGCGGATGTCAGCGCGCTGACGAAGAACCCGACCGCGCCTGAATTGCTGCAGCGGCAGTTCAGCGCGATCGAACCGGCGGCGCGGCACATCTACGTCGCGGACATGGAGCACGGCCGCGCGACGTTTCCGGTAGCGCAGACCTGGCACGCATTCGCCGCGGCAATCCGGAACGGGACAGAATTCGCACCCGGGTTTCGCGAGCAGTTGAAAATGCATTACGTGTGGGACGCCACCGAGCGGTCGATGCGCGAGCGCAGTTGGGTGAAAGTCGATTACAAGGATCTCGCGAGGTGACGCGGTATTACACCGTCGTTGCGCTGCCGGCATCCTTGCTGGCGGCGCTGTTGCCGGCCGCATCGGCCTGCGCGCAATCGACTGTGCCCGGCGCTTATCCGGTGAAATACATACGCATCGTCACCGCGGGCATCGGCGGCGGCAACGACTGGCTCGCGCGCGTGATCGCGCAAGGCATCGCGGGCCCGCTCGGCCAGCCGGTGATCGTCGAGAACCGCGGCGGCGGCGTGATACCCGGCGAGGTCGTCTCGCACGCGCCGGCGGACGGCTACACGCTGCTCGCGATGAGCGGCGGCCTGTGGGTCGGCCAGCTGCTGCGCAAAACGCCGTACGATGTGCTGCGCGATTTCGTGCCCGTCACGCTCGCCGACCGCGCGCCCAACATTGTCGTCGTGCATCCCTCCGTGCCGGTGAAATCGATGCGCGAATTGATCGCGCTCGCCAAGGCGAAGCCGAACATGCTGAATTATTCTTCGGCGGGCACGGCCTCGTCGTCGCATCTGTCGGGCGAGCTGTTCAAGGCGCTGGCGGGCGTGCAGATGGTCAACATCCAATACAAGAACAATTCGCAGGAAACCGTTGATTTGCTCTCCGGCAACATCCAGCTTTCGTTTGCGACTGCATCGGTCGTCATGCCGCAGATTAAATCGCGCAGGCTGCGGGCGCTGGCGGTAACGAGCGCGCAGCCTTCGCCACTCGCGCCCGACCTGCCGACGGTTGCTTCTGCTGGCCTGGCCGGCTATGAATCGGAATCGCTGCACGCGGTTTTCGCGCCGGCGGGTACCGCCGATGGCATTGTGCGGCGCCTGAACACGGAGATCGTCAAGCTGCTGAGGACGCCCGAAGTGCGCGAGCAGTTCATCGCGAGCGGCGTCGAGGCAGTCGGCAGCACGCCCGAAGAGCTCACCGCACTGCTGCGCTCGGAAATGGCGCGCTGGAGTGCAGTGATCAAGCAGGCCGGCATACACGCCGAGTAAACGAGTAAACGTAAAAACGCGTCAACACGCCTAACAGGGAGGCAGCATGATCCAGGAACACAAGCGCATTTCGGGCATGTCGGGCAACGAGATTTATTTTCTCGAGCGCATGGGCTATCGCCCGGGTCAGTTGTGCGTCGGCAACAACGTCGTCGCGCTCGGCGTGCTGGGCGGCATCGGCGCGGGGCTGTCGACGCTGGGTGGCGGCGAGATCGAAGAGGTGACCAGGCTCGTGCATGACGGGCGCACCGGCG
>JANYDM010000073.1 GCA_025363575.1 Betaproteobacteria bacterium | reverse complement strand
CCGCATGAAGCGCTCCTGGCTGCCGTTCAGCAGGTAGCCGCCGGCGCCGCGCAGCCCTTCCTCGAGCACGGTGCCGGTTATCCGCGTGCCGGTGCCGGCGAGCAGCCCGGTGGGATGGAACTGCACCATCTCCATGTCGCGCAGCGCGAGCCCGGCGCGCAGCGCCATCGCCATGCCGTCGCAGGTCTTGTCGCCGGACGGCGTGTGGTACTTGTACATGGTCGGCCCGCCCCCCGTGCCGAGCAACACGGCCTGCGCCTGCACAAACACGAATTCGCCGCTGCGCACGTCTATCATCAGCACACCTGACAGCGCATCGCCTGCCTTGTTCAGCACGAATTCGACGGCGCGATGCTCTTCGAGACGATTGATGCCGCGCGCCCACACCTGCTCGGCGAGCCGGTTGATGATTTCGATGCCGGTCAGATCGCCCTTGTGCACGGTGCGGTCGAACGTTTGGCCAGCGAATGCTTTCTGATGGATGGTGCCGTCGGGGTTGCGGTCGAAGAAACACCCGAGCTCGTTCTCGAGCTCATGGATGCGCTCGACCGCCACGTTGACGAGCGTCCACGCAAGGTCCTGGTCCGGCAGCCATTTGCCGCCTTCTATCGTGTCCATGAAGTGGCGCTCGATCGAATCGCCCTCGGCGAGCGCTACGTTATAGCCGCCCTGCACCATGCGCGTGCAGCCGCATTTGCCCAGCAGGCCTTTGACCGCCACGGTGATCGACAAGTCGGGGTTCTTCTGGTGGGCATGCAGCGCGGCAAACAACCCCGCGCCGCCCGAACCGAGAATCAATATGTCAGTTTTAATCGTTTTCATAAGACATCAAAGGTTGGCCGCAGAGGGCACAGACGCACAGAGAACACCGAGAAAAACCGTAGATGGAAATCACAGTCTGGCCTTGGAATTTCTCTGTGATCTCTGTGTCCTCTGTGGCAAGGTTTCAGGATTTAACTCCTAGCGCGGCGAGGACCGAAGCACGCTTGTCGCGCGCGGCATCGTTGACCTTCGTATACAAGTTGCCGCCATGACTGTCCATCGCGACCAGCAAGGGACCGAAGCCCTTGACGCGGAATTTCCACAGCGACTCCGGATTCAGATCGTCGAGATCGACGTCCTCGATCTGCTCCACCCAGGTAGTTTCCAGCGCCGCGGCGCCGCCGATGATCGCGAGATACACGCCGCCCAAATCCTTGAATGCCGATTGCGAAGCGGCAAATAGCCCACCCTTGCCGATTACAATGCGCACTCCGTACTGTTCCATCAACGGACGCGTAAACCTTTCCATGCGCGCGCTCGTCGTTGTCCCGATGCAGATCGGCTCGTAACCGGACGGGTGCGCGACGGTTTCACCGACCCACTTCACGTTAGGGGCGGTATGGATGACCGCGTGCCCCTTCAGATCGAAGCGCGTGGTGCGCCCGCGGTCGAACATGTGTATAAGCGTCGCATCGCGGATGCCGTAGAGGGTGGCATTCAAAGTGACGGTATCGTTGACCTTGAGCTTGCGCACGTCGGCTTCCGACACCGGCATGTTGAAATCGTAATGGGCCATGATCTAAAACCCGTATGCCACGCCCTGCGGCGTAAACGTGGCGCGCGCGCGGCGCGCCGAGTGGCATTGCATGTTGACCGCGACGGGATTCATCGTAATATGCGTCGCCGCGGTTTCGACGTGGACTGCGAATGACGTCGAGTCGCCGCCGAGCCCCTGTGGGCCGACACCGAGCTTGTTGACGACCCCCGACAATTCCTGCTCGAGCTTCGCGCCTTCGGGGTCCGTGCAGTGCGAGCCGAGCGGACGCGTCGCCGCCACTTTCGACAGATGCACGCACAAGTCGGCGGTACCGCCGACGCCGACGCCGACGATGGTCGGCGGGCAGGTCTTGCCGCCTGCATCGAGCACGCAGTCGATGACGAACGTCTTGACCGCGTCGACGCCATCGGCTGGAATCGCCATTTTCAGCCACGAATTGTTTTCGGAGCCGCTGCCTTTCGGGATCATTTCGATCGTCAGCGTATCGCGCTCGTCCGAAAAATCGATGTTGATGACGGGCACCAGCCGGCCGCCCGACGTATGCTCGTTCTTGCGCGTGACCGGATGCACGACGGAGGAGCGCAGCGGATGCTCTTTGGTCGCGCGCGCGCAACCCGTGGCTATTGCTTTCTTGAGCGCATGACCATCGACCTCGACACCGCTGCCGATCACGACGTTGTAGATCGGGATGCCGGTGTCCTGGCACAGCAGGTTGTTGGTGTCCTCGGCGACCTTGATATTGCGGATCATGGTGCCGAGCACCGATTTGCCGGTCGCATCCGTTTCGGTTTTGTCCAGACGCACGAAACCCTCTTTGATGTCCGGCGGCAGCATTTTCAGCGCGCGGATGTAGAGTTCCTTGCACGCTTCTTCGACTTGCTTGAGATCGACTTTCATCAATACCTCAGGATTGAGGAGCGAGAAGTGAGGAGTGAGGGAACCGGGCTGTCGCGGGCTCAATCCTCAATCCGCACTCCTCATTCCTAGCTTTGCATGCCCCATTTACGCACTGTCTTCAGCTCGATATTGCGGAATATGAAATTCTCGACGATCAGCCCGATGATGATGACGGAGAAGAGGCCGGCGAAGACGTTGGCGATCTCAAGCTGGTTCTTGTTCTCGTAGATGAACCAACCCAGGCCGCCGGAGCCCGACGACACGCCGAACACCAGTTCGGCGGCGATAAGTGTCCGCCACGCAAACGCCCAGCCGATCTTCATCCCCGTCAAGATATTCGGAAATGCGGCCGGTATCAGTATCTTCATGACATAGCGCGGCCCGGTAAGCCCGTAGTTGCGGCCCACCATGCGCATGGTCTGCGACACTGACATGAAACCCGAGTGCGTATTGAGCGCGACCGGCCACAGCACCGAGTGGATAAGGACAAACACGAGGCTGCCGTTGCCGAGGCCGAACCAGATCAGCGCGAGCGGCAGGAGTGCGATCGCCGGCAGCGGATTGAACATCGCCGTCAGCGTCTCGAGAAAATCGTTGCCGACGCGCGAGGTTATCGCGAGTGCTGTCAATACCGACGCCAGGAACATGCCGGCCAGATAGCCCATCAGCAGGACCTTGATCGAAAACCAGCCCCGCTGCAGCAGCACGCCGTTCTTGATGTTGTCGTAAAACGCGCCCAGCGTTTCGCTGAATTTCGGAAACAGCAGCGGATTTTGTTCGCAGGCAAAACTAGCCGGAAACAACGTGCCATCCTTCCAGACAAATGACGTCACGTTCATGCACGACGAATAGGACTGCCACAGCAGCCCTAACAGCAGCAGAATAATCACCTTGCGCACCGCTGCGTTGTTGAAAATCTTTTCGTTCGTCGTGAGCGGTTTCTGGACCACACCGAATGCGCTCGTTTCCACTTCGCGGACGAACTCCGGACGCTGCACCAGCACGCTCTCAGCCATGAGGGGTTACCTCCTCTTCGATCTTGTCGGCGAACAGCATGTCGTGAATGCTGTCGGAAAGTTTTTTGCCGTCGGCCCCGACATGGTCCGTGCCATCGCTGTTCAACTCGGCCTTGACGCGCCCCGGGTGGGGCGAGAGCAGCAGGATGCGATTGCCGATCAGGACCGCTTCGGGTATCGAATGCGTGACGAACAGCACCGTGAAATGAGTGTCGTCCCACAATTGCAGCAGTTCCTCCTGCATCTTGCGCCGGGTCAGCGCGTCGAGCGCGGCGAACGGCTCATCCATCAGCAGGATGTCGGGTTCCATCGCCATGCCGCGCGCAATGGCGACGCGCTGCTTCATGCCGCCCGACAGCGTATGCGGATAGCTGTCGGCAAAGTGCGTGAGCTTGACCTTCTCGATGTACTGCATGGCCTTGTCTTCCGCGGCTTTGCCCCTCAGGCGGCCACTCGCCGTGAGCGCGAACATCACGTTCTGCTTGACTGTCTTCCACGGTAACAGCTGGTCGAACTCCTGGAACACGAACACGCGGTCGATGCCCGGCTTGGTGATGACTTCGCCGTTCAACTGCATGCTGCCTTCAACCGGCTGCATGTAGCCGCCGACGGCCTTCAAAAGCGTGGATTTGCCGCAGCCTGAAGGGCCGAGAATCACAAACCGGTCGGATTTATAGACCTGGAAATCGACGCGGTATGTCGCCGTGACCAGGTGCTCCTTGGTCTTGTATTGCAGCGTGACGCCGTTTACGTCGAGCAGGGGAATCGCATTCATGGCTTGCATTTTCGAAGGTCCTTGCCGCGATGGTCGTCAGTCGACCTGCAGCTTGCGCTCGCGCACGATTTTCGCCCAGCGTTCGCTTTCTTCGCGAATGTATTTACCGAAATCGGCCGGGTTGCTGCCCACCGGCGCCATGCCTAGCCCTTCAAACCGGCTCTTGATGTCGGCCGCTTCCAGCACCTTGGCCGTATCGCGATAGATCCTGTCGATCACTTCCTTCGGCGTGCCGGTAGGCACCACGAAACCGAACCACCCGAGGTTTTCGAATCCCGCCACAGTTTCGGCCACGGCGGGCACATCTGGCAGCTGCGGCGAGCGTTGCTTGCTGGTCACGCCGAGCGCGCGCAGCTTCTTCTGCTGGATGTAGTTGATTGCCGCCGCGAGATTGGGCGTGGAGAACGGTACCTGTCCCGCCATCGTGTCGACGATCGCCGGCGCTTCGCCCTTGTACGGGATGTGCACGATTTCGATCTTTGCGGCGTAGAGGAAATTCTCCGCCGCCAGATGCGTCTGACTGCCGAAACCGGCCGAGCCGTAAGAGATTTCGCGCGGATGCGCCTTCGCGAGATCAATCAGTTCCTTTACCGTCTTCGGCGGGAAAGTCGGCGTAACGATCAATACCTGCGGCCCGTTCGCCACATTGACGACCGGCACCAGGTCCCTGGCGGGATCGAACGGCATCTTCTTATAGATATGCTGATTGGCGGTAATGATGGAACCGGAAGTCATGAAGAGCGTGTAGCCGTCGGGCGCGCTCTTTGCTGCCAGCTCGCCGCCGATATTGCCGCCGGCGCCGGCGCGGTTGTCCACGACCACCTGCTGCCCCCAGGTTTCGCCGAGCTTCTGCGCCACCACGCGCGCCACGATGTCGGTGGCGCCGCCCGCCGCGAAAGGCACGATGACGCGCACGGACTTGACCGGATAGGTTTGCGCCGCCGCGCACGCCGAGATCAATGCGCCGCCCAGCGCAAACAATTGGATTAACCGCATAAGTCCCCCGGTTTTCTTATGGTGAGCTGAAAAACAGCAGCGTAGTTTACAACGTTCCATCGCCAGTCACGCTAGCGGAAGATATAGATCGGGCTCGACCAGACCAGGTTGCCGTCTTCCTGCGTCACGCACACGTACAGCGCGTTGTCGGTTTGATCGGTCAGCTTGATGCGTCGCTCGAATTGCGCGCGCGTATGCGTATTTTCGTCAGGCATGCGGAACACGCGGATCTGGCGCTTGATGCCGCCGTTGGCAAACACCTGGTCTTCCAGGCCGATATCTGCAACCTTGATTTCGGTCTTGACGAGCGCAGTGTCGATCTTCAGAGTGCCCGCCTGCGCGTCGGTCAGCCACGCATCGAAACCGGCGAAGCCACCGGTAGTCAGGCCGCCCCACTTCAATTCGCCCGGCGCGGTTTGCGCGAGCTTTTTGTCCAGGTTCCAGAAGTTGATCGTACGCGTCTTGTCGAAACTGTTGCCGGTCAGTGTGCAGCCGCCGTCCCACACCGTCTGGCGGCCGCGCCCGCGGTATTCGGAGCCTTCCCAGATCACGCGGATGCGGCGGCCGAGCGATTTTTCATCGAACGGGCGGAAAGTTTCCAGCGTCTGCAGACGATTGCGGATTTCGATGCGCTCGATTGGCGCCGACGCGTGCACGTCGACGCTGAAGATCACCTCGCGCTCGCCCGAACGCACGATGTCGCCCATCATCGCGCTCCTGACCTTCTTGCCCGCCGTCGCGCCGAGATTGGGATCGTCGGCGTAGAGTTCGGCGTCGGCAGCGAAGGTGGCGCGCGTGTCGAGGAACATGCGGCAACCGGTGGTCGCGTAGTGATGACGCTTGCGCAGCGCGTCCGCCAGTTCCTGGCGCGACAAGCCCGTCGCAAGCAGGCACGACAATCCGCCGTATGCGCCGAACATCGAAGCGCCCGGATGGCTCGCACCGTGGCGCCCCTTGTGGCCGTCGGAGTTCGCGAGAATGCCGACGCGATAGCCCTGCTCGAACGCGTCGTGCACGAGCCATTCGAACGTGCCCCAGTCTGAATGCACTTCGACGCTGCGTTCGATACGCGCATCGTGCGCCATCTTGATGTCGGCATAGCGCCCGCCGATGTGCGCGAACACGATGACGTCCTCGCTTTTGAGCATCTTGAAGAGATCGTCGGCGCTGTTGGCATCGGTCTTCACGTCGGACAGATCGTCGATCAAGGCGTGATGCGAACGGTGGATCTGGCGGCCTTCATGGAGGAACATCACGTTGCGGTCGCCGCCAAGGCCGGTATTGCCGGACCACTCATAGCCGGGATACATGACGAATTCGCCGTCGACGTTGAATTCCCTGCTGAGCTTGTTGAGCTCGTTCCAGAACGGCGTCGTGATCTGGAAATCGTTGCCCTGGTGGCTCATCGCGTCGAGGAAGGCGCGATCGCGTGCAAATTCCATGAGTTCACGCGCCGAGTTGGTGCCGATGGTTTCTTCCGACTGACCGTGCAGGTCTGCCCAATATGGCAGCAGTGATGCGCTTTCCACTATGCGCAAAGGATTGCTGGTGCAAACAACCTTGCCTGCGGCATCGCACACTTCGATCAGCAAATCGCCCGTCGTCGCGCATTTCAATCCGTCGATGATTTTCGAATACTCGCCGGGCTTCATCGACACGCTGGACGGCAATTCTTCGACCGGCAGATTCGCTTTCAAACCGAACGTGCCGCTCACCAGATGCGACGGATTGCCCCATTTGTCCTCGCCCTTGAAGCCCAGCCTGAACGGCATGCCGCTCGCGCGCAGCGTCGGCAGGATCGCTTTGTGTAACACCGGCGGCCCGGCAACGACCGATATGAACGGCTGCACCGGCAACTCGACATAGTTGTACGTCGCCCACGCATCGACGAGCACGCGGAATTCAAACGTCGGCTCGTTGAACGTCTGCATGCGGATGCCGGGTGAACCCTGACGCGTATCGCCGAAGCGCACAATGATCCGGTCGTTCTCGCGCAGGAAACCGCGGACGACGCGGATGAACAGCGTTTTGTCCCACGGCCGGATATTCATCTTGCCGTCGTATTTGATCTCGAGCACCGCGCCATTGCTCGCTTCGACGGTGGTGTAGTTCCAGCCTTTGGGATCGGTGAACTGCGGCCGCCCCATGTCGGACGCGAAACGGTGCACGATCTTGAGGGAGCCGGTGTCGTCGAGGCCGAAGTAGCCGGCGGTATAAGTCAGCGTGAACGACTGGAAACTGCCGGCCTCGAATTCGCCCTGCGGCGAAATTTCCGCATGGCCCATGCGCTCGGGGAAATAAGTTGAATGGGGCATCTCGTCCTCGCTAGTCCCGCGATACCTGCGGGCCGACCACGCCAAGACCGACGCGCAGGGCCTCCGTTTCCATGATGTCGCCCGGCATGACGTTGGCGATGTTCACGTCGGGCCCGAATTCGGCAACCAGAAATTTTTTCATGTCTTCGACCATCGACAGCGTAATGTTGGAGATCCACGGGCCCGGCAATTCGATCAGCACGCGTGACATGTCGAGTCCTTTGCGCAGCCCGTTAATGAGCTTCATTTTCGGCTTGCCGTTGACGATCAGCTCGGCCGCCTCGACCAGCACGAGCTCGGCGCCGGCCGCAAAACAGTCCTCGGCCTGCGCAACCAGCAGCGCGGCATCGTTCTTGGCGTCCTTCGACCCGACTTCGCCGAACACCGCCAGACCGCAATCGATCGCCAGCCGGATTTGCGCCCGGCGCTGGCGCGGTGTCAGCTCCACGCAGTTGTCGGACACTTCGACCACGTCGAAACCAACGCGCTTGGCCTCAAGCAGAAACGGCCGCAGCATTTTCTCTCCGTAGGTCGCGAATACGTATTCCTGGAACTGGCCGCCGATGAACGGGCGGATGCGGTTCTTCTTGAGCAGCGCGAGTTTCCGGCGCAAATAGCCGAGCTCATAGAGCCGCGAGGTGCCGACCGCGATCTTGAAGAGATCGATGTAGGGCCCCGCCATCGCGACCAGATCCTGCACTTGCAGGTAAGGCAGGCCGAAATCGGCGACCATCGTGAGTCCCGTCTTGCGCGGCTTTGCCGCGCTGCGCGCGGCCGGCAGCTCGACGAAGCCGAAGGGAATTTTTGCATCTCGTTTGCTCTGACGCATGCCGATTTTCACTCTCTTCAAAATTGCAGCGAAATTCCCGACGCTAGAATCAACAACAGGATCAGCCGCCGGAACAGCGCTTCGCTGATCTTGTCGAACAGGCGCGCGCCTGCCCACAGCCCGAGCGCCATTGCCGGCGCCGCAATCGCGAGCGGCACAATCAATTCCGACTGGTCGAAATTTGCGGTCGTTCCCACGCACAGGATGACCAGCACACCGGTAATCAGAATGTACGGCTGGTAAATATAGCGGCTCCGCCGCTTGTCCCAGCCGCGCAGGCTGCACCAGATCGTCGGCAAGGTGCCGTGTAGCATCGCGAAGCCGCCGAGCACGCCGCTTACCCAGCCTACGGCGCCGTCTGCGAGACGCGCGATTACAGGACGCAACTGCAACACAGGAATACGCGGACGCATCAGCATGTAACCACTATAAGCGATCATGAAAACACCGAACAGGTGGCGGAACAACGCGGCATCGAGCCGCTGCAGCGCAAGCACGCCCAATGGCACGCCCAGCGCGCCGCCGACCACGAACGGCCACAACAGCCGGAACTCGATCTCTCGCCGGTATTGCCATACGCTGACGATGTGCAGCACCGTCGCGCAGACCGATGCCAGCAATACAATCTGCGCCGGCGGCAGCACATACAGCCAAACGCCGGTCACCACGATCGCAAATGCAAATCCCGCGCTGCCAACTACGAGGGCGGCGAGGAATCCGCCGACCGCAATTAGTGCGAGTTCAAACCACATTCAACGCAAAAGCGAGCCCTGCCGCGAGACTCACGCCCGCCGCGACTGCGATCAGCGTCTTCTGCCAATCGCGCCACGCGAGGAATTCCAGCATCAAGAGGCGCACTCCGCCGGCCATGTGCGCCGCCAGCAGCAGCACCAGACCCACCTCGGCGAACTTGACGAGCGGCTGCTCGGTCCAGTGCAGAAAGCCGCCGAGCGCATGCGGCCCTTGCAGCGCCTGGCCGAGCGCCCAGAAATGAAACGGCAGGAAAATCGCCAGCAGCAGGCCGCTCACGCGATGCACGATGAATGCCCACCAGGCCGGATGGCTGCGCGCGCGGAAATCGTTTTTTTGCATGGCCGCTTTTTACTAGACGGTCAGGCAAACACCGCCAGCGCCGCGCGCCAGCCCCACAGCGCCAGCGCGATCCCCAGCACCAGCAGGGCGAGATCGACCAGTGCGCCGCGCAACGCAAACCACTCGCCCAGTATCGTGCGCAAGCCAATCGGCGCGTGCACGGCGACCGCGGCCACGAACGCCGCATAAAAACCAAACCATGCATAGTTGCCGTGCGTGCGCTCGAGGATCGCGGCGGCCGACAGGCCATGCCGCACCGCGTAAATCATCGTAATCAGATGCACGAGCACGCACAGTGCGAGCACCGCGGCGCTGGCGCGTTGCGCGGTCCACAGCAGGGCCTGCGCGCGGATGCTCACAGCTCTCCTTTGATTGCAGCAGCGACCACTGCGCGCTTGAGTCCCGCGATACCGGCCGTCGGCGCGATGTGCTTCGGACAGCGCTCGCTGCAGCTCACGTGCGTGTGGCAGGCCTGGCAGCCGGCATCGCCCGCCACCGCCGCAAGGCGCAAACCGCTGCCTGTATCACGCACGTCATTGAGCAGCGTCCATGCGCGATTGAGCGCCGCAGGACCGAGGTAGTCCGGGTTCCACGACACCACGTCGCACGAGCTGTAGCAGACCCCGCAACCTATGCATTCAATCGCAGCATCGACTTCTTTGCGGCGGGGGGAATCCGGCATGACGCGCGCAAATTCGTCGGTGCGCGTGCGTCCGCCCTGGAACTGTCCGTTGGCGCGCGCCCATTTATCGAAGAACGGCGCCATGTCGGTGACGAGGTCCTTGATGACCGGCAGATTTTTGAGCGGTGCGATTTCGAGCGTGTCGCCGCCCTCAACATCAGCGACGTGCGTGCGGCAGGTCCAGCGCGCCTTGCCATTGACGTTCATAGCGCACGAGCCGCACATGCCGACGCGGCAGGCGAAGCGGTACGACAGCGTGGGATCAATATTGCGCTGGATATGCGTGACGACGTCGAGCACGGTCTGGCTCGCCTGCCGCGGCACGTCGTAGTCGCGGAACGCGCCCGCTTCGGCGCCGCGCCAGACGGACACTTTCAGCGTGGACATGGCCAAACCTTAAAGCAAATCAAGCCACAGAGATCACAGAGGACACAGTGCAAAACTTTAATCATGCGACCTCTCTGTGAACTCTGGTCCTCTGTGGCTAAGTTTTTGATTTAAGCGCTTTCGTACAGACGCGTCATGACGAACTCGTTGTGGCCGAGAGCTTCGGCTGCGGTCAGCCGCCCGTTGCACGTGCGCAGCATGACATCGAGCAGCTCGTCGCCGGTCTGATCGAGATTCTTCTCGCGCTGCAGAAGCCCCGAGCAGTCGTGGTCAACGTGTTCCGACATTGTGCGCACGGTGCGCGGGTTGGCGGTCAGCTTGATAACGGGAATGATCGGGTTGCCGATCACGTTGCCCTGGCCGGTAGGGAACAAATGCACGACGTAGCCGGAGGCCGCGCATAGTGTGACCATCTCGGCTGCCGCCGACGATGAATCCATGAACCACAAGCCAGGCTTGGTCGGCGTTTCCGCCTTGTCGAGGACGCCGATGACTTTGCACTTCTTGCCGATTTTCTGAATGTTGCCGAGCGCTTTCTCTTCGATAGTCGTCAGGCCGCCTGCAATGTTGCCCTTGGTCGGCTGCGAGTCTGACAGATCGCTGGTCTTGTGGCGCTCGACCACTTCCTGATAGCGGTCGAACATCTTCATGAACTGCGCGCGCACTTCCGGTGTCGCGCAGCGGTCGGCGACGATCTTTTCGCCGCCGGTGATCTCGGTCGTCTCGCCGAAGCACATCGTGACGCCGAGCGGATCCATCTTGTCGAACGCATTGCCGACGGTCGGATTGGCGCCGCAACCGGAGGTCGTATCTGATTCGCCGCACTTGGTCGATACCCATAGATCGCTGATCGGGCATTCGACGCGCTGCAGCTCCGACGCCCATTGCACGTACTCCTTGGCGACTTTGGACGCGCGCAGGATGGTGTCGTGGTCGCCGTGCAGCTCGATGCCGAAGCCGGTGACGGGCTTGCCGGTCTTGGCGATGCCGTCGACGACTTTCTTGGCCCAGCTTTCCTCGATGCAGATCACCACCACCGCGGCGACGTTGGGATTGGCGCCCGCGCCTATCAGCGTGCGGAAATGCAAGTCGAGGTCGGCGCCGAACTGCAGGCGGCCGTACGGGTGCGGGATCGCCATCGCGCCCTTGATGTTGTTGGCGACCGCTTCGGCGGCCGCGTTCGACAAATCGTCCACCGGCAGCACCAGCACGTGATTGCGCACGCCGACGCGGCCGTTTTCGCGGCGATAACCCCAGAATGTTGTTTTGCTTGAAATCATGCTCGCTCCAGAATTGAGTGCGCGGATTACCAGCGCTTGGTTTTGATATTGTGGACGTGCGCGTGCGCGCCCGCCTTGATGTCGGCGATGGCCTTGCCTATGTCTTCGCCGTACTTGATGATGGTCTCGCCGCTTTTCACGTCTTTGAGCGCGAGCTTGTGGCCGATCGGAATGTCCTGCTGCGCCTTCAGCGCAATGGTACGGTCCTCGTCCATGATCCAGCCGGTGAGTTCCTGGCCGGCTTTCACGCCTTCGACCACCACGACGGCGACCGAGTCTTTAGGGTCGTGCAATACAAAGTGAATCATGCGGTCTCCTCTTCTCTGAATGGGTGCCATGCCGGGCGCGGGGCACTCATGGTAAGTGCTATTGAGCGCCGGCGATACTACAGGCCGCCATAAATATGAGTCAACTATATGACCTATATGAGGAGCAGCGCCGATGCTAGAATCGCCGTCATGATCCGGCGCGATTTTGCTGCAACCGCATAATCCATGGCGCGCATTCTGGCCGGCGGCGGGCTTACATCCCGCCCGCTCTACAAGGAAGTCAAAAATCGCATTACGCGCAGCCTGATCGCCGGCGAATGGCAGCCCGGCGCCGCCATCCCCAGCGAGACCCGGCTGGCCGCGCAGTTCCGCGTGTCCGTGGGCACCATTCGCAAGGCGATTGACGAGCTTGTCGCGGAAAAAATCGTGGTGCGCCAGCAAGGCCGCGGCACCTTCGTCAACATCCACACCGAAGACCGCCAGTTCTATTATTTCTTCCACATGGTAAGCCGGCATGGCGGCAAGGAACCGCCCGTCCACGAGCTCCTGTCGCTGCAATCCATTAAAGCGGACACTACGACCGCCGGGCAACTCGGCATACGGCGCGGCGAACGCGTGCATCGCATACACAACGTGCTGAAGCTGGCGGGCGAGCCGGTGATATTCGACGAGCTGAGAGTCGCGGCCGCGCGGTTTCCGGATTTGACCGCCGCTGCATTCGGCAATCGCGACAGCACTATCTACGGGCTTTATCAGTCGCACTACGGTATCAACGTGGTGCGCATCAGCGAGCGTCTGTCGGCGGCGTTGCCACCGGCGCGCATCGCAAAAGTATTAAGCATGAGCGCGGCGGCGCCCGTGCTCATTATCCGGCGCGTCGCTTATACTTATCACGATCAACCCGTCGAGTTGCGCACGAGCTGGGTCAATACGCGCGATCACGAATACCTGAGCGACCTTTGGAAAGCCGATTCGCGTCAATGAGCGCCGAGTCCCCACTGCTGTCGGTCTTCATGCCGACCTTCAACGGCGCGCGTTTCGTCAGGCAGGCGGTCGAATCGGTGCTCGACAACGGGTTCAGCGACCTCGAGATTGTGTTGGTCGACGACGCGTCCAGCGACGACACGGTGTCGATACTCGAAACGATACGCCATCCCGCGGTGCGCATCGTCCGCAATGCAGCGAATATCGGTGTCGCCATGTCGCGCAGCCGCGGCGTATGTTTGTTGCGCGGACGTTATATGGGCCTGCTGGATCAGGACGACCTTGCGATCGCCGGCCGTTTCGCGCGCCAGATCGAGCGGCTCGAATCCAAGGACGGCCCCGACATTATCGGCGGCGCAGTGGAATGCTTCGGCGATACAACGGCCACGATTGCTTATCTGGCCACCGATGCGCAGATTCGCGCCGGGCTTCTTTTCAACACCTCGCTCGCGAATCCGGCGATCACCATGAAGCTCGCGCCGCTACGCGAAGGCCGCATCGCCTATCGGCCCGAGGCGGGACCGGCCGCCGATTACGCATTATGGGTTGACGCCATGCTGGCGGGAATGCGCCTGGAAAATCTCGCGGTACCGGTCACGCGCTATCGGCGGCATCGCGATTCGATGACGGCAAGCATGCCGTTCGAGCGCTTTGGCGTTCACAATATTGAACTGCGCCGGCGCGTCGCGGCCGCGCATTTTCCCGGCATGTGCGAAACCGAACGAGAGGCGCTCGTCGATGCTATCTCACGCAATTTGACCGGCGGGCCACGCTGGCAGCAAAGCGCGCAAGCGTTGGCCCGCGCGGCCGCGCTGTCGCCGGCGGTACAGCGTATTGACGCGAGCGTCATGCTGGGCATGCTTGAGCAGACCTTGTTACTGATGATCGAACGCGCGCTCGCGGCGTCGGGCGCGAGCGCGGTATACGCAATGCTCGAACTGCTGACCGAGACGCAGCCGCATTTCGAGCGCTGGCGGGCGGCAGACAATGGCGCGCTCGACATGCGCATCATGGCACTGATCAAATGATCCCAACGACGGGCCTCAGACCCAACCCCGATTTCATCCTGAATGCGCCGACCGCCGAACTGGTGAATTTCGCGCTCGCGACGCCCATTGATGCGCTGTTCTACCTCGTGCTCAACACGTTGGTCATGCGCGGCGAACGCGCGGCGCTGGATGAGCTGAAGCGCGAGATCGCAGACGAAAATGAGGCGCTCGACCGGCGTTTCGCCGTGCTGCGCGCGTGCGGCGAACCTGCCGCCGCGCTCGACCTGGTCGGACGCCTGGGCGGCGTGGTCGCGATGGTACCGGATCTCATCCTGGCTTCGCGCGATGCAGGCACGCTGCCCGCTTTGCTGGAATACTGCGCTGCCAAGAAAAGCCTGCAAAGCTGGTATCTGCCGAATGCGGGATTGCATGCGCTGCTCGAAGAGCTCACGCGCGCGGCGCCTGCCCGCATGCGGGAACGCATGGACATACTGCCGACGTGGGACGAAAAGGCGGCACCGGGCAAATCAGTACGTATTGCCGGCATCGTCAAAGTCCACAACGAAGGCGAACGCGCCGAGCGCACAGTGCGCTCGATGCTCGAATTTTGCGACGACGTCATATTGTGGGATCACGCCACCGGCGACGGCTCGGTCGACGATCTTGAACGGGCGCTGCGCGACGGACGCGAGCGGCTTGAAGTCGTTCGTTCGACGGCGCCCGACTACAACGAGCGGATCATTTATGACGGATTATTTGCGCGCGCGCGTGCGCGCGGCGCCACTCACATCTGTCACTTCGATGCGGACGAGATACTAACCACCGCGCTGACGCCGGCGCAATTGCGCGATGTCGCAGCCGGTCTCGAGCCGGGCGACACCGCGTGCATGGCGCTCGTACAGCTGGTCGGCACGCAAGGCGCTTACATCAACTACGCCGGCGCGCGCGCATGCGCCGTGTCTCAGCACTTCCTTCCGCAATGGCGCGATTTCCTGTTCGCAGACGACGGAAAATCGGTGCACGCGCAGGCACCGCTCCACGGCGGCTGGCTGCCGGAAAACACGCTGCGGCGGCGGCGCTTTCTCGATCCGGCGCAGGCGGCAAATTTCCATATGGACAAGCCCGATCGCGCGACGGCGCAAATCAAAAACGACTGGTACAAGGCCAAGGAATTGGTGCTGCATAGTTTCGCGGTCGAGAAACTGGTTTACCGCTATATGTTTTATGCGCTCACGTACGCGCACCTCGACAGCAACACCGGCATGCGTCAGGCGCCAGGGCCGACGATGGACGCCGCGGTCGAGGCCGCGCGCACCGCCGAGAAAACCGCCGATCTGCAGAAATGGTTGAGCGCCATCAAATCCCCGCTGGAAAAATGGCTGTTTTTTCATGCCTGAAGCAGCGGGCGCGCCGACGCTAGAGTTTTTGCATCTCGCGGCGTATCAATTCGATTTTTTCGGCGTCTTTCACGTTTTTGCGCAGCCAATCGAATTGCGCACGCGCATCGTCCTTGAGCCCTGCGCGGCCAAGATTGGACGCCGCGGCGATACGCGCATTGATTGCCAGCACGTCCGGAGAGCGCGTCTCGGCCAGTAGCGCGGATTCCAGAAAATAGTCCGCGGCACTCTGGAAATCGTTAAAACTTTCGGCAATGCGCGCGAGAGCGAACAGGATGTCGCGCCGCTCGCGCGCCGCGGCGAGCGGCAGCAACGCGCGATACAGCTCGTCGGCGGTCTTGAAAAACCCGGTGTCCTGCAACTCTTGCACAACGAGCACCGCACGCTGCATGACGTCGGCGGGCAGCGTCGTCTTCCCCGCGATGAGCGCGCGCACCTGATCGGCGCCCGGCTCCGCGTAACCCGCGCGCACCAGCACCGGCGCCAGCCGGATGCGCCACTCATCCGGCTCGAGAGTCGCCGGCGCGATAAGCCCCTGCCAATAGCGCGCAGCCGCGGCCGGTTGATTGTGTTCGCTTGCCATACCGCCGAGCAGAAAGCGCGTCTGCGCATCGAGCTGGGCGACCGGAAAACGCGTTGCATCGTCGAACAGCCGGATGGCGGACAGCGGCATTTTCCCGCTCTGCAACGAGAACACCAGTTGCAGTTGCGCGCTCTGGCGCGTTGCGCGGATCCTGCTTTGCTGCGCGAGATAGGCAAACAGCGCGCGCCCCGCGAGCGGACTGGCGGCGCTGCGGCGTGCCGCGAAGTCGGCCCATCCCGCGTCATCGCCAACCAGCAGCTGATTCTGGTTGGCGATGTCCTGTGCCGCCGCCGCGTATGCTTTCCACAGTTCCGCGGAGATCGCTGCAAGGCGCTCCGCGGGCTTGTCGGCCGCGAGCTGCAGCAGATTCTCGAGTGCGTCGACCTGCAGTATGCGATCCTTTTGCACTGCGGCCGCGTGTTGCAGCACGATCCAGTAAGCGACATTGTTGTTCTTTGCCAGCGCGGTGCGCGCCTGCGCGATTGCCGCATCCGGCGCGATCAGATTCGTCTTCAGGCGCATCAGCAGCTTGAGCGGGCTGGCGTCGTCCAACTGGGAAAACCAGTTCACTGCCTCTTTATCCATCCCTGCCGCGAGCAGCGCATCGACAAAGCGCGCCGCCGTATCGCGATCGACCGGCTTGTAGTCCTGTTGATAACGCAGCATCAGCGCAAACGCATCCTGCGCCTGGTCTTCGGCGAGATAAGTCTCGATGACCAGCAGGCGCGCGTGACGCGTTTCTTCCGCGGCAAGGTCTTGCCGCCAGATCAGGCGGACGAGGAAATTGCGCGCAGTCAAGCCCTGGCCGCTGGCGAGCGCCGCGCGCGCGCCTTGCATGATGCAGGTTCGCACGACCTTGTCGGGCGCGCCGGCGGGGAGAGCGGCAACGCGCCGCGTCAGCTCCTGATGGCGGCTCAGGCGCGACAACAGGATGCACCGCAATTGCTCCCAGTCAGCCCACCGCGGCCCGTTCATCGCAGCGGGCTGCAACTGCTCGACGCGCGCAAGAGCGAGCTGCAGCGCGTTGCTGTCCGCATAGCGCTGCGTCGTATCGAATGCATCGGGCACGCCCTGGGCGTGCGCGGCCAGTGACATGAGCAGGGTCAGGAAGACGGCAGTATGCATGCGCATATTGTAGGCGATAGCCTGCACGGTCCGGAGGGCGGCCACGAAAGCAATAAAAAAGGCGGCTCGCGCCGCCTTTTTTCATCCCACTCAAAACATCGTTTTGCCTGGCCCGTTATTGCTTGGCGTCGACCGCGGGTTTCTCCGCCTCCACCGGCGGCAACACGTCCTCGGTGCGCACTTCAAGGCGTTCCTTGATGCGCGCGGCCTTGCCCGACAGCTTGCGCAGGTAGTAGAGCTTGGCGCGATTGACGTCACCCTTGCGCTTGACTTCGATCGAAGCGATCAGCGGTGAATACGTCTGGAAAGTGCGCTCGACGCCCTCGCCCGACGAAATCTTGCGCACGATGAACGCCGAGTTGAGCCCGCGGCTCTTCTTGGCGATCACCACGCCTTCGTAGGCCTGCACGCGCTTGCGATCGCCTTCGACGACGTTCACGTTGACCACTACCGTATCGCCCGGCTTGAACTCCGGAATGTTTTTTCCGAGGCGGGTGATTTCTTCGTTTTCGAGTTTTTGTATAAGGTCCATTGTCATGCTCCACTCAGTTCCTGCTTGCTCATTTCCTGTTTAAATTCCTCGAGCAGCCTGCGCTCGTCATTCGACAACGCGCGCTTCTCCAGCAATTCCGGCCTGCGCTGCCACGTTCTGCCCAATGCCTGCTTCAATCGCCAGCGTCCGATCTCGGCATGATTGCCCGACAACAGCACCGCCGGCACTTTCTGTCCTGCATACGTCTCGGGACGCGTGTAGTGCGGACAATCGAGCAGGCCGTTCACAAACGAATCCTGACTCGCCGACTCTGCATCTCCCAGCACTCCCGGCAGCTGCCGCACGATGGCATCGATCAACACCATCGCCGCCAGCTCGCCGCCCGACAGCACGTAATCCCCGATCGAGACTTCATCGTCGATTTCGCCTGCCCCACGTGCAGTCACGCGTTCATCGACACCTTCGTAACGCCCTGCCAGCAACACCAGCCCCTGCTGCTCCGCCAATTCCATCACCAGCCGGTGACTTAACAACCGTCCCTGCGGCGTCAGGTGAATCACGCGCGGCGCTTTCACGCCCGCGCTTTTTTGCCGCTGCCGCGCCGCCGCTACTGCGCGGCCGACGGGTTCGGCCATCATCACCATGCCGGGCCCGCCGCCGTACGGCCGGTCGTCCACCGTGCGATATGCGTTCTGCGCAAAATCACGCGGGTTCCACGCGACCAGCTGATAAATCCCTTTTTCCCGCGCCCGCCCTATGACGCCCGCTTCAGCGACCGCGCCGAACATCGCGGGAAAAATCGTTACCACGTCAAACTGAAGCATCAGTAATCCCGGCCCCAGTCCACTGCAATCACACCCGCCGCCAGATCCACCTGCCTGACCGCGCCGGCGATGAACGGAATCAGTATTTCTCCTGCGTCGTCCGCTACCACCAGCACGTCGTTCGCGCCAGTCTGCATGATACGAACAACCCGTCCGAACTCTTGCTGTGCGGCGTTTACAACTTTCAGGCCGATCAAATCGGCCCAGTAAAATTCATTCTTCGCCGCGGCCGGCAACTGCTCGCGCGGCACGCCGATTTCGATTCCCTTCAGGGCAGCGGCGGCTTCGCGATCGTTGATGCCCGCCAACTGCACTACCAGCATTTTTCCATGCACTTTGGCGGCGACGACTTTCGTTTCGCACCATCCGCCATCGCGCCGCAGCCACCACGCCTCGTAATCGCACAAGTTACCGGGTTGCGCGGTGAGCGCGTAAACCTTGATCCAGCCCTTGACTCCGAACGGGGCGGTCACCCGCCCCATGACTACCATGCGCTCAGGCAGCGGGCTTTGCGGCAAACTGCTTGACCAGGCGTGCGGCGGTGTCGCTGATCTGCGCGCCTTTGCTCTGCCAGTAGGTGAGACGTTCCGCCTGATAGCGGAACGTTTCCTGCCCCGCGGGCGCTTTGGGATTATAAAAACCGATGCGCTCGATGAAGCGGCCATCGCGCGCGCGCTTCGAATCCGCGACCACCAGATTGAAAAACGGACGCTTTTTGGCGCCGCCTCGTGCCAGCCTGATAACGACCATGGTAAATCCGACCCTGAAAATGCGGAAAGGGCGTGATTTTACGCTAGTTTTTGGCTGCAACGCAAGGTGAGCCGCGTCCGGTTGGCGGCCCCTGTCGGGCCTGCCGCGGCGAAGTTAACGTATTGATCGATAAAGAAGACGCTTGACCGGCGGGAAAAACTGCCGGGGTAGAAGGATCAGCGCATGCCGCCCGGCAGCATCCCCTTCATTGAGCGCATCATTTTCGCCATGCCGCCCTTCGCCATCATTTTCATCATTTTCTGCGTTTGCTCGAACTGCGCGAGCAGGCGATTGACTTCCTGCACGCTCACGCCGGCGCCCGCCGCGATGCGGCGCTTGCGCGACGCTTTGAGCAACTCGGGCTTCGCGCGCTCTTGAGGCGTCATTGAATTGATGATGCCCTCTATGCGCCGGACCTGGCGTTCGTCCATTTGCGCTTTGCCCGCGGCCTGCGCGAGCTGCCCGGGCAGTTTGTCGAGCATTGCAGTGACGCCGCCCATTTTTTTCATCTGGCCAATCTGTTGCTTGAAGTCTTCGAGGTCGAAGCCTTTGCCCGACTTCAGCTTCTTGGCGAATTTCTCGGCTTCGTCGCGATCGACCGTGCGTTGCGCATCTTCGATCAGCGACAGCACGTCGCCCATGCCGAGGATGCGCGAAGCCATGCGATCGGGATGAAAGACTTCGAACCCCGTGAGCTTCTCACCGACGCCGGCGAACTTGATCGGCTTGCCGGTGACCTGGCGCACCGACAGGGCGGCGCCGCCCCGCGCGTCGCCGTCTAGTTTCGTCAGCACCACGCCGGTCAGCGGCAGCGCATCGGCAAAGACTTTCGCGACATTCACGGCGTCCTGGCCCTGCATCGCATCGACGACGAACAGCGTTTCGATCGGCTGCAGCACCGCATGCAGTTCGCGGATTTCACCCATCATCGCTTCGTCGATGGCGAGACGGCCCGCCGTGTCTACGATCAACACGTCGTGATAGTGCTTGCGCGCGTAATCAAGCGCGGCGAGCGCGATGGCCGCGGGCTTGTCGCTGGCGCTCGAAGGGAAAAAATCCGTATCGATCTGCGCGGCCAGCGTTTTGAGCTGCTCGATCGCCGCCGGACGATAAACGTCGCAGCTCGCGAGCAGCACTTTCTTCTTCGACTGCTCGCGCAGCATCTTGGCCAGCTTGCCGCTCGTCGTCGTTTTGCCCGAGCCCTGCAGGCCCGCCATGAGGATCACCGCGGGCGGTGTCGTCGCGAGATCCAGCTTTGCATCGGCTTCGCCCATCAGCGTCACCAGCTCGCGATGCACGACACCGACCAGCGCCTGCCCCGGTGTCAGGCTGGACATCACTTCCTGGCCGAGCGCTCGCTCGCGCACATGCGCGATGAAATCCCTGACGACCGGCAGCGCGACATCGGCCTCGAGCAACGCCATGCGCACTTCGCGCAAGGCGTCCTGGATGTTGGTATCGGTCAGCCGCGCTTCGCCGCGCAGCGACTTCATGACCTGTGACAACCGTCCTGTCAGACTTTCAAACATGCGGGGCCCGGGTTCGGATGTTTAGACGCACGGCGCGGGCACGCAATCCACTGGTGTACACTGCTGCCACGACCATGCCGGACTTGGTATTCTATCCGATCACTTCGCTGATGTACGCGGCGCTCGCCGCGTATTTCTGGCGCGCCCAGTGGTTACCCGCGTCCGCGCCGCGGGTACCGCGCGCAGAATCGCGCACCGTCGAGCATATCGCGGTGGCCGTGCCGCTCATTCTCCATGCGCTGCTGCTTTATCAATCGGTATTCGACAGCGCGGGCATGCATCTGGGCATCGGCAATGCGATCTCGACCATCGTCTGGCTGACAGTCGCCATCTATTGGCTCGGCAACCTCGCCTATAAGTTCGAAGGCCTGCAGGCGATGGTGATGCCCGTCGCTGCGATCTGCGTGTTGCTGCCCACGATTTTTCCCGCGACCCACGCGCTGCCGAATACGCAGCTTGCCGCGTTCAAGGCGCATCTGTTGATCGCGTTACTCGCCTACAGCCTGTTCACCATCGCATCGCTGCATGTCCTGCTGATGGCGCTGCTCGAACGGGGGCTGCATACCGGAAAACTGCCGCTCGCGCTGCAGTCGTTGCCGCCCCTGCTGACCATGGAAACGCTGTTGTTTCGCATCATCCTGGCCGGGTTCCTGCTGCTCACGCTGACGCTTGCCAGCGGTATTGTGTTTTCCGAGGAATTGTTCGGCAAGGCGTTGCGCTTCAACCACAAGACGGTGTTCGGCATCCTGTCGTGGCTGATTTTCGCTGCGCTGCTCGGCGGGCGGCGGCTTTATGGATGGCGCGGCCGCATTGCGGTGCGCTGGACGCTTGCCGGATTCCTGATGCTGGTACTGGCTTACGTCGGCAGCAAATTTGTGCTGGAAGTCATCCTGGGCAGGACGTGAAAACAGGATCGCGGATTGAGCATCGAGGATTGCCGGGTCGTTCATTCCGGTTCGCCTCAATCTTCAATCCTCAATCCTAGATGCTGTACTGATGGACGATATTCCGCTTTTCGTACAGCTCGTCACGCTCGGCGTGCTGCTCCTTCTGTCGGCGTTTTTTTCGCTGGCAGAGACCAGCATGATGGCGCTCAACCGCTATCGCCTGAAGGCGCTGGTCAAGCTCGGCAGCCGCGGCGCGAAACTCACCGCGGGGCTGCTGCGCGAAACCGACAAGCTGCTCGGCGTCATTTTGCTCGGCAACACGCTCGTCGCCGCGGGCGCCGCCACGCTCGCCACCTTGATCGCGCATTCACTGTGGGGCGATCACAAGTGGGTGCCCGCGGCGAGCGCTGTGGTGGTGACGTTCGCGCTGCTGATCGTGTCCGAGATCACGCCCAAAGTCATCGGCGCCGCTTATGCGGAACAAATCGCACTGCCGGTTGCGTTCGTATTGCGGCCGATGCTCAAAGCACTTTATCCGATCGTCTGGTTCGTCAATCTCTTCGTGCAGTCGCTGCTGTGGCTATTCCGCCTCAAGCCGGCGAACACGACCGACCACAAGATGACGCCGGACGAACTGCGCACGCTGGTGCTGGAATCCGGCAATTACATTCCGAAAAAGCATCAGAGCATTCTGCTCAACCTGTTCGACCTCGAGAGCATTACCGTCAACGACGTGATGACACCGCGCAGCCAGATCGAAGCGGTCGACATCGACGCGCCCGCCGACGTGTTGCGCCAGCAGATCGCCACCGCCTATCACCGCCGCCTGCCGGTGTACGAGGGCCAGCCGGACAACATCATTGGCATCATCGTTCTGCGCAAGGTGCTCGCGGTCAGCAAGGACGACGACATTACGGCCGCGCATCTGCGCGAGATCATGCGCGAGCCGTATTACATACCGTCCGGCACGCCGCTCTTCACGCAGCTTCAGCAGTTTCAGGAGCACCAGGACCGGCTGTGTTTCGTGGTCGACGAATACGGCGAGCTCATGGGCCTCTTGACGCTCGAAGACATCGTCGAGGAGCTGATCGGCGAATTTGCGACGCACTCGCCGCTGCAGCCGCTGCATTTCCACCGCCAGGACGACGGGTCCTACCTGGTTGAAGGCGGCAGCCTGCTGCGCGAATTGAACCGTAAGCTGGGCTACCATTTTCCGCTCGACGGCCCCAAGACGCTGAACGGGCTGATCCTTGAGCATTTCCGCGATATTCCAGAGCCGGGCGTCAGCGCCCATATCGCCGGGCACCGGATAAAAATCGTGCAAACTCAGGATCGGGTAGTCAAAGCAGTGCGGCTGGCATCGCCGGTCGACGTCATCGCGGGCGATTGACGAGGCACTACCGCCTTTACAAAGCAAACGCACAAGGGCATCATTGGGCACAGGTTCAGGTTTGGAATCTAACCGATTGGTTAGATTGGATTTTGGGAGAGAACTCCATGGCCACTACAGCCGCGACTGCCACCAAGAAAGACGTCAAGGAATTTACATTTTCCTGGAGCGGCACCGACAAGGCTGGCAAGACGCTGCGCGGGGAAATGAAAGCGGGCGGCGAAGCCGTCGTCAACGCGATGCTGCGCCGTCAGGGCATCAAGGTTCTCAAGGTCAAGAAACAATCCGTTCGCAGCGGCGGCAGCATTACGGACAAGGACATTACGCTCTTCACGCGCCAACTCGCGACCATGATGAAATCCGGCGTGCCGCTGCTGCAGGCGTTCGACATCGTCGGCAAGGGCCACAGCAACCCGGCAGTGCAAAAACTGCTGATGAACATCAAGACCGAAGTCGAGACCGGCTCCAATCTCAAATCTGCATTCGAAAAGCACCCCCTTTATTTCGATGCGCTGTTCTGCAACCTGGTCGGCGCCGGCGAGCAGGCCGGTATTCTCGACAGCCTGCTCGACCGCCTAGCGACGTACAAAGAAAAAGTGCAGGCGATCAAAGGCAAGATCAAAGCGGCGCTGTTTTATCCGATAGCGATTATCGTGGTGGCCTTCGTCATCACGGCTGTAATCATGATTTTCGTCATACCCGCCTTCAAGCAGGTGTTCGCGAGCTTTGGCGCCGATCTGCCCGGGCCGACACTGGTGGTCATGGCGATTTCCGAATTTTTCGTCAAATACTGGTACCTCATCTTCACCGTCGTCATCGGTGGCGTATGGGGATTTCTCTATGCGTGGAAACGCTCTAAATCCATGCAGATCTTCATGGACAAAATCGCATTGCGCGCGCCGGTGTTCGGCGACATGGTGCGCAAGGCGACCGTTGCACGCTGGACGCGCACGCTGGCCACGATGTTCGCCGCCGGAGTGCCTCTGGTCGAGGCGCTGGACTCGGTGGCTGGCGCCGCGGGCAATCACGAGTACTACGTCGCGACAAAGAAAATCCAGGCCGAAGTTTCCACCGGCTCGAGCCTCACGGTCTCGATGCAAAACGTCGAAATGTTCCCGAATATGGTGCTGCAGATGGTGGCCATTGGCGAAGAGGCCGGCTCGCTCGATGGCATGCTGTCCAAAGTCGCCGACTTTTTCGAAGCCGAGGTCGACGACGCAGTCGACGCGCTGTCGAGCCTGATGGAGCCGCTCATCATGGTCGTGCTGGGCACACTTATCGGGGGCATGGTCATCGCGATGTACCTCCCAATCTTCAAGCTCGGCCAGGCAGTCTGAGAAAGCGGGATTGAGGGATTTTCCGCAATCCTCGATCCACAATCCTCAGTCCTGATGTCGCTACTTCAGTCCTTCCAGGCGTTTCCTGCGTTTTTCGTAACCTCAGTAGTCGTACTGTCACTCGCTGTCGGCAGCTTCCTCAACGTCGTCATCCATCGCCTGCCGAAAATGCTCGAACGCCAGTGGCGCGACGAGCTTGCCGAGTTGAACGAACAGGAAATTGCAGCCGCGCCGGCCTACAACCTGGTGCTGCCGCGCTCGGCGTGCCCCGCCTGCGGTCATCGGATCGCCGCCCTGGAAAACATTCCGCTCGTGAGCTATCTCGCGCTGCGCGGCAAATGCTCGGCGTGCGGCGTGTCGATTACGCCGCGCTATCCGCTGGTCGAAGCGTTGACCGCGGCGCTGTCGGGATTTATTGCCTGGCGCTATGGATTCAGCTGGCAGACGCTGGCCGCGCTGGGCTTCGTGTGGGCGATGATTGCGCTGGCATTCATCGACCTCGACACTTTTTACCTGCCGGACGATATTACGCTGCCGCTGGTGTGGGCCGGCCTGCTCGTGAACGTGGGCGGCGTTTTTGCCGATCTGCAGTCCGCGGTGATCGGCGCGGCCGCCGGCTACCTCGCGTTGTGGCTCGTATTCTGGGGCTATAAGCTCGCCACCGGCAAAGACGGCATGGGCTACGGCGATTTCAAGCTGCTGGCGGCGATCGGCGCATGGCTCGGCTGGAAAATGGTGCCGGTCGTCATCCTGCTGTCGTCGCTGGTGGGCGCGGTGGTGGGAATATCGCTTATTGTCTTCGCGCGCCACGGGCGCAATGTGCCCATCCCGTTCGGGCCGTATCTCGTGCTGGCCGGCCTGATTGCGCTGTTCTGGGGCGAGCCGCTGCTCGACTACTATCTCAAGAATTTGTAACCCTATGGCGCTCGTCATCGCGCTCACGGGCGGCATCGGCAGCGGCAAGACCAGTGTCGCCAACACGTTCGCGGAATTCGGCGCAGCCGTCGTCGACACCGACGAGATTGCGCACGGACTCACTGCGGCAGGACAACCAGGCGCACGCGCGATCGGCGAACAGTTCGGCGCCGGTTACCTTGGGGCGGACGGCGCGCTCGACCGCGCACGCATGCGCGAGTACGTCTTTTCCAACGCGCAAGCAAAGCAAAAACTCGAGGCCCTGCTGCATCCGATGATACGCACGGAAGTCGCGCGCCTTGTAGGCATTGCAGTGAATGGCGCCGGCAAGGCCGCCGCGGCGCCGTACGTCGTCATCGTCGTGCCCCTGCTGATCGAGACCGGCTCCTATGGCGACCTCGCGCGTAGAGTGCTCGTGGTCGATTGCTCTGAAGAAGCACAGATTGAGCGCGTGACGCGCCGTAGCAGGCTGGCGCCCGCGGCGGTCCGCGCCATCATGGCCACCCAGGTCAACCGCGTCGAGCGACTGCGCCGGGCCGACGATATCGTGCACAACGATGGCGACCTGCCTGCCCTGCGCGCGGCCGTGGAGGGACTGCACCGGAAATACCTCGATCTCGCGAAAAATGCGCCCGTAACGTGAGCAAATTTATCCAAATTAAGATCAAATGCCCCAATAAAGTCTTTATTTTTTACAGATTATGTAGAACAATTGGCCGCACTCCATTAACGATTGCGACTGCCCACGCGCCGTGATCAGCTACGAATACCCACTGAGCGAGCGGATACGTACACTGCTGCGGCTGGAAGACCTGTACGAGCGCGTACTGTATTTCATCGCCAAGGCCGATCCGCAGGAGCACCACGTCGCGCTCCTTTGCATGTTCGAGATACTCGAAGTCGCCGCGCGCGCCGACCTGAAATCGGATCTCCTGCAGGAACTCGAGCGCCAGAAGCAGTCGCTCGAGGTGTTGCGCGACAATCCCGACATTTCTCAGGAAGCGCTCGATAACATCCTCTGGGAAATCGACCGCACGTCGTCGCGCCTTTTTCAGATGTCGGGCAAAGTCGGCCAGGAGCTGCGCGAGAACGAATGGCTGATGAGCATCAAGCAGCGCACGAACATTCCGGGCGGTGTTTGCGAATTCGACGTGCCGTCCTATCATTACTGGCTGCACCTCAGCGCCGAGCAGCATCGCCACGACCTCGAGGGCTGGCTGGCGCCTTTCCTGCCGATCCGCGACGGCATCGCTATTGTGCTGCGCCTGCTGCGCGAAAGCGGCAAATGTTCGAACCAGACCGCGGTGCAGGGGGTTTACCAGCAAATGATGGCCGGCCGCATCGCGCAGATGCTGCGGATCCGGCTGAAGCTCGACTATCACTGCGTGCCGGAAATTAGCGCGAACAAGTATGCGCTCAACATCCGCTTCACCACCCAGGAAGTCGGACAGCGCCCCAAGGTCTACGAATCGGACGTCGATTTCGAATTGACGTTCTGTAATCTGTAACCGGCGGTCGCGTGCCCAAGAATGCCCGCACGGTCAATTGTCCGCAGTGTGGAAAGCCCGTTGCATGGGACCCCGCCAGCCGCTATCGCCCGTTCTGCTCCGAACGCTGCCGCGTGATTGATCTAGGTGCGTGGGCAACGGAGAGCTATCGCATTCCGGTCGTGGAGAATAAAGACGACGTCGAGTCCGGGCCGGAGCCCGGCGAAGCGCCTCAATAAGTTAACGGTAGTGCTCGCCGGTCCACGCGCCGCGCAGCATGCCGACGCCGTGCGCGCCGCATTGCCAGGCGCATTCCAAATGCTCGACACCCAAGCCGCCTAACGCATAGACGGGCAGCGGATAATTGCGGATCAGGCGCGTAAATTCGTGCCAGCCCAGGGTTTTTGCTTGCGCATGGCTCGCGGTCCCGGCGATGGGGCCGAGCACGACGAAATCAACGCCGAGTTCGCGTGCGCGCGCCAATTCGATTTCGTCATGACACGAGGCCCCGCACCATGCGACATCGGGACGGCCTGCTGCCGCCATCAATGCGGTCGCTGTCAAGTGAACGCCGTCCGCGCCCGCGCGCACTGCAACTTCAGCGGCGCCGTTGACGACGACTTTCCCGTCATGTGCATGCGCCAGCGCGGCGACCGCCGACGCGAACGCGACCAGTTCGGCATCCGGCATCTGCTTTTCCCGCACCTGGACCATGCGCAGTCCCTGTCGCAGCGATTGTTCCAGCCGTTGCAAGAATACTTCCGGGCCGAGGATGGCAGCGCAGGTGATTCCATAGACACCGGGTAAATCAAGCCCGCGCAGGATGGGGCCGTTGGCCGGCAATATCGGCGCAACCGTGAGATTTTTTATCGTCTGCCACGCCAATCGCTGCTGCTCCCTGCCGTGCGCGTCGCCCGTCCATTCGACGACCCGGAAAAACCGCAGGCGCACGTCGGCGTGCGGATAATCGAAATCGCGCGTCAGCCAGGGATAGGCGCGCGTCACGTCGATGCCGAGCTCCTCGTGCAACTCGCGCTTCAACGCGGTCGGCGCGTCTTCTCCGGGATCGACCTTGCCGCCGGGAAACTCCCAATAGCCGGCGTAAGGTTTACCGTCAGGCCGGCATGCGAGAAGGAATTCTCCGCGCCGGTCGAGAATAACCGCAGCAACGACCTCGATGCGCGCACGCGCCGTTACAATCGACATCGCGCGAAGATTCAGGTCAGGATTTGCTGCGCGCTATGCGCGCGCGGCCGGCCCAGTCGCGTGCGAACTGCCACGCCACTCTGCCGCTGCGCGAACCGCGCTGCAATGCCCACTGCAGCGCCTCCTGGCGCACGGCTTCGGAGGTCGCGCTCACAACCTTGAAGTGCGCGAGCCACTGCGCGACGATTTCAAGGTACTCATCCTGGTCGAACGGATAAAACGATACCCATACGCCGAAACGTTCCGACAGCGAGATTTTCTCTTCGACCGTTTCGCCCGGGTGTATCTCATCGTCGACGCGCTTCGATTCCAGATTTTCCGACATGAATTCCGGCATCAGGTGGCGCCGGTTCGATGTCGCGTAAATCAGGCAGTTCTCGGAGGCCGCGGCAACCGAGCCGTCAAGCACGACTTTCAATGCCTTGTAGCCGGGCTCATCGGCTTCGAACGACAAATCGTCGCAATACAATACAAAGCGTTCCGGCCGGTCGGCGATCAGGTCGACGATCTCGGGCAAATCGACGAGATCCTGCTTTTCCACTTCGATGACGCGCAAGCCCCGCGTTGCGTATTTGTTGAGCAGCGCCTTGATTAACGACGATTTGCCGGTACCGCGTGCGCCCGTTAGCAGCACATTGTTCGCGGGATAACCTTCGACAAACTGGCGCGTGTTCTGATCGACCAGCTTTTTCTGGCGGTCGATGCCACACAAATCCGCGAGCGCAATGCGGTGCACGTGCCTTATCGCCTCGATCGCACCGTGGCCATTGCGCTTGCGCCATCGGAATGCGCTCGACTTCCAGTTGATTCCTGGCAAGGGCGCCGGCATGAGTTTTTCCACCCGCGCGAGCAGCGCGTCGACGCGCGCTATGAGGCGCTCGAAGTCGCTCATGAGCGGTAGTCCGCGTTGATGCTCACATAATCGTGCGATAGATCGCAGGTCCACAGGGTCGCGGCCGCGTCGCCGCGGTTGAGCACGATGCGCACGGTGATTTCGCTCTGCTTCATGACGCGCTGGCCGTCCGCCTCCTGGTAAGCGGGGTTGCGTCCGCCGTGCCGCGCGACGAGTACGTCATCGAGATAGAGATCGAGCTTCCCGACCTCGAGATCGTCGATGCCCGCGTAGCCGACTGCGGCGAGAATGCGGCCGAGATTCGGGTCCGACGCGAAGAACGCGGTCTTGACGAGCGGCGAATGCGCGACCGCGAAGCCGGCTTTGCGGCATTCGTCTTCGGAGCGCCCTCCTTCGACCCGAACCGTGATGAATTTGGTGGCGCCTTCGCCATCGCGCACTATGGCCTGCGCAAGCTGTGCCGCAATATCGGTCACTGCGTCGCGAAACGCGGCGAACTCGGCGCTGCGCTCGTCGGCGATTTCATCCATCGCCGCCTTGCCCGTCGCGATCAGCATAAACGAGTCGTTGGTGGAAGTGTCGCCGTCGACAGTGATGCAATTGAAAGAAAGTTTTGCCGCATGTGCGACCGCCGCTTTGACGAGCGGCGGGCTCACCCGGGCGTCCGTCGCGATAAAACCCAGCATGGTCGCCATGTTCGGATGAATCATGCCGGCGCCCTTGGCGATGCCGGTAAGCGTAATCGCCGCCTTGCCTACCTGCGCGCGACGCGATGCTGCTTTGGGCAGCGTGTCCGTGGTCATGATGGCTTGCGCGGCGGCGAACCAGTTGTCTTCGCGCAGGTCGGCGATGCAGGCCGGCAGGCCACCTGCGATGCGCTCCACCGGCAGTGGCTCCATGATCACGCCCGTAGAAAACGGCAAGATTCTGTCCGCCGCGCAGCTCAGTAGGCGCCCAAGATCCTCGCAGGTCTGTCGCGTATGCTTAAGACCCTCCTCGCCGGTGCCGGCATTCGCATTGCCGGTATTTACGACCAGCGCCCGGATGGACCCCGTGGAGTCTGGCATTGCCAAATGCTTGCGCGTCACCACCACCGGCGCGGCGCAAAAACGGTTCTGCGTGAATACGCCGGCCACGTTGGCTCCGTCAACCAGCTTGATGACGAGCAGATCCTTGCGCCCGGGCTTGCGTATGTTCGCTTCCGTCACGCCGAGCGCCACGCCTGGGACTGGCAACAGCGATGCGGGAGCGGGAGCGGAGAGATTTACAGGCATGGCGGCGGAACCAGCGGCGGAAGTTCGCGATTATATCTTGGGACGCTGCCGCCGCGTCAGCTGGGCGCGTCGCCGCGCGCGCGTGTCAGGTGAGTTTCCCGTGGCAATGCTTGTACTTCTTGCCCGATCCGCACGGGCAGGGATCGTTACGACCGACCTTCTGGCCCGGACGCACGAAGGTCTGCGCGTCGTCGGCGCCCGCAGTGTCGACATTGGCCTGTTCGAGCGCCTGCTCGTAATCGGCATGATGATACTGGACGTTCTTCGGCGCTTCGGGTTCTTCGGCTTTTTGCAGTTCCGCTTCGCTGCGAACCTGCACCCGCATCAGGATTTTCGTGACTTCGGTATTGATCATGTCGAGCATCAGCGAAAACAGCTCGAACGCCTCGCGCTTGTACTCCTGGGTCGGCGTCTTCTGCGCGTAGCTGCGCAGATGTATTCCCTGGCGCAAGTGGTCGAGTGCGGCCAGATGTTCTCGCCAATGCGAATCGACGCTCTGCAGCATGATCGCGCGCTCGAACTGGCGCATCGCCTGCGGCTCGACCGGTGCCGTTTTATCCAGGTATTTGCGGTTGGCGCGCTCGACCACGCGCGCGCGCAATGCAGATTCTTCGAGATCGCTCTCGTCGGCCAGCCATTGGCGCAGCGGCAATTCGAGTTGCAGCTCCGCGGCCAGCGTTTTTTCGAGGCCTTCGATGTCCCACTGCTCTTCAAGGCTTTCCGGCGGTATATGCTGAGTGATAAAGCCGTTGACCACCTCGCCGCGGATCGCCGTCAGGCGCTCCGAGATGTCGGTCGACTCGAGCAGTTGATTGCGTGATTCGTAGATTGCCTTGCGCTGATCGTTGGCGACATCGTCGTATTCGAGCAGGTGCTTGCGCATGTCAAAATTGCGCGCCTCGACTTTACGCTGGGCGTTCTCTATCGCACGGGTCACCCAGGGATGCTCGATTGCCTCGCCGTCAGGCATTTTCAGACGTTGCATGATGGCCGCAACGCGGTCGGAAGCGAATATTCGCAGCAGCGGGTCTTCGAGCGACAGGTAAAAGCGGCTCGATCCGGGATCGCCCTGACGTCCCGAACGCCCGCGCAACTGATTGTCGACGCGCCGCGATTCGTGGCGCTCTGTCGCAATGATGTGCAAGCCGCCGGCCGTAACGACCTGGTTGTGCACTTTTTGCCACTCATGGCGCAATTCCTGCACGCGGCGTTCCCTGGTTGACGCATCGAGACTTTCGTCAGCCTCTATCTTCGCGATGTCCGGTTCGGGATTGCCGCCGAGCACGATGTCGGTGCCGCGCCCGGCCATATTGGTCGCGATGGTGATCGTCTTCGGGCGGCCGGCTTGCACGACGATCTCGGCTTCGCGCGCGTGCTGCTTGGCGTTCAGCACGTTGTGCGGCAGTTTCTCCTTCTCAAGGAGCTTCGACAGCAGTTCGGAATTCTCGATCGACGTCGTGCCTACGAGCACCGGTTGACCGCGCTCGTGGCAACTCTTGATGTCGAGGATCACCGCTGCATATTTCTCCCGAAACGACTGGTAGACCTGGTCCATGCGGTCGTCGCGCACCATCGGCTTATGGGTCGGGAGGACGACCGTTTCCAGCCCGTAGATGTGCTGGAATTCATAGGCTTCGGTGTCTGCCGTGCCTGTCATTCCGGCAAGCTTGGCATACATGCGGAAATAATTCTGAAACGTGATCGAAGCGAGGGTCTGGTTCTCGCGCTGGATCGCCACGCCTTCCTTGGCTTCCACCGCCTGGTGCAGTCCGTCCGACCAGCGGCGTCCCGGCATCAGCCGGCCCGTGAATTCGTCGACGATGATGATTTCGTTTTCCTGCACGACGTATTGCTGATCGCGATGATAGAGCGAATGCGCGCGCAGCGCCGCGTACAGGTGATGGATCAGGTTGATGTTGCTCGGGTCGTACAGACTGCCGCCATGCGGCAGCAGGCCCGCCTCGGCCAACAGCGCTTCAGCGCGCTCATGACCGGATTCCGACAGCAGCACCTGGTGCTGCTTTTCGTCGACTGTATAGTCGCCCGGGCTGTTTTCGTCGGCCTGGCGCTTGAGCCGCGGCGCGATTTCGTTCATCCGGTAATAGAGTTCGGTGGTGTCTTCCGCCTGGCCCGAGATTATCAGCGGCGTGCGCGCTTCGTCGATCAGGATCGAGTCGACCTCGTCGACGATCGCATAGTTGAGCTTTTTCTGAAACCGATCGTTCGGCGCCGTCGCCATGTTGTCACGCAGGTAATCGAAGCCGAATTCGTTATTGGTTCCATACGTGATATCGGCCGCATAGGCGCCCTGCTTGTCAGCGTGGTCCATCTGCGACAGGATGACGCCCACCTTCAGATCGAGAAACCCGTAGATGCGTCCCATCCATTCGGAATCGCGCTTGGCGAGGTAGTCGTTGACCGTGACGACATGCACGCCTTTGCCGGACAGCGCATTGAGATAGGCCGGCAAAGTGGCGACCAGGGTCTTGCCCTCGCCCGTGCGCATCTCGCCGATCTTGCCGTGATGCAAAACGATGCCGCCGACCAGCTGCACGTCGAAGTGACGCATGTTCAGGACGCGCTTGCCCGCTTCACGCACTACCGCGAACGCCTCCGGCAGCAATGCATCAAGTGTTTCGCCATTCGCATGGCGTTGCTTGAATTCGGCGGTTTTTGCCTTTAATTCGTCATCGGTCAGCTTGGCGATGGCGGGCTCGAGCGCATTGACCGCGCGCACCGACTGCATGTACTGACGCAACAGACGGTCGTTGCGGCTACCGAAAATTTTCTTGAGCAGGCCTGTGATCATGAATACCGTTGCAACCTAAATAAAAAGGGGTGGGGAAACACCCCACCCCCTCTGAACTGCAAAATTAGATGGCGTTAACTGGGCAAGCGGAGAAAACGCACGGGATTGAGCGGCGCGCCGTTCTGGCGTACTTCAAAGTGCAGATGCGGCCCGGTGGCGCGTCCGGTGCTGCCGACCTTGCCAATGTTGCTGCCGCTCAACACCACGTCCCCCGCTTTGACCAGACGTTTCGACAAATGCGCGTAACGCGTGATCAAACCATTGCCGTGATCAACTTCTATCATGTTACCATATTGAGGGTGGAAATCCGAGTAGGCGACCACGCCGCCGGCCGCCGCGTGCGCCTCGGTGCCGGTCTCGGCCATGAAGTCCATGCCTTCGTGAAACGCACGCACTCCGTTGAACGGGTCGATGCGCCAGCCGAAGTTCGACGAGTACCAGCCGCCTTCGATTGGAAGCACCGACGGCAGCAGTTTTTTCTTCGCGCTGTCGACGATCATCAGCGAATCGAGAATGCCGAGCTTCTCGGTGCGGTCATCCATCTGCTTCGTCAATACGTCAACCTGGCGGGTGATGTCGCCGAGCGACAAATCGTAGGTCGGCAACGAGGACACCGCGCCGCCGCGGCCCGGCGGCTGGTCGAACATGAATTCCTGCGGCTTGAAGCCGGCGGTCTTGGCGAGCCGCTCGCCGAGGGTATCGAGGCGCAGCAACTGGGCCTGCATCTGGCCGAGCTTGGAAGCGAGCGCGTTGAGGTTTTCGCGCAAATAGTTCTGGGTTTTTTCGTTCTGCTCGTGCTGCGCGCTCAGTATAAGGTTGTTGAGCAGCGTACTGTTGAGGCTGGGTGCGTAGCGCAGGATAAAATATTGCAGCGCAAAAGCAAGTATCAGCAGGCCGAGCAGGCCAACGGCGCCGCCTGCCAGCAAAGACGGCAGCGACAGCGTAATGGTCCGCGCCCGCGCGAGCTTTCCGGAAACTAGAATTATATTCATCGTTGCCCCACAATCTCAGCCATGTCCGCGCGCAAGATCAACTTCTATCTCGCCTCGTCAGACAGCTTGCGTTCGTTGACCCAGGCTGCTCAGCGCAATGCTGAACTGCACCGGATACTCCTGAACACCACGCCGCTGGAATTGACACAAGCCTGCTGCGTCAAGCAGCTACGCGATGGAACCCTCACCCTCTTGGCTGAAAATGCCGCGATTGCCGCCAAATTGAAGCAGCTCGCTGCTAGATTGTTAGCTACTTACCAGAAACAGCGCTGGCAGGTTACTTCAATACGAATTGAAGTGCAAGTCGGGGAGGCGCTCCCAGCGCCGCCGGCGAAGCGCGAACCTCTGCCCTTAAGCATTGAAACCATTGAGAATTTAGACAGACTTGCGAGTCAACTCGACGACTCGCCTTTGAAGCAAGCGCTAACTAATCTAGCTTCGCGGCAGCGTAGTCGAGACTAACTTGGGCGCCTTAGATGACGAGTACTAACCGCTCGAGCAACATGAGGGTTAGCACGATGATTGCCATCAACATGCCGTACTTAAGCACCTGCCACGCAAAAGTGACGTAACGCCGGTTACGGGTCAATAGATAGGTAACGAGCGATGCACCTATGGTGATGAGAACGAGAAACCCGACCAGGCGCAGAACGAACATGGCGCTAACGCGTAGGCCGGCTTGGATATGATGGTGAGAACGCCGCCGCGCGCCGGGTTACCACCCGTTACGCCAGGGCGGGTTGCACTGAGCCGACAAACGCCGGCACGTCTTCGGCACGGTCGAAGCTGACATATTCCCACGCGTCCTGCTGCTCAAGCAAACGGCGCAGCAGAAGATTGTTCAAGGCGTGGCCGGACTTATGCGCGATGAATGCCCCGAGCACCGGATGTCCAAGCAAGTAGAGGTCGCCGATCGCGTCCAGCACTTTGTGTTTGACGAACTCATCGTCGTAACGCAGGCCGTCGCTGTTCAGCACACGATACTCGTCGAGCACAATCGCGTTGTCGAGTGAGCCTCCGAGCGCCAACCCCTGGCCGCGCATCCACTCTACTTCGTGCATGAAGCCGAAAGTGCGCGCGCGGCTCACTTCCCTGACATATGACGTGGCCGCAAAATCCACACACACGGATTTGGCTGAATTTTCAAACACCGGATGGTCGAAGTCGATGCTGAACTCAATCTTGAACCCGTTGTGCGGCTCGAAGCGCGCCGATTTGTCGCCATCGCTGACGGCGACAGTTTTCAGAATTCGGATGAATTTCTTCGCAACCGCCTGCTCTTCGATGCCCGCCGACTGCAGCAAAAACACGAAAGGCCCAGCGCTGCCGTCCATGATCGGCACTTCGCCGGCCGACACATCGACGTATGCGTTATCGATGCCGAGACCCGCGAGGGCCGACATCAGGTGCTCGACCGTGGAGACCCGCACGCCGTCCCGCTCCAGGCAGGAAGACAAGCGCGTGTCGCCGACGCGATAAGGATCGGCCTTGATGTCGACTGGCTGGGGCAAATCAACTCGGCGAAAGACGACGCCGGTATTGGGCGCTGCGGGACGCAACGTCAAATAGACCTTCTCGCCGGTATGCAATCCAACACCGGTAGCACGGATGATATTTTTGAGCGTGCGTTGCTTAATCACGAATTAACTCTTTGATTCTTATGCTTCTTAAAATCAGATTTTATCACGACACCCATTCCCCCGGCAAAGCCCGGCAACCATTTGTTACATGGCAAGATGTCCCAGCGAAATCGATGCGCGTACAACGATTTGTACCGACAACCTCGCCCGTCCTGGCAGTTGCAACGTCCGCATTAATCAATTAACGAAGTCAGCCTCCTTGCGTTAAACAAAGAAAAACCTAATCCGCCTGCTTGCGCAAGAACGCAGGGATATCAAGCATTTCTACGCCCGAACGCTGCATAGCTTCCACCGTGCTGCGGTTTTTCCGGATTACGGCCGGTTGTTCCAGTTCGTCGTAATTCACCGCGCCGTGCGCCATCGCGCCGTCGGTTCCGGTTGCTTGCACTACTTGCAGCGGCTTCGGCTGCATGCGCGCATGCGCTTTGCCAAGCCCGGTCGCGACGATGGTTACGCGCAATTCATCACCCAGGTCTTCGTCGTAGACTGTGCCTGCGATGACAGTCGCCGATTCCGCCGCGAAGGCCTTGATTACGTCCATCACGTCGTACATCTCCTGCAATTGAAACAACGATTTGCTCGCCGAGATATTGACCAGCACCCCGCGTGCGTCCGCGATGTCGATGTCTTCGAGTAGTGGGCACGCCACTGCCTGTTCTGCCGCCATGCGCGCACGGTCGGTGCCGGCCGCTTTCGCCGAACCCATCATCGCCATGCCGGTTTCGGACATTACCGTTTTGACGTCCGCGAAATCGACGTTGATCATGCCGGGGCAGCTGATGATTTCTGCAATGCCGGCAACTGCACCGTGCAGCACGTCGTTGGCCGCGCGGAATGCTTCGTCGAGCGTCACCTGGTTGCCGAGTACCTGCATCAGCTTGTCATTCGGAATCACGATCAGCGAATTGACGTGCTGCGACAACGCTTCGAGGCCTTCCTGAGCGATGCGCTGGCGCTTGCCCTCAAACGCGAACGGCTTGGTCACCACCGCGACCGTCAGTATGCCCAGTTCGCGCGCGATCTCCGCCACTACCGGCGCCGCGCCGGTGCCGGTGCCGCCGCCCATGCCCGCCGTCAGGAATAGCATGTCTGCGCCGCCGATCAAGTCGATGATGCGCTCGCGGTCTTCCAGCGCCGCATTTCGGCCCACCTCGGGATTGGCGCCCGCGCCCAAACCCTTGGTAATTTCAGGGCCCAGTTGCAGCTGAGTGCGTGCCTGTGAGCGCTTGAGCGCCTGCATGTCGGTATTGGCGCAGATGAATTCCACGCCTTTGACTCCGTTGGCGATCATGTGGTCGACTGCATTGCCTCCGCAACCGCCGACCCCGATCACTTTGATCACCGCTTCCTGCGACGGAACTTCCATGATTTCAAACATTGTTACCTCCAGTGGCTAAAGAAAAAGACAAAATTCCAATCTACGAACCTTAAAAATACGAACCTCAAAAATTTCCTTTGAACCAGCTCTTCATGCGCTCGATCAGTCCCGCCAGCGAGCCGAGTTGTGCGTGCTGCAGATCGTGCTGGCGCTGCTGCTGCAACCCCAGCAGCAGCAGGCCGACCGCGGTCGCGTAGCGCGGATTGCGCACGACTTCCGACAGTCCGCCGTGATACTGCGGCTGGCCGATGCGCACCGGCATGTGAAAAATCTCCTCCCCGAGCTCAACCATGCCTTGCATCGAACTTGAGCCGCCGGTCAGAACGATTCCCGACGACAGCAGTTCCTCATAGCCCGAGCGGCGCAGTTCTGCCTGCACCAGCGAATAAAGTTCCTCGATGCGCGGCTCGATGACTTCGGCGAGCGTCTGCCGCGACAACTGGCGCGCGCCCCGTTCGCCGATGCCCGGCACGTCGACCATCTGTTGCGGATCGGCGAGCTGCTTCAGCGCGCAGCCATAACGGCGCTTGATGTCTTCCGCGTCCTTGGTCGGCGTGCGCAGCGCCATCGCGATGTCGTTGGTGATCTGGTCGCCCGCGATCGGAATTACCCCCGTATGGCGGATCGCGCCTTGCGTAAAGATTGCGATGTCGGTGGTGCCGCCCCCGATGTCAACGAGGCAGACGCCCAAGTCCTTTTCATCCTCGGAAACGACTGCGGTCGCTGACGCAAGCGGCTGCAGGATCAGATCTCGCACTTCGAGGCCGCAGCGCCTCACGCACTTCACGATGTTCTGTGCAGCCGAGACAGCGCCCGTCACGATATGCACGTTAACCTCGAGCCGCACTCCGCTCATGCCCAGCGGCTCGCGCACGTCGCCTTGCCCGTCAACGATGAATTCCTGGTTCAGGATGTGCAGCACCTGCTGGTCGGTCGGAATCGGGATCGCTTTCGCGGTTTCGATTACGCGCTCGACATCCTGCTGCGTCACCTCGCGGTCTTTGATTGCCACCATGCCGCGTGAATTGATGCTCTTGATGTGGCTGCCCGCGATGCCGGTATAGACCTCGCTGATTTTGCAATCCGCCATCAGCTCCGCTTCTTCCAGCGCGCGCTGGATGGCATTCACCGTCGCTTCTATGTTGACGACTACGCCTTTGCGCAGGCCCTTCGAAGGATGGCCTCCCATGCCGATGATTTCGAACGTGCCGTCCACCTTGATTTCGGCGACGATCGCGGCGATCTTCGACGTGCCGATGTCGAGACCGACGATCAGGTTTTTGGCTTCCTTGGTCTTGCTCATCAATTCCTCTTTGCTGTCATCCGGCGGCGCGCGCCTGTTTGCGGTTGGGCGGTTTGTCGACGGGCTCGCGCGCGAGTTCGGGTATGCCCGCGGCAAAGCCGTTGGCGTAACGCAAGTCGATGTACGCGATACGGCGCTGCAAACGGCCTATCGTGCGCGGGTAAACGGCGATAAACCGGTCGAGCCGCGGTTCGACGTCTTCGCGTCCAAGCTCGAGTGTGACGCCGCTCGCCAGCCGCAGCTGCCATGCACGCCGTGGCGACACCTGTATCTGCACGGGCGTCTGGCCGATCGCGTTCAGACTGCGCTGAAAGTAAACGTATTGAATGGCGATCTCCCGGGCGCTGCCAGGCGGGCCGACAAACAAAGGCAGCGCGCCGTCCGCTGCGGCCGTAAACAATTCGCCGAATGTATTGACGAGGGCGGCGCCGCCGCCCCAGCGGCCCAGCGCAACGTGCTCCTCGAGCGTGACGTCGAGCCGGTCAGGCCATTGCCGCCGCACGTTTACATTGCGCGCCCACGGCAGTTTTTCGAAGCCGCTGCGCGCGCTTTCCAGATCGACCGTAAAGAAATTGCCGTGCACCTCGCGCGCGACTATCGCTTCGAGCTGCTCCGGCGTGACGTGAGCGAGGGCGTTGGTGATGCGTACTTCGCGCAAGGGGAACACCGGCAGCCGCATTGCGTAGTGCACAGTTGCATAGGCGACGAGCGCAAACGCCGCCGCAAACAGCGCGCCGGATATGCCGTTGAGAATGTCGGGCCTATCCCACATGGGCCAGCTCCAGAATCCTAAACACCAGGTCGTCGAACTCAATGCCCGCGGCGCGCGCCGCCATCGGCACCAGTGAATGGCCCGTCATGCCCGGCGCGGTATTCATCTCAAGCAGGAAGGGTTTGCCGTCTGCTCGCAGCATCAGGTCAGCGCGCCCCCATCCCGCGCAACCGAGGGCCGCCGCCGCGCGCATGACCATGTCCTGCAATGCGCTCTCCTGCGCTGCTGGCAACCCGCTCGGGCAGCGATATTTCACGTCGTCGGTGAAATACTTGTTCTGATAGTCGTAGTTACCCTCCGGCGCTTCGATGCAGACCAGGGGCAGCGCGCGGTCACCGAGAAACGCTGCCGTCAGCTCGCGTCCCGCGACGAACTCCTCCGCGAGCACCAGGGTGTCGCACTTCGCCGCGAGCTCGTAGGCAGGCTCGATTCTTTCTATGCTGGCGACTTTGGTGAGACCTATGCTCGATCCTTCGTGCGCCGGTTTCACGATGAGCGGCAAGCCGAGGGTTTGCGCGATGGCCGACCAATCACTGGCCGCCGTCAGCACGGCGTGACGCGGCGTCGGGATATCCGAGGCTTGCCAGATCAGCTTGGTGCGCAGCTTGTCGAGACACAAGGCCGAGGCCATCACGCCGCTGCCGGTGTAAGGAATACCCATTACCTCGAGCGCGCCCTGCACCGTGCCGTCTTCGCCGAAGCGGCCATGCAGCACGATGAAAGCGCGCGCATAGCCGTCGCTTTTCAATTCGAACAGCGCCCGTTCAGACGGGTCGAACGCATGCGCGTCCACGCCTTTGCGGCGCAGCGCCGCGAGCACGGCCGTGCCGGACATCAGCGAGATTTCCCGCTCGGCGGATGAACCGCCCATGAGGACCGCAACTTTGCCGAAGCTGGCGGGATTCGGGCTCATGCCTTTTCGCCCACAATCCGCACTTCCCGTTCCAGCCCGATGCCGAACTTCTCGTGGACGGCGCGCTGCGCGGTCTCGATCAGTGTCTCGATATCGGCGGCAGTCGCGCCGCCGGTGTTCACAATGAAGTTCGCATGTTTCTCCGAAATCATTGCACCGCCCTGCACGCGGCCTTTGAGTCCGCACGCTTCGATAAGGCGCGCGGCGTGGTCGTTGGGCGGATTGCGGAATACCGAGCCGGCGTTCGGCAGATTGAGCGGCTGCGCGGCGATGCGCTTCTCGAGCAGCTGCTTGATGGTGGTGCGCGATTTGGCGCCGTCGCCGGACACGAGCTTGAAGCGGGCCGCGGCGAACCATTCTTCACCGCCCTCGCACAACGCGACGCTGCGATAGCCGATCCGGTAGTTTGCAGGCGTGCGCTGCCGCAGTTGTCCCGTGCGGTCGAACGTAGTGACGCTCTCGACGATGCCCCAGGTTTCGCCGCCATAGCAGCCGGCGTTCATCGCCAGCGCGCCGCCTATGGTGCCGGGTATGCCGGCCATGAATTCCGCGCCGACCAGCGCATGCATTGCGGCAAAACGCGCAAGCTTGGGGCTCGGCACGCCGACTTCGGCGTAGATTGCATTGCCTTCAAAGCGGATTTCTTTTAAGGCGCCATGCGTAAATATCACGGTGCCGCGCAGGCCGCCGTCGCGCACCAGCAGATTGCTGCCGAGCCCAACGATGTAGACCGCCTCGTCGCGCGGCAGGGACGCGAGATAGAGGCGCATGTCCTCGAGGTCGACCGGCACGTACGCGTGATCGGCGGTGCCGCCCGCGCGCCAGCTCGTGTGGCGGGCCATCGGCTCATTGCGCCGGCGTTCGCCCCACAGCAAATTTTTCTGCGCCGCCATATTCATCGTGTTCGTTTCACCGTTGCCCGCCGCTCAGCGTCGCGGCCACCGTGCCTATCGATCCCGCGCCCATCGTCAATACGACATCGCCGTCCCGCACCGCCTTACCGACAGCCTCGGGGAAATCCGCGACGCTTTCGACGAATACGGGTTCGCCCTTGCCCTGCACGCGCACCGCGCGCGCCAAGGCATGGCCGTCGGCTGCCACTATCGGCGACTCGCCTGCGGCGTAGACCTCGGTCAACAGCAGCACGTCGACGGTCGCCAGCACGCGCACGAAATCCTCGAAACAGTCGCGCGTGCGCGTATAGCGATGCGGCTGAAACGCCAGCACCAGCCGGCGTCCCGGAAATGCACCTCGCGCCGCGGCCAGCGTCGCCGCCATCTCCGCGGGGTGGTGACCGTAGTCGTCGATAAGCGTGTAGTGGCCGCCGGCCGGCAAAGCGATTTCGCCGTAACGCTGAAAGCGCCGGCCCACGCCTTTAAAGTCCGCGAGGGCTTTGACTATCGCGGCGTCTGACGCACCGACTTCCATGCCGACGGCGATTGCGGCCAGCGCATTCAACACGTTGTGGGCGCCGGCGAGGTTGAGCGTCACGTCGAGGTCGGGGAGTTTTTTCCCGCGTGTATTGGTACGACGCACGCGGAAGTGCATGCGCCCGCCATCGGGCTTGAGATCGACCGCGCGAATCTGCGCGGCTTCCGACAGGCCGTAGGTCGTGATCAGCTTGGTCACGGCAGGCATGATTTCGCGAACGTTTGGATCATCGACACACAGCACAGCAGTCCCGTAAAACGGCAGGCGCTGCACGAAATCGAGAAACGCCTGACGCAGGCGGCCGAAATAGTGGCCGTACGTCTCCATGTGGTCGGCGTCGATATTGGTGACCACCGAAACCACCGGCGCAAGGAACAGAAATGACGCGTCGGATTCGTCGGCTTCGACGACGATGAACTCGCCGCTGCCGAGCTTGGCGTGCGAGCCGGCGGCTTCGAGGCGGCCGCCGATCACGAACGTCGGGTCCATGCCCGCCTCGGCGAGGATGCTGGCGACGAGGCTGGTCGTCGTCGTTTTGCCGTGCGTGCCGGCTACCGCGATGCCCTGCTTCAAGCGCATCAACTCAGCCAGCATCATCGCACGCGGCACCACTGGAATCTTTTGCGCGCGCGCCGCCATTACTTCCGGATTGTCGTCCTTGACGGCGCTGGAGATGACCACCGCGTCGGCCGCCGCAATGTTCTCCGTCGCATGGCCTTTTACCACTTTGGCGCCGAGGCTCTTGAGCCGCCGGGTGACGCCACTGTCGTTGATATCAGAGCCGCTCACCTCAAAGCCGAGATTCAGCAGCACTTCGGCGATGCCGCTCATGCCGGAGCCGCCTATGCCGACGAAGTGCACGCGTTTGACTTTGTATTTCATCGCGCCTCACCTTTGCAGAAGGTCACGATAAATCCGGCGGCCGGCGCCACTCGCGGACGGTCGCATCCCGTCACAACAAACGTGACGGGTCCCTGCTTCCTGTTCGCAGCGACTCCACCTATGCCCACGATGTGCACGCGTTTGACTTTGTATTTCATGCGGCCAACCTCATGCACTCGGCCGCCACCGCCTGCGTGGCATCGGGCTTGGCAACGCCGTGCGCTTTTTGTGCCATGGCGAGCAATGCGTCGCGTGTAAAGCCGCGCAGCAGGTCGGCAAGTTTTTGCGCAGTCAGTTCAACTTGCGGCAAGAGCACAGCCGCGCCCCGCTCGCTCAGAAAACGCGCGTTATGCGTCTGATGATCGTCGACGGCGTGAGGAAACGGCACGAGCACGCTGGCGACGCCGGCGGCGGCGAGCTCGGCGATCGTCGAAGCGCCCGCGCGGCAGACAATCACGTCCGCATTCGCGTATTGCGCCGCCATATCGTCGATAAACGGCACAAGCGTGGCAGCGACGCCGGCGCGCTGATAGTTGGCCTCGACTTGCGCGAGGTGACGCGTGCCGGCCTGATGGGTAACCAGCGGACGTTCTTTTTCGGGCAGCAACGCCAGCGCCTGCGGGACTGCGTCATTCAATGCCTGTGCGCCGAGGCTCCCGCCGATGACCGTGAGCCGCAGCGCACCGGAGCGTCCGCGATAGCGCGCCGCCGGCGCCGCAACATGCGCGATAGCGTCGCGCACCGGATTGCCGGTCCAGATTGCCGCCGTCGATACAAACGGCGACGGAAATCCAGCGAGTACGCGGTCGGCAATTCTGGCCAGCACTTTGTTCGCGAGGCCCGCAACGGAATTCTGCTCATGGATCGCCAGCGGACGATTCAACAGCGCTGCCATCATGCCGCCAGGAAACGACACGTAACCGCCCATGCCGAGAACGACGTGCGGACGATACGCGAGGATCGCGCGCGCGCTCTGCCAAAACGCAATCAGCAGTTGCAGCGGCAGCAGCGCAAACCGGAGCGCGCCTTTGCCGCGCACGCCGGTCATGCTGATCCATGCCATTGCATAGCCTTTGGACGGAACCAGCGTTGCTTCCATGCCGGTCCTGGCGCCCAGCCATACGATGCGCCAGCCTTGCGCGCGCAACTGCTCCGCAACCGCCAGCGCAGGAAATATATGACCGCCGGTGCCGCCAGCCATGATCATGATGGTGCGCGGTGCGCTCATACCTTCACACCCCGCAGCAGCTGCCTGTTCTCCCAGTCGACGCGCAACAGCACTGCCAGTGCACAGCAATTGGCCGCGATGCCGCTGCCGCCGAACGACAATAACGGCAGCGTGAGCCCTTTGGTGGGCAGCACGCCCATGTTCACGCCCATATTGATTATTGCCTGCACGCCGAGCCACAGCCCGATGCCCTGCGCGACGAGCGCGGGAAAGTTACGCTCGAGCGCCGCAGCCTGACGGCCAATGGCGAACGCGCGCACGACCAGGGTCACGAACAATCCAATCACGACCATCACGCCGGCAAAGCCCAGTTCTTCGGCGATCACGGCGAGCAGAAAGTCGGTATGCGCTTCCGGCAGATAAAACAATTTCTCGACGCTGGCGCCCAATCCGACACCGAGCCACTCGCCGCGGCCGAAAGCGATCAGCGCGTGCGACAGCTGGTAACCCTTGCCGAACGGATCGGCCCACGGGTCCATGAAGCCAACGACCCTCTGCATGCGATACGGCGACAGCCAGACCAGCAGGACGAAACCGACCATCAACAACACGATCAGGCCGGCGAACGGTTTCCAGTTCACGCCGCCGAGAAACAGGATGCCCATCGCGATCACGGTGATCACGGCGAATGCGCCGAAATCCGGCTCGCGCAGCAGCAGTCCGCCGACCAGCAGCATGACAATGAACAGCGGCAGGAATCCTTTGGTAAGGCTGTGCATATGCGCCGACTTGCGTACGGTGTAATCCGCTGCGTAAAGCACCGCGAAGAGTTTCATCAGCTCGGACGGCTGCAGGTTGAACACGAACAGCGAAAGCCAGCGCTGGCTGCCGTTGACTTCGCGGCCCACGCCCGGCACCAGCACCAGCACGAGCAGTCCGGCGCCGAACAGGAACAGGAAAGGCGCGGCTTTTTGCCACGCGCGGGTCGGCAGCTGAAAAGCGATCGTCGCCACGGAAATACTGAGCGCGAGAAATACGCAGTGCCGCATCAGGTAGTACGTCGGCTGCTGGCCGCTCATGCGGCTGCCTTCGGCGATTGCAATTGACGATGAATAAACCATCACCAGGCCCAGCGCGAGCAGCAGCGCCGCGCTCCACGCCAGCGCGCGGTCGAATTCCGCGGGTGGCGGACGGCTTTTCACGTCGGCATAAAACATCGTGCTCGCTTCAGCCACGGGCCGCCTCTTTTCTCACTGCGGCGGCAAAAACTTCGCCGCGGTGCCCATAGTTTCTGAACATGTCGTAGCTCGCACAGGCGGGCGATAAGAGCACAACGTCGCCTTCGCGGCTCGCCGCGCGCGCGCGTCGCACGGCTTCATCCATATCGGCAGCGCGCTCGACTGCAACGCCGCAGCCGGCGATTGCGCCGGCGATTTGCTCGCGGTCGCGGCCGATCAGCACGACAGCGCGCGCATGCTGCGTGATCGGCGCGAGCAGCGGTCCGAAATTCTGGCCTTTACCGTCGCCGCCGGCGATCAGCACGACGGGCTGCGAGAATCCATTCAGCGCGGCTACAGTCGAGCCGACATTGGTGCCCTTGGAATCGTCGTAGTAAGTAACACCGTCGATGACCGCAACGTTTTCCACGCGGTGCGGCAGGCCTTTGAAGTTGCGCCAGCCGCTGATGATTGCGTCGTCGGCGATGCCGATGGCGCGGCACAACGCACCCGCCGCCAGCGCATTCGCCGCATTGTGCAGCCCGGCAACGGGTATAGCAGCGGTCGGCATCAACTTCGCATTTCCGCGGGCCAGCTGCGGGCTGCGCTCGTGCGGCGCGATGCCCCAGGCGTCCTGCGCCAGGGGCGCGTCGGTGCCGAATGTATCGACTTCGCGGCCCGCGAGCGCCATAGCACGACTGCGTTCATCCTGGCGATTCAGCACCTGCGCGCCTTTGCCATTGAACACGCGCGACTTTGCACGAGCGTAGCCGGCTATGCCGTCGTAGCGGTCCAGGTGATCCTCGGATATGTTGAGCACCGTCGCCGCGTCCGCGGCCAGCGACGCCGTGCTTTCCAGCTGGAAGCTCGACAGCTCGAGCACGAATATCGCGGGCGCGCGCGCGCCGTTCTCGATATCGGTCAGCGCATCCAGCACCGGCGTGCCAATGTTGCCGGCAACGATCGTGTCGTGCCCCGCCGCCACGCAGATGTCGCCTGCCATGCGGGTAACCGTGCTCTTGCCGTTGGTGCCGGTGATGGCAATAATCTTCGGCACGCGATGTGCGGCATGCGGCAACGCCTGCGCGAACAGTTCAACATCGCCAGCCACTGGAATGCCGCGTCCGATCGCGTCCGCCAGCGCCGGCGTGCGGCGGTCTATGCCGGGGCTCAGCGCGATCATGTCGGCCGCGCGCAGACTCGCGGCACGCAACTCTCCGCGTTCGAGCGCAACATCCGGCAACTCGCGCGCGAGCAATGCCGCATGCGGCGGCGCATCGCGCGTATCGGCGACGGACACGATCGCGCCGCGCCGCGCGAGCCAGCGCGCCATCGACAGCCCGGTATCACCCAGTCCGAGTACCACGACTTTTTTACCCCGCAAATCCATGTGCGTTCATCTGCCCCTGCGTCCTAGCGCAACTTCAGCGTCGACAAACCAACGAGGACCAGCATCATCGTGATGATCCAGAACCGCACTACGACCTGATTCTCTTTCCATCCCTTCAATTCATAGTGGTGGTGCAGCGGCGCCATGCGGAAAATGCGCTTGCCCGTCAGCTTGAAAGACGCGACCTGCAGCATGACCGACAGGGTCTCGACGACGAACACGCCGCCCATGATGAAGAGCACGATTTCCTGACGCACGATGACGGCGATGGTGCCGAGCGCGGCGCCCAGCGCGAGTGCTCCCACGTCGCCCATGAACACTTCCGCCGGGTAGGCGTTGAACCACAGGAACGCGAGGCCCGCGCCAGCCAATGCGCCGCAGAACACCGTCAGCTCGCCGGCGCCCGGTATATGGGGGAAAACCAGATATTTGGCGAACACGGCGTTGCCCGCGACGTACGCAAATATGCCGAGCGCGCTCGCGATCATGACCGTCGGCATGATGGCGAGGCCATCGAGGCCGTCCGTCAGATTTACTGCATTGCTGGTGCCAACGATTACAAGATAAGTCAGCGTGATGAAGCCGAACACGCCGAGCGGATAGCCGACGTTTTTGAAAAAAGGCACGATGAATTCGGTTTGCGCCGGCAGGTTGGTGCTGAAAGCGATCACGCAGGCCACCGTGAGGCCAACCAGCGATTGCCAGAACAGCTTCGCGCGAGCGGACATGCCCTTGGGATTTCGATGCACGACTTTTTTGTAATCGTCGACCCAGCCGATCACACCGAAACCGAGGGTCGCCGCGAGCACGACCCAGACGAAGCGGTTTTCAAGGTCGGCCCACAGCAGCGTTGTCACTACGACCGACACCAGGATCAGCGCGCCGCCCATGGTCGGCGTGCCTGCTTTCGGCAGATGCGATTGCGGGCCGTCGTCACGCACTGACTGGCCGATCTTGTACGACGTGAGCCGGCGGATCATGGTCGGCCCGACCATGAATGTCATCACTAGCGCGGTCAGACAGGCCAACACCGCGCGCAACGTGATGTAGCTGAACACGTTGAACACGCGGAAGTCTTTCGAGAGCCACTGCGCGAGCTCTAGAAGCATTGGTGACCTCCGGTTACGAATGCTGCGCAGGGCGAGCGGCCTATGGCACCGAGCTCTAGCAGCATTGGTGACCTTCAGTCGCTAATGCTGCGCAGAGCGAGCGGCGTATAACTCCGAGTTCCAATAGCATCTAATTCATCCCCGACGAGACCGGCCTGCCTGCCAATTCGAAATGCTTCACGACTCTTTCCATCTGCATGAAACGCGAGCCCTTGATCAGCACCGTCATGTCCGCCGCCAGCACCTTGCCGACTTCCGCCAGCAGCTCCTCGATACGCGCGAAGTGGCGCGCGCCGGCGCCGAACGCCTGCGTTGTGTGCGCGGATAATTCGCCCAGCGTGAAAAGCCGCTCGATGCCGGCCGCGCGGGCGAACTCGCCGATTTGCGCATGCATTGCCGCCGCATCGGCGCCCAGTTCGCCCATGTCGCCCAAAACCAGTAATTTTTTGCCGGATATCCGCGCGAGCACCGCTATCGCGGCGCGCATGGAATCGGGGTTCGCGTTATAGGTGTCGTCGATCAGCGTGGCGCCTTGGCGGCCGCTCTTGCGCTGCAGTCTTCCCTTGACGCCGCCGTACTGCGCGAGGCCGGCCGCCACCGTGGCAGCGGACACGGCAAGCGCGCTCGCCGCCGCGCTGGCAGCGAGCGCATTGCGCACGTTGTGCAGGCCGGGCGCCGGCACTACGGCGCCCGCTGTGCCGAGCGGGGTGTTAAGCACGATGTCACTGTCCAGCTCACGCAGGCGGTAAGTCGCCGTCACTGCAGCTGGCGTCTCGAGCGCGAAATCCAGTTGCCGGTGAGGGCGCGCGAGCTCGCGCCACAGCGATGCGTACGGGTCGTCCGCATTGAGCACGGCGGTGCCGCCGCTTTTCAGGCCTTCGAAGATTTCGCCTTTGGCGCGCGCGATGCCTTCGCCGGAATCGAAATTCTCCATATGCGCAACGCCCGCGTTGTTGATCAGCGCAACGTCGGGCTCGGCCATGCGCGTGATGTAGCTGATTTCCCCGGCGTGGTTCATGCCCATTTCGATCACGGCATAGCGGTGCGCGCTGCGCAGTTCGAGCAGCGTCAGCGGCACGCCTATATGATTATTGAGGTTGCCGCGCGTCGACAACACACACGTGTCGGGATCGCCGGTACGCGGCGCCGTCCTGACCGCCTCACGCAGGATCGCCGCCAGCATTTCTTTCACGGTCGTTTTGCCGCTGCTGCCGGTGACTGCGACCAGTGGTATATCGAATTGGCGGCGCCAGTAGTTGGCGAGACGGCCGAGCGCGCGCGTCGTGTCGTCGACTACGATCTGCGGCACATCGATATCGCAAGCGCGTTCGACGAGGACTGCGGCCGCGCCCGCCGCGGCGACATCCGCCAGAAACGCGTGCGCATCGTAGCGATCCCCTTTCAGCGCGACAAACAGCTCGCCGCCTTTCAGCGCGCGGCTGTCCGTGCATACGGCGGTGAACTCCGCATCCGCGCCCGTGTAGCGGGCGCCGAGAGCCTGCGCTGCCTGCGAGACGCGCATCATGCGCTTGCCTCCTCTGCCGCTAGCGAGAGGCCAGCGTCCCATTGTCGGCAATTGGTCGCAATCGCTTTGTCCGCATCCCCGCTTCGCGGGGCGCGTCGAAGGGTGGAAGTGAGGCTCCACCGGAGATCTGACCCCGCTGATGCGCATGGGATCGGCCATGACGCGCCCATGACCGGCTCCACGGTCGCATCCCCGCGGGCGGGGGCCCTGCCCCGCGCTGCGCCGATCCCTGCTCGGTAGCTCACGCGCTCCACCTCTGCAATTCAGTGCGCGCTACACTCAAATCGCTGTATGCCCGCCTGACCCCGCCGGTTTCCTGATAGTTCTCGTGTCCCTTGCCGGCGATCAACACGACATCGCCGCGCCGCGCCGTGCGCAGTGCGCGCGCGATCGCGCGGCGGCGATCGGTTTCGACAACGTAGTGGCCGCGCGCCCCCCGGCGAATATCGGCGATGATTTTCTGCGGCTGCTCGTTGCGCGGATTATCGCTGGTGATCACCACGCGGTCGGCAAGTCGCGTCGCCACCGCGCCCATCAACGGACGCTTGCCGCGGTCGCGGTCGCCGCCGCAGCCGAACACGCACACGATCGCGCTCTGCTTCGCAATGATTTCGCGCAGGCTCCGCAGCGCATGCTCCAGCGCATCGGGCGTGTGCGCGTAATCGACCACTACCAGCGGGCGCTTTCCCCCGCCAAGTTTCTGCATGCGGCCCGCTACCGGCTTAAGCTTACCGAGTGCGGCGACCGCTTCTTTGAGCTTGATGCCGCCCGCAAGCAAAGCCGCCAGGGTCCCCAACAGGTTCGATGCATTGTGCCGGCCCAGCATCGGACTTTCGATCGTTGCGCGACCCGCCGGCGTGGCGACGTCGAACTGCACGCCGTGCGCGCCGGCGACGAGGTTCGAGCCCGCGACGCACGGCAGACGGCGCAGGTTTTTGCTGCGGCCCGCGAAACCGTAGCCGAGAACGCGCAGTCCGCGCCTCTTTACGCGCGCAGCGAGTATGCGGCCGAACTTATCGTCGAGATTGACAATGGCGTGCTTGAGTGAAGCGCACTCGAACAACCGCAGCTTGGCGCGGCGATAGCGCGCCATGGTGCGGTGATAGTCGAGATGGTCGCGCGTCAGGTTGGTGAACAGCGCGCCATCGAACTGCACGCCCGCCACGCGGTCCTGGTCGAGCCCGATCGACGAGACTTCCATGCTGACTGCGCGCGCGCCGCGCCGCAGGAAACTGGCGAGTTGCGCATGCAGCCACACCGCGTCCGGCGTGGTGTTCAGCAGCGGATGCAGCGTGCCGCGCATGCCGTAGCCAAGTGTGCCAATGACGCCGCTGCGCACGCCGCAATGATCGAGCGCCTGCGCGATCCACTGGCTGCAGGTCGTCTTGCCGTTGGTGCCGGTGACGCCTGTCATGCACAACCGCACGCTCGGGTCGCCATTCACGCGGCTTGCGATATCTCCGGCCCTGGCGCGCAGATGCGCGACCCCGGCATTCGGTACACGCCATTCCGGTTTCCACTTGAATCCGCGCTTCTCCCACAACACGGACGCCGCACCGCGCGCGATTGCCTGGGCTATATAGCTGCGGCCGTCCTGCGTCTCGCCCGGGTAGGCAACAAACGTGTCGCCGCGCCGCACGCGCCGGCTGTCGGTCACCAGCCTCTTGATGGTGAGATGAGCCAGGCTCGGAGTCTTCATACTTCTTCGCGCACTTCGGGCGCGTTCGGCGGCGGCAGCACGACGTTGTTGAGTGGGGCGTCCGGCTTGACCCCGAGCAGGCGCAACGAGCCCGCCATCACGCTGCTGAAGACGGGTGCGGCGACGGCGCCGCCGTAGTATTGGCCGGCGCCCGGCTCGTCGATCATCACCGCGACGATCAGGCGCGGCGCGGACGCGGGCGCGAAACCGATGAAAGACGATACGTATTTGTTCGGCGCGTAGGTCGCGCCATCGAGCTTGTGCGCCGTGCCGGTCTTGCCCGCGACGCGATAGCCCGTGATCTGCGCACGCGGCGCCGTGCCCCCCGGCTGCACGACCATCTCCAGCATGCGGCGCACTTGCAGCGCGGTTTCAGCTGAAATCACGCGCTTCGAGGCGGCCGGCGTATCGAGCTTGACCAGCGTGACAGGTTTGATTTCGCCGTCGCCCGCAAAAATGAGATAGGCGCGCGCAAGTTGCAGCAGGCTCAGAGACAAGCCGTGCCCGTATGCCATCGTCGCCTGCTCAATCGGGCGCCAGTTCGCATACGCGCGCAGCTTGCCCGAGACTTCGCCGGGGAATCCCGACCGCGGCTGGGTGCCGAAGCCGACCTGGCTGAAGATGTCCCACATCTGTTCGGCCGCCATTGACAGCGCGATCTTGGCGGCACCGACGTTGGAGGATTTCTGGATGACCTGGGCAACGGTCAGGGGGCCATCAGGATGCGCATCGTGCACCGTCGCGCTGCCGATCACGAGTTGCCCCGAGCCGGTCTGAATAATGGTTTCGGGCTTGTACTTGCCGCTTTCCAGTGCTGCCGCCACCGTAAATGGTTTCAACGTCGAACCCGGCTCGAACAGATCGGTCACGGCGCGGTTGCGTGTGCGACGCGGATCGAGCTTGCCGCGGTTGTTCGGGTTGTAAGACGGCAGGTTGGCCATCGCGAGCACTTCGCCCGTCTGCGCGTCGAGGACGACGATGCCGCCGGCTTTCGCGCGATGCGCTTCGACCGCATTCTTGAGCTCGCGATACGCGAGATACTGGATCCTGGCATCGACCGACAGCGTGAGATCGCGCCCCTGCTGCGGCAGGCGCACGCTCTCGACGTCTTCTACGATGCGGCCGAGCCGGTCTTTGATCACGCGCCGGCTGCCCGCTTTGCCCGCCAGTTGCGCGTCGAACGCGAGTTCGAGCGCCTCCTGGCCCTGGTCGTCGATATCGGTAAAGCCGATAAGATGCGCGAAGTATTCGCTGCCCGGATAATAGCGCCGGTATTCGCGCTTCAGCGAAATGCCCGGCACATTCAGTTCGACGATTTTCGCCGCCTGCTCGGGCGGCAGATGGCGCTTGAGGTAGACAAAATCGCGGTCGGCTTCAGCGAACCGTTTCTTCAGTTCCGCCGCATCGATCTCGAGCAACTGCGACAGGCGCTTCATCTGCGCCTGCGAAATTTCAACGTCACCCGGGCTCGCCCACACTGACTCGACCGGCGTCGAGATTGCCAGCGGCTCGCGATTGCGATCGGTAATCATGCCGCGTGTCGCCGACAGCTCGATCACCCGGCCGTAGCGCGCGTCGCCCTTTTTCTGCAGAAAGTCGTTGTTCAGCCCCTGCAGGTAAACTGCGCGCCCGACGAGCACGCCGAAACCCAGCAGCAGCATCACGAGCAGCGTGCGCGAACGCCAGCCCGGCATGTCGAGCGCCATGGCCGGGCCGTGCGCTTTCATTGCGCGCCTTCCGGAGCAACCACCTGCACGCGCCCGGCAGGCGGCACACGCATCATGAGCCGGCCGCTGGCGATTTTTTCGATGCGCGCATGCATCGCCCAGGTGCTCTGCTCGAGCTGCAGCTGGCCCCATTCGACTTCGAGCTGTTTTGCGATCGCCTGCTCTTTTTGCAGGTCGACGTAGAGCTTGCGCGCCTTGTGCTGCGACGTGACGACCGACAGGGCGCAGACGACGAGAACGGCAAGCAGTATCAGATTAAGGCGTGCCATCACGCGTGCGGCTCCGCGGTGCGCTCGGCCACCCGCATCAACGCGCTGCGCGCGCGCGCGTTCGCGGCGATTTCATCGGGGGACGGGCGCTGAAGCTTGCCGATGAGGCGCAACGGCGGCCGCGGCAACTGCGCCGCGCGCAGCGGCAGGCGCGCCGGCAGCCGCGGCGGCTGCGAATTTTCGCGCAGGAACCGCTTGACGATGCGGTCTTCGAGCGAGTGAAAACTGATGACGACAATACGTCCTGCCGGCGCCAGCGCAGCGACGCATTGGGGCAGCACGCCGGTCAACTCTTCAAGCTCCTGATTGACGTGAATCCGTAGAGCCTGAAAGGTCCGCGTCGCTGGATTCTGCCCCGGCTCGCGTGTGCGTACAGCCTTGGCCACGAGCCCGGCAAGCTCACGTGTGGTTGCGACAGGCCGCCCCTCTCGTGCCGCAACAATCGCTGCTGCAATCTGCCTAGCAAACCGTTCTTCGCCATAATTGCGGATTACCTCTCTGATTTCCTGCTCATCAGCCTCTGCCAGCCATTGCGCCGCAGTCGGGCCGCGGCTTGTGTCCATGCGCATGTCGAGCGGCGCGTCGGCGCGAAAGCTGAAGCCGCGCGCCGCATCGTCGATCTGGGGAGACGACACGCCAAGATCGAGCAGGATGCCATCTGCGCGGGCGATGCCGTGTTGGCGGAGCACATCACCCAGCTCGCTGAAACTTCGGTGCACCAAAGTGAACCGCTCATCGTCTAAACCTCCGCGCGCCGCAATGGCAGCCGGGTCGCGATCGAACGCGATCAATCGTCCCTTGCTGCCCAGACTTTCCAGAATCCGGCGGCTGTGTCCGCCGCGCCCGAATGTGCAGTCGACGTAAAAACCGTCTGTCCGCACTCTCAATCCCTCTATCGCCTCTTCCAGTAAAACGGGGGTATGTGAGCCCAGGCTCACAACGAGAAGCCCTCCAGTTCGGGCGGCAGATCGCCGTCATTGAATCCGCCGCCGCGGCCCAGCACCTGCGCCCACTTCTCCGCATCCCACAATTCGAATTTGTTGCCCTGGCCGACGAGCACCACGCTTTTTCCCAGCGACGCGAAATCACGCAGCGCGGGCGATATCAGCACGCGGCCGGCCGCGTCCATCTCAATGTCTTCGGCGTAGCCGATCAGCTGGCGCTGCAAATCGCGAATGCGCGGATTGAGAGTCGATAGGCCCATCAACTTCTGCTGAATCGGTTCCCAATCAGGCTGCGGATAGATGAGCAGGCACTTGTCGAAATCGGCGGTGATGACGAGGCGCCCCGCGCAACGCACAAGCACACCCTCGCGATAGCGCGACGGCACCGCGAGACGTCCTTTGCTGTCGAGATTGAGTTGCGCTACGCCGCGAAACACGATTTCCCCTTTTGGAGTTCCAATCGTAGGATTTTTCCCACTTTTTCCCACCATGACCCACTATATGAAAAAGAGGTTGCATGGTCAAGCGTTCAAATCCAGTTTTCTGTTTTCAGGACAAAGACTTATGCGGATTAATTCACGCGCACAGCGAGATCTCAGAATAATAAACATTTATAAACAATGTTATATAATGTATATTAAATGTAATACATTAACTTTATGTATCAATTTCAAGGAGTTAGGGCTGCTGGTCAGCGTTGCGGAAAAGCAACAAAGTAGGCCCGAAAAAGCCCGGTGGGCTCCAAACCAGCGAGAAAAGCACCGGAATCTGGAGCAGCAGCAGAGCGACGAGGGATCGATGCGCGGATTGCGTCGACGCAGAACCGCCGCACGGATTCGCGCGCGTCGCGCGATGCGCTGCCGGCTATGCTGTTTGCATAGCGGGCAAAAAAACCGCGAGATGTGTTGTTCGCCGCGTTGCGCGACGAACGGTCAGGTCATTGCAGCGTAACTCAGCGCCGTGAAGGAACGCGCACGGGCGCAATTCCAGAACGCACCGCATGACAGGACATCACAGCGCGTCAGCGATCGCCTTGCCCATGTCCATCGTGCCTGATTTTCCGCCGACATCGCGCGTGCGCGGACCTTCGACGAGTATAGCTTCCACGGCATCGACAATCGCTTTTGCCGCGTCGGGATGTCCGAGATGCTCGAGCATCATCGCGCCCGACCAGATCTGGCCGACCGGATTCGCTATGCCTTTGCCATAAATATCGGGCGCCGAGCCATGCACCGGCTCGAACAACGACGGAAATTCCCGCTCGGGATTGATGTTCGCCGACGGCGCGATGCCGATCGTCCCCGTGCATGCCGGACCGAGGTCGGACAGGATATCGCCGAACAGATTAGAGCCGACGACGACGTCGAACCAATCTGGATGCATCACGAAATGCGCGGTCAGAATGTCGATGTGGTACTGGTCGGTCTTGATGTCGGGATACTGCGCGGCCATCGCCTTGAAGCGCTCGTCCCAGTACGGCATCGAAATCGATATGCCGTTGGACTTGGTCGCGGACGTGACGTGTTTCTTCCTGCCTTTCTTCGCGAGCTCGAATGCGTAGCGCATGATGCGATCGGTGCCGCGGCGCGAAAAGATCGCCTGCTGCGTAGCGAATTCATTTTCGGTGCCTTCGTACATGCGTCCGCCGATCGACGAGTACTCGCCTTCGCTGTTCTCGCGCACCACCCAGAAATCAATGTCGCCGGGCTTCCTGTCCGCCAGCGGGCATTTGACGCCGGGCATCAGACGCACCGGGCGCAGATTCACGTACTGCTGAAAATTGCGCCGAAACGGAATCAGCAGGCCCCACAGGGAAATGTGGTCGGGCACCGTCGCCGGCCAGCCCGCCGCGCCGAAGAACACAGCATCGTGCTTGCGCACCTGGTCGAGCCCATCCTCCGGCATCATGCGGCCGTGCTTTGCGTAGTAGTCGCAGCTCCAGTCGAATTCGTCGATCTTGAGTTCGAACCCGAATTTGCGCGCGGCGGCTTCCAGCACGCGCACGCCTTCGGGGCCGGTCTCTTTGCCAATGCCATCGCCCGGTATATAGGCAATTTTGTATTTTTTCATGATCACTCCTCAGCAATTGAACTATCTACCGCGCGTCCCGCACTCGAGTGCAACCGAATGCGCGTCGCGATTAAATTGGGAGTCAGCCGATAAGCCGGGTTCTGTCGGAAACTTGCGCCCCCGTGACAGTCATTCCTCTCGACGTACGGTTGCCCGCACGCTCTAGCCACCTACCCGCAAGCTCAGTGGGTCACGTCATCGCTTGCCTATTTGGTGTTGCTCCGGGTGGAGGTTGCCGCGTTTCACCCCGCCATTATCCGCGCCAGCGAACTGGCATGAACAACAGCGGACTCGTCTCTGTGGCCCTGTTCCTCGCCTCGCGGCGGACGGTCGTTAGCCGTCACCCTACCCTGCGGAGCCCGGACTTTCCTCTACCTGCGCGATTAACGCGCCCGCAGCGACTGTCTGGCCAACTCCCGCTGTAATTTTAACATGCGGGGGCCAAGCTACTTTTCTATTCTGCCGCGAATGGCGGCCTGCGAGCTCAAAAAGCGCCGCAACGCGGCTTTCTGTTCCAGCGGGCGTTACAACATGCGCCATCCTACGGTGCCGCCGGCCCGGAACGGCACCAGCGTGTCTTTGTGAAACGGATACTCCTTGGGCACGTTCCACACCTCTTTGACGAGGGTGATCTTGTCCTTGTTGCGCGGCAGCCCGTAGAACAGCGGGCCAAAGACGCTCGCGAATCCCTCGAGCTTGTCGAGCGCATTGTAGGCGCCGAAAATTTCCGCGTAGAACTCGATGCCCGCATGCGCGGTGTACATGCCGGCGCAGCCGCACGCGGCCTCCTTCGTATTGCGCGCGTGCGGGGCGCTGTCGGTGCCCAGAAAAAATTTCGGATTGCCGCTGGTGGCCGCTTCGATCAGCGCGAGGCGGTCGTCTTCGCGCTTGAGTATCGGCAGGCAATAGTGGTGCGGACGTATGCCGCCCGCAAACAACGCATTGCGGTTGAGCAGCAAATGATGGGCCGTGATGGTGGCGGCGACGCGCGGTGGCGCGCCGAGCACGAAACGCACGGCCTCCTTGGTCGTGACATGCTCGAACACCAGGCGCAGTTTCGGAAACTTCTGCAACACCGGAATCAGCACGCGGTCGATGAAAAGTTTCTCGCGGTCGAATACGTCAACGTTGGGAAACGTCACCTCGCCATGGACCAGCAGCGGCATGCCGCACTCTTCCATCACTGCCAGCGCCTCTTCGCATTTGCCGAGCTCACCGACGCCGGCCTCCGAGTTGGTCGTCGCGCCAGCCGGATAATATTTGACGCCGTGCACGATGCCGCTCGCCTTGGCGCGCTTTATTTCCTTGCCCGTCGTGTTGTCGGTTAGATACAGCGTCATCAACGGGTCGAAGTGCGCGCCTTCCGGTAACGCCGACAGAATGCGTTCGCGGTAACCCGCGGCCAGCTCCGTCGTCGTCACGGGCAGCTTGAGATTCGGCATCACGATCGCGCGTGCGAAACGCTTCGCCGCATCCGGCAGGACCGCACGCATGTGGTCTCCATCGCGCAGGTGCAGATGCCAGTCGTCAGGGCGCGTGATAGTAATTCGGCTCATCGATTTTCCTCCCGTGTTGCGGTTATTTTATCTTAAGCGCGCCTGCACCCGGCAATTCAGGCGTCCCGCTCCATCTGCAGCGCCCTGTCGTAGACATCGTTCTTGCGCGCACCGGTTATGTCAGCCGTAAGCTTGACCGCCTGCTTGAGCGAGAGCTCGCGCATCAGAATTTCCAGCACACGCATTATCTCGGTGTCCTGCGGCGCGTTCGCCACTGCTGCGCCCTCGACCAGCAGCACGAACTCCCCCTTGATATGGTTCGGGTCCTGCGCGAACCACGCAACGGCTTCGTCGAGCCGGCAGGTGTGGATCGTTTCGAACAGCTTCGTGAGCTCGCGAGCGATTGTGACTTGCCGCCCGCCCCCGAGCACTGCCGCGAGATCAGCAGCGCTGGCGACAACACGGTGCGGCGCTTCGTAAAAAATCAGCAAGTACGGCAGCAGCTGCAGCGCCGCGAGCTCGCGTTTGCGCGCGGCGGCCTGCTGCGGCAAAAAGCCGTAAAAAAGAAAATGCGGGGCCGCTGAGCCGGTGGCCGACAGCGCGCATACCGCTGCGTTCGGTCCAGGTACCGGGACGACCGCATGACCGGCGGCGCGTGCCGCCGCCACCGCCAGCGCGCCAGGATCCGAAATCGCCGGCGTGCCGGCGTCGCTGATGAGCGCGGCGGACTTGCCCTGCGCGAGCAGCTGCAGGATTTTCTGCGCCGCGCTGCGCTCGTTGTGCTCGTGCAGCGCCATCAACCGCGTGCTCACGCCATGATGTCTGAGCAGGCGCGAGGCCATGCGCGTGTCTTCCGCGGCAATGACATCGACGCGCTTCAGCACATCGATCGCGCGCAACGTGATATCGGCGAGATTTCCAATCGGTGTGGCGACTACATATAATGAAGGCCGCTCCACTGCCGCCCGCCCCTGATGCGCCGTATCGTCCATCGCCTGGCCGTCTTCCTCGCTTTGTTTCCGGCGCTACTATACGGGGGCACCGCACCGTTCGCCACCGCCGCCGCACCGGACACTGCGCGCGAACCGCATATCGCATTGCTGCTGCCGCTCGCCTCGCCGTCTTTTGGCCGCCACGCCGAGGCGGTGCGCCAGGGATTTGTCGCCGCCGCCAAAGCCGCAGGGAGGAGCGCGCCGCCGATTCGCATCTATCCGGTCAACGAAGACACCCTCAATGTCGTCACCATTTACGAGCAAGCCATCGAGTCCGGCGCGCAACTCGTGGTAGGCCCGCTGACCCGCAGCGGCGTCGCGGCAATCGCTGCGAGCAAGCTCGTGAGCGTGCCTACGCTCGCGCTCAACGCGCTCGAGGCGAAATCACAGCAGCCCGCGCGGCTGTACCTGCTCGGCCTGGGTATTGAGCCGGAGGCGCGCCAGATCGCGCAGCTTGCGCGCGCGGACAGCCGGCGCAACGCGTTCGTTCTTGGCGACGGCACGGCACTCAGCAAACGCATGCGCCAGGCGTTCGCGGAGGAGTTCTCGCGCGGCAGCGGCATAATAGTGGCGGATTTGAATTTCGGCGCGGATCAGGCGAGCCTCGCGAAACTGCGCCAGACCGTCGAACTCGGTGTCGCGGACATGGTTTTTCTGGCACTCGACGCCGCGCACGCTCGCGTCGCGCGCCCCTATCTCGGCAACACGCTCGCGCTCTACGCGACTTCGCAGGTCAACGCAGGCGGCGGCGCGCTCGCGGCCAACGAGCTGAACCGCGTCCGCTTCGTCGACATGCCCTGGCTGCTCCAGCCCGATCATCCGGCGGTCATGATTTATCCGCGCGCGCAAGCCGGCGACGCCATCGAGTTCGAGCGCCTCTACGCGTTGGGCATAGACGCTTTCCGCATCAGCACGGAGTTGCTGAAAGGCAACCGCGACCCGTCCATCGACGGTGTAACCGGCCAGCTCAGGCTGGGGCGCGACCAGCAATTCGTGCGCGAGCTGAGCGCAGCGCAGTTCGTCGACGGCAAGACGGTAATGTCAGGCAATCCGCGCTGATGGAAGCGCGCGGCGCCGCCGCTGAAAATCTTGCCGTCGAATTCCTGCAGCAGGCCGGCCTCAAGCTCGTCGCACGGAATTACCGGTGCCGCTTCGGCGAAATCGACGTCATCGCGCGCGAGGGAGCCACCCTCGTGTTCGTCGAAGTGCGCATGCGTTCGAGCTCGCGCTTTGGCGGCGCGGCCGCCAGCATCACGCGCTCGAAGCAGATGAAGCTGCTGCGCGCGGCGCGCCACTACCTCGCCGGTATCGCACGCGCGCCTGCTTGCAGGTTCGATGCTTTGCTGATCGACGGCAAAGACAGCTCGATCGAGTGGCTCAAAAATGCGTTTGCAGAGTGATTATGGGATAATCCGCCGCTTTGACGGGCGCCAATGGATTTAATAAGCCGCATCAGCGAGAACTTTTCCGAGAGCGCGCATCTCAAACTGCAAAGCATGGATGCGCTGGCGCGGCCGATCGCCGCTGCCGCGGAACGCATGGTGCAGTGCCTGCGCGCCGACGGCAAGATACTCGCGTGCGGCAACGGGGGTTCGGCGGCCGATTCGCAGCATTTCGCTGCGGAACTGCTGAATCGTTTCGAGATGGAGCGGCCGGGGCTGGCCGCGATAGCACTCACGACCGACACATCGACGCTGACGTCGATTGCGAACGATTACGATTTTGAACAGATATTTTCCAAACAGGTTCGCGCGCTGGGCCACAAAAACGATGTGCTGCTGGCGATCTCGACCAGCGGCAACTCGAAGAATGTGCTTGCCGCCATGGCGGCCGCGCATGAGAACGGAATGAGCGTGGTCGCTTTGACCGGCCGCAACGGCGGCAAGATGAGCGAAGTCCTGCAATCGTCCGATATTCATGTCTGCGTGCCGGCGCAAAGCACAGCGCGCATACAGGAAGTGCATTTGCTTACGCTGCATTGTCTGTGCGATGCAATCGATTGTTTGCTACTGGGGGTGGAATGACCATGCAAAAACTTGACCGCTTCACGTTTGCGCTCGTGCTGTCCCTGCTGGCCCCTCTGCTCGGCGGCTGCGTAGCGGCCGTCGTCGGCGGTGCAGGCACTGCCCTACTGGTCGGCGAAGACCGCCGCACGGTGGGCACCGTCACGGAAGACCAGGGCATCGAACTGAAAGCCGGCCAGCGCGTCGGCGATAAATTCAGGGATGCGCACGTCAACATCACCAGTTACAGCCGCATGGCGCTGATCACCGGCGAGGCGCCCAGTGCAGGCGCGAAGGCTGAAATTGAGAAAACCGTGCGCGCAATCGAAAGCGTGCGCGGTGTATTCAATGAAATGTCCGTGGGCCCGGTGACTGCGCTGTCGGCGCGCACCAACGATACTTACGTGACATCGAAAGTCAAAGCGCGCTTTGTTGACGAGCGGAAATTCAACGCAGTCCACGTCAAAGTGGTGACGGAAGCAGGCGTGGTGTACTTGCTGGGGCTGGTCAAGCGCAAAGAGGCAGACGACGCCGTCGAGATTACGCGCACGACGACCGGCGTGCAGAAAGTCGTCAAGCTGTTCGAGTACATCGACTAGCGCCAGTCGACGGCGGCCTGGCGCGCGAGGCGCCACCGCTGTTCACCCGAAAGCGACTGACTTCGTGCATCCCGTCCCCACCTTCGAAGCCAAGGTCTGCGCGCCCGCGGCGCTTGCTGCACGCATCACGCAGCTCGCGCGCCCGCTGGTATTCACCAACGGCGTGTTCGACATCCTGCATCGCGGCCACGCGAGTTATCTCGCGCAGGCGCACTCGCTCGGCGCCAGCCTCATAGTTGCTCTCAATAGCGACGCCTCGGTCAGACGTCTCAGCAAAGGGCCTGACCGGCCTGTCAATACGCTGGCGGACCGCGCGGCCCTGGTCGCGGCGCTGGAAGCAGTCAGCCTCGTGACCTGGTTCGACGAGGACACGCCGCTTGCGCTGATCGAGCTTTGCCGTCCCGACGTGCTGGTGAAAGGCGGCGACTGGCCGGCGGAGACTATAGTCGGGGCGAAAGAAGTCAAAAGCTGGCACGGCACGGTTCATTCGATCCCGTTCATCCACGACCGGTCGACCACCGCCACGCTGGACAAGATCCGCGGCCGCTGAAGCGACTCTAATTTTTGGCGACCTGCGCTTCGGCGCAGGTCGTTGCCTTCAACTCCGCGTTGGGAAAGTCCGCCTTGAACGCGGCAATCTTCGCCGCCGCCGCGTCGCCCGGATCGCGGATCACAAACGTCGTTGTTTTCACGCCGCGCGTGCCGATTACCGCCGAGCGTACTGCCTTCTGCTTCAATTGCGCGAGATAGGTGCTGGCGCCTTCCTCGGTTTTGAATACGCCGAGCGAAATGGCAAGCCGCCACTGATCGTTGTCCTGCATAACCTGGAGGTCGGTAATGTTGCGCGCTTTCAGTTCACCGAGCTTCTTATCCACGTCCGCCTGCGACTTGAGCGGCGGTATATAGACCCAGTAACTGTCGCCCGCTTCGCGCCTTGAAACTTTGTCGGCCAGCGCGAGCTTGTCGAGCGCTGCCCCGGCCCGCGTCGCTTCGTCGGGGGCAATGCCGCCCCACTCGAGGCAGACGAGGTCCGGCTGCGCGGGCGCAGCGGATTTGCGCTCGGGCGGCGGTGAACCGGCCTTGAGCAGCTTCATTTTTTCAGGCGCAATCTGCAGCAGCGCGATCTGATTGTCGGCGCCTGCGCGGCCCTCCGCAAAACGGATGTAGCCGAACGCTATCGCGTTGAGCAGCAACAATATCAGGAACAACAGTCTCATGATTCGCTTTACTTTCAGACAGTGCGCTTGGCCAGGCTGCGGGCGATTGTCAGCACGCCCTCGAGAACAAGATTATCCACCAGCTTCACTTCCAGGTTAAGGTGCGGCGCAAGCAAGTCCGCTCCTCCGCCCGATATCACGCACAGCGGCGCCCGCTGGCCCGCGTCTTCGAGAAAACGCGCCATGCGCTCGATCGCCCCGCACGAGGCGTTAATTGCTCCGCTCATGATGGCATCGCCCGTCGCATCCGGAAAAAAACTGAATTTGCCGGGGCGCAATTTCAAGCCCGCGGTATTTTCCGCCAGCGCCCTGCGCATGATTTCGGCGCCGGGCACTATCATGCCGCCGGCGAATACCCCGTCCGCAGTCAGCGCATCGATCGTCAGGGCGGTACCCGCATTGACGACCACGGCAGCGGTACCGAACAGCCGATAAGCGCCAATAACGGCGGCCCAGCGGTCGCAGCCGAGCCGCGCCGGATTTGCGTAGCTGCTTCTGACGCCGGCCTGGCTGCGCGCACCTTTTATCCACAGCGGCGCTGCGGATAACGGGAGCGCGCGCTGCAATTTCGCCAGCAGCGCCGGACCGGCGACATTGGAGATTGCCGCCACGTCGGGTGCCGGCAGGCGCGCGAATACCGGTTGAAGCTCGCCGGCCCGCGCGGTTTCCACCCAGCCGCGGCGGCGCCAGCCACTGCCGTCGTGCAGGCCCCACTTGATGCGCGTATTGCCGGCATCGATTGCGAGCACGCTGCCCGCCATTTTGCGCCGCGCTGCTGTCACCCGGCCACCCGCAAGCTCACCTCGCCGCTGTGAAAACGCAATTGTCCCGACTGCGTCGCCAATAGCAGCGCGCCGTTTTCCGCCACGCCGTCTGCCATGCCGTTGACAATGCCGCCGTCGGGCAGAACGATTTTGACCGCTTTGTCCTGATACACATGATTGCTCTGCCATTCCGCGCGAAAAGGGGCGAATCCGTCCCGCGCGAATTCCCCCAGGACGCAATCGAGTTCGCGCAGCATCGCCGCGAGAAGGCGGTTGCGCTCCGGCAGCGTTCCGGTTGCGGTGGCCACGTCCACCGCGGGCTGATCGATGCGCGCAAGCAATGTTGCGGGCATGCGGCAATTCAATCCGATGCCGATCACCGCTGCGCTTGGCCCGAGCATGTCACCGTGCATTTCAATCAGAATTCCCGCGAGCTTGCGACCGCGCCACATTACGTCGTTCGGCCATTTCAATCCTGCGCCACGCACGCCGTATTGGCCAAGTGCGCGCGTCACTGCGATGCCGACCGCCAGGCTCAGGCCGGCGAGCAGGCCGGCGCCCTGCTCGAAGCGCCATAACAGCGAAAACGTCAGCGCCGCGCCCGGCAGTGCGTGCCACGCCCGTCCGCGCCTGCCGCGGCCCGCCGTTTGCCATTCCGCCGCGATCACAGTGCCGCACGGCGCCCCGCCCGCTGCGCGCTGCATCAGCAGCGTATTCGTCGATTCGACCTTGTCGATCACTTCGACCGCAAACCGCGGGCCCGCCTCGCCCAGCGCCGCGACTATCGCCGCGGGTGCCAGCAGCGACAATGGCTCGGCCAGCCGATAACCGCGCCCGCGCACGCGGAAAATTTCTATGCCGCAGTCATCGAGCGCATGCAACGCATTCCATACGCTGCCGCGCGACACGCCGAGCGCACGCGCCATCGACTCACCTGAGCGAAACTCGCCGTCGGCCAGCATGCGCAAGGCCTGAAAGGTTAATGCATTCATCTCGTCGTATAGAATAGTCGATAATTCGAGCTGGGAGGACTCCGCCTTTGGCCACGCGTACGTCAGACCCGAAAAAGCCCGCGCGCAAGACATCGGCTTCAGCGCAGGCAAGGCGCGCTGGCGCAGCACCCGCATCGGCGTACCGAGCCGGGCGGCTCGACGAAGAATTCCTGACTACCGTACTCAACGTCGCGCGTATCGGCATCTGCCTGACCGACGAGCACGGCTATTTCGTCGAGGTCAACCCGGCGTTCTGCGAGCTTTTCGGCTATAAGGCGGGGAGAGCTGATGCGCGCGCGGCCCGTTTCGCATCATCGACGCGCAGGGCGCCGATGAATACATCACTAAACCCTTTAAACTGGCGGAGCTGCTGGCAGCCATCAAGCGGCGGCTCGCTGCCGCCGGCGACGAATGAGAAGATCCGCATGCACAAAGTATTGATCATCGACGATGAAGCGCAACTGCGCGCGAACATCGCGCGCCGCCTCAAAGCGGAAGGCCATCCCGTCATCGAAGCCGATTACGGTGCGGCCGGGGAGGACATCGCGTGCAAGGAAATGCCCGACCTTATCATCTGCAATATCACGATGCCGGAACTCGACGGCTTCGGCACGCTCTTTTCGCTGCGCGAAAACGCGACGACTTCGCAGATACCGTTCATCTTCTTGACCGCGAGCACCAAGACCTACGACCGCAAGTGGGGCCTGGAGCTGGGGGCCAACGATTTTCTGACGAAGCCGTTCCCGCTGAACGAACGGCTGGGCACGTAAGTTTCAGCATGCAGCGAAGACACGCGCTGCACGCTCTGGCATCGGTGGCACTCGCCACTATGTTGCCTTCTGCCCGTAATTGCGCGGCCACGGCGTCGGGCCGGCGCTGGCAAACGGATCTTCTGCAAGAGCACCCGCTGACGGGAACAATCTGGGACGTTGCGGCACAGCGCTTTATTTCGCGCGACAGCCTCGCTGAAAACGCGCGTCGCGCGCATTTCCGACTCCTCGGCGAAGTCCACGATAATCCCGACCACCACGCGATCCAGGCTGAATTGCTGGACGCCATCGGCGCTGGCGGCGTTCGGCCGCTGGTTGCGTTCGAACAATTCGACCGCGAATACGACGCGGCGCTGCAACAGTTGCAGTACGCCGGCAAGATTACCGCAGATGACGTAGCGAGAACGGTCAAGTTCGACCGCAAAGGGTGGGATTGGAATTACTATCGGCCGCTGGTGGAAATCGCGTTGCGTTACGGCATGCCAATGCGCGCGGCCAACCTCTCGCGCGCGGCTGCCGGCCAGATCGTAAAACGGTTCGGCGCTGAGGGTGGATCGGCGGATAACATCACGGCGCCGTGGACGGCCGAAAAAGAACAGGCTATGCGCACAAGCATAATCGAGGGCCATTGCGGCGCTTTGCCGGACTCGATGGTGCCTGCCATGACAGCCGCGCAACGCGCGCGCGACACGGCGCTCGCGGAGACTTTACTCGACGCCGGCAGTGACGGCGCTGTGCTGATTGCCGGAAATGGCCACGCGCGTCGCGACCTCGCCGTGCCGGTCTATCTGCACGCGGCATCTGCCACACGGATATGCGCGATCGGCATCCTCGAAGTGGAAACCGCATCGAATGAACCGCAGGATTATGTCAGGTCGACGGCAGGCGTCCCGCCGTTCGATTTCGTTTACTTCACGCCGCCCCGACCGCGGCCCGACCCGTGCGCCGGATTCAAATCAGGATGAGGACACGCTCATCTGCGACTGCAGGTAATTTTGCTCGCCGACCTTCACTACCAGGTCAAGCTGGGTTTCCAGCCAGTCAATATGCTCTTCCTCGCTGCCGAGTATGTCTTCGAATAATTCGCGCGTGACGTAGTCGCCGCTCGACTCGCAGTAAGCGATGGCCTCCCCGAGGATCGGATAGGCAAGCTTCTCGAGCTTGAGATCGCATTGCAGCGCCTCGAGCGGCGTTTCGCCGATCAGCAACTTGTGCAGTTCCTGCAGATTCGGCAGGCCTTCGAGAAACAAAATGCGCTCGATCAGCTTGTCCGCGTGCTTCATCTCGTCGATCGATTCGTGATGCGTGTGCTCGGCTAGTTTGCCGAAGCCCCAGTTCTTGAACATCTTGCCGTGCAGGAAGTACTGATTGATCGCCGTCAATTCGTTGACGAGCACCTTGTTCAAATACTGGATGACTTTCTTGTCGCCTTTCATGTGCGTCTCCTGACGGTTTTACCTGTCCGCAGAATAGCACCGCGCGCCCTTACGCACACTCGCGCTGTTGCGAGTTGAGAACGAGAATAATTACAGAACGAATTCGCGCCCGCGCCGGCGCATGGTTCAAGTATCGTGACGAAGTGGTTATTACACACGGTGCGAGCGGCACCGCTCCGCAGCAAGACTCAGGCCGCTTGCCGGACTCGCCGCTGTCGCTTGCAGGAAGTTGCTTCCTGCAAAATTTCGCTTGCGCACGATTCGCAGGTACCGCAGCAAGTCGCCACGCCAAGACCGTCTTTCAATTCCTGCAGCTCAGTAACGCCCAGCGCGGCCGCCTGACGGATTTCCTGCTCGGTTATCGCGTTGCACAGACATACGTACATAGTGAGGAATCCGCCGGTAACTATTGCAATGCGAATCATTCTCATTTATATTAAGGTTCATGTCAAGGCCACGGTGCAGTTCGCCCCGCGGGTGGCATTAAACATCAGGTAAATCAGTGTAATGGAAGCTGCGATCTATCAGTCAGGCTGGAAATCAACCGATAGCGCCAGCCGCTATGGTGGCTTGGCGGTCGTCATTGCGTTGCATGCCGTTGTCATTGCCGCTCTGCTGCAATACGAACCTGTACGTACCGCGTTCACCGAGGCTGTCCCCATCATGGTCAGCCTGATCACGCCGGAACCGATCCTCGAAAAACCACAAGTACCGCCCAAGCCGCTGCCGGTCCGGCCGCGCGTGCAACAGCCGACACCGCCGCAACCGCCGCAGATCATCACCACCACAGCCGCTCCCGAGCCCGCATTGGCGCCTACGCCCCCGCCCCCGGCGCCGATCGCGGTCACGCCGCCGCCGCAACCGGCGCCGGTGACAATCGCGCCGCCGGTTATTCCGCCGAATTTCAACGCCGACTACCTCGATAATCCGCCGCCCGCCTACCCCGCGTTCTCGCGGCGCGTCGGCGAGCAGGGCAAAGTGATGCTGCGCGTGCTCGTCAATGCCAAAGGCACTGCCGACAAAGTCGAGCTGCGCTCGAGCAGCGGCTCCACGCGTCTCGATGACGCCGCCATCGACAGCGTAAAGCGCTGGCGTTTCGTGCCCGCGCGTCAAGGCGACCAGCCCGTTCCGGCATGGGTATTGATACCGATTACGTTTTCTTTGAAAGGCTGACTTTTGGAACCCGCTCAAACCGCCGGCATCGCCAGCTTCCTCGCCCAGACCGACGGCATCGCCAAAGCCATCATCGGGGTATTGGTCGTGATGTCCATCGCCACCTGGTATCTGATCGTCACGAAAACGCTGCAAACGGTGATGACCCGCCGGCGCACCGCGCTGTTCCTGCAATTCTTCTGGGACGCGCCATCATTGCAAGCAGTAGCAGCGCATCTCGGGCAACAGCATCCTGCGGAGCCGTTTTCCCACCTCACATGGCACGCGATTCTCGCCGCGCGCCACCATCAGAACCATGGCGCAAACAAGCTCGACGTCGCCGGCAACACCGCGGAGTTCCTCACGCGCGCGATGCGACGCGTCATCGACGAAGAGACCGCGCGCATCGAAGCCGGCCTCACCGTGCTGGCATCGATCGGCAGCACCGCGCCCTTCATAGGGCTGTTCGGCACCGTCTGGGGCGTATATCACGCGCTCATCAATATCGGCATGAGCGGACAGGGCACGCTCGACAAGGTGGCCGGGCCGGTGGGCGAAGCGCTGTTAATGACGGCGGCGGGGCTCGCCGTGGCCATTCCGGCGGTGCTCGCTTACAACGCCTTCGTGCGCAGCAACCGGCTGGTGCTCGCCCAGCTCGATTCTTTCGCGCACGATTTGTTCTCGTTCCTGACTACCGGATCGCACGTCGACGACGTTGCAACAGTGACCCCGCTCAAACCGCCGTCAAAACGGAACCTCTAAGATGGCATTCGGCAGCTTCAAAACGGGCAGCGAGTCGGCGCCGATGGCTGAAATCAACATGATTCCGCTGATCGACGTAATGCTCGTGCTGCTGGTGATCTTCATCATCACGGCGCCCCTGCTAACGCACGCGGTGAAGATCGATCTGCCCAAGGCGGCAAGCCATCCCAACCTGACTCGTCCGGACCATATCGCGCTCTCAATCAATGCGGCAAGCGAACTATTCTGGAACGGCGAGCGCGTCGACCGCACGCAACTGACGCAACGACTGGCCGCCTCCGCAAAACTGGATCCGCAGCCGGAACTGCACCTGCGGGCCGACAAGACCACCCAATATCAGATACTGGCAGAAGTCATGTCCGCGGCCGGCAAGGCCGGGCTCACCCGTATCGGGTTTATTTCAGATCCCAATACGAATTAGGAGGATTCCCATGCTGCAAATGTTCGTCATTACGCTGCGTGAAGGCATAGAAGCTTTCTTGATCGTCGCCATCGCGCTTGCCTATCTGCGCAAAACCGGCCGCGATGCGCTGGTGCCGGCCGTGTTCTGGGGCACTGCCGCCGGCGTTACGCTGTCGCTGATACTAGGCATCAAGCTCGCCGAATATGCGGTGCAACCGATCTGGGAGGGACTGCTCGCGTTGATCGCAGTCGTGCTCGTGACCTCCATGGTGATTTACATGTTGCGCACCGCGAAGCATCTGCGCACTGAGATAGGCGCGCACCTTGAAAGCGCGGCGCAGAAAACGGGCGCCGCCGCCTGGTTCGGCGTTTTCGCGTTCACCATACTGATGATCACCCGTGAAGGCATGGAAACCGCTTTCCTGATCGATGCAGTCGCGCTGCGCACGGGCGCTCCCGATATTATTGCGGGCGCTTTCGGCGGCGTCGCGCTCGCCGGCCTGCTTGCCTGGGCGTGGTCGCGTTTTGGCCACCGCATCAACCTCGCGCTTTTCTTCCAGGTCACGTCGGTCTTCCTGCTGCTGTTTGCGTTGCAACTGCTGCTTTACAGCTTTCACGAACTGGCGGAAGCCAAGGCGCTACCGATCGACAATGAGTACTGGCACGACGCGACGGAGGCGTACGCCGAAGGTGTTTACGCACAGATTTATTCGATCGCGCTTGTGCTCATTCCGGCCGCCTGGCTGGCGGTCGCCGCTCTCAAGAGTAGGGGCGACCGCCTCGATGCAACGTCTCATGCCAATTAACGCGCAAATGGACCCGGCGGATAGCGCCGGGCAGGGCTGCTCGGAGAGCGCCATCGATCATCGGGTGCAGCGCCGGCAAATTCGCAGCGACGATCTTTTCGGCGGTCGCCGCGAAGTGTTGATCGAGCACGCCGGCGAAATTTATTCGCTGCGTCAAACCAGCAAAGGCAAGTTGATTCTCACCAAGTAAGCAGCACATTTTTTTCGCACCAGCCAGCCATCCCGCTTTCCGCAGGTAGCCAGCCATGCACCTACCTCACCTACGGAGAAACCCGGATGGCACAGCAGTTCCCCAACGTATTCAACGTATCCAATGTATTCAAACCGCTGTCCCTCGCGGTCTTCGCCGCGCTGACGATGCCGCTCGCCGCGCAAGCGCAACAGTCTGCCGGCGATCAGGCGCTGCCTGAAGTCAAAGTGCAGGCCGAAACGGAGCGCGCCGACGGCCCCGTAGACGGTTATCGCGCGACCCGTTCCGGCACCGCCACGAAAACGGACACGCCGTTAAAAGAAGTTCCCGCCTCGGTGACTGTCGTTCCCGCGCAGCTCATGAAAGACCAGGCAATGCAGAGCATGGGCGACGTGTTCCGCTATGTGCCAGGCGTTTTGATGCACCAGGGCGAAAGCAATCGCGACCAGATCGTCATCCGCGGCAACAGTACGACGGCGGATTTTTACGTGAACGGAGTTCGTGACGACGCACAGATTTACAGAGACCTCTATAACCTCGAGCGCGTCGAAGTACTCAAAGGTTCGGTGGGCATGATCTTCGGCCGCGGCGGCGCCGGCGGCATCGTCAACCGCGTAACCAAAAAGCCAGTCTTTGGCCACGTCGGGGAAGCGAGCCTGACGCTGGGCAGCTACGATCAAAAACGCGGCACTTTCGATTACGGCAACAAGCTGGGGGACTCAGCGGCCTTCCGTCTTAACGGCATGGCGGAAGGGGCCAATAATTTTGTCGATGGCGTGGATCTGCGCCGCTGGGCAGTGAACCCGACGCTGACCTATGCATTCAGCGCGCAAACCTCGCTCACGCTCGACTACGAGCATCTGCACGACGGCCGGGTCCCCAATCGCGGCGTCCCTTCGCTCAATGGCGCGCCGTTAGACGCGAGCACCAGCACTTTTTTCGGCAATGCAGCGCAAAGCTCGGCGCATTCCTATGTGGACGGCCTGTCCGCCGTTCTCGATCATGACTTCGGCAACGGGCGTCAGCTCAAGAATACGTTCCGCTTCACCCGCTATGACAAGTTTTATCAGAACGTCTATCCGGGCGGCGCCGTCAACGCCGCCGGCAGTATGACGCTCTCCGCCTACAACAACGATAACCAGCGGATGAACACCTTCAACCAGACCGATCTGACGACGAAGTTCTCCATGGGCGGCTTCGATCACACTCTGCTCACCGGCATGGAGCTTGGCCATCAGGACAGCGACAACAAACGCAACACCGGATTCTTCGGGGCCGCCACCGCCATCACGGTGCCTGCTGCAAATCCGTTTGCCACCGCCACCAGCTTCCGCCAGAACACCACGGATGCGAACAACAAGGTATCCGCCGACGTTGCGGCACTTTACGCGCAGGACCAGATTTCGTTGACTAAAGAGGTCAAAGCGATCGCCGGCCTGCGTTACGATTATTTCAAGGTCAATTTTGAAGACCGCCGCACGCTCGTGCCGGCGGCGAATCTCGCGCGTACTGATGTCGGCTACAGCCCGCGCGCCGGCCTGATCTGGACGCCCACCGCCCGATCGACGTACTACGTCAGCTACAGCTACGCATTTCTGCCGTCGGCCGAACAATTGGGCCTGGTGCCGGCAAACGTGACGCTCGAGCCGGAAACGGCGAAAAACTACGAGATTGGCGCACGCTGGGATGTGTTGCCTGCACTGACCGTCTCGACTTCGGTGTTCCGGCTCGAGCGCAATAACGTGAAGAGTTTCAATCCGTCGATTCCAGGCACTTTCGTTCAGAGCGGCGAGCAACGCACGGAAGGCGTAGAGGTAGCCCTGCAGGGCGACGTCATGCGCAACTGGCAGGTGTACGGCGGCTATGCTTATATGAATGCGCGCGTCGTCCAGCCGTTCAATTCCAACACGACGGCCACCGCAGTTTCGTTGGTGCCGGCGGGCAATAAAGTCGGCCTGGTGCCGGAACATACGCTGTCGCTGTGGAACAAATTCAATCTGGGCCAAGGCTGGGGCACGGCGCTGGGCGCAATTTACCAGGGGGCGTCGTACTCCTCGTTCCTCAATACGGTGAAACTGCCCGCCTTCGCGCGCGCCGATGCCGCGCTCTACTACACCTTTTCCGGCGGGAAGACGCGGGTTTCGCTCAACGTTGAAAACATCTTCAACAAGAAATACTGGCCGACGGTCGATGGTGACAACAACATCAGCGTGGGCGCGCCGATCAACGCGCGGCTTACCGTGTCGACGGCCTTTTAAGCGCGCCGGCCGGTCATGTATTTAGATGCAACCGACGCGCCGCCTATCAACCGTTAGGGATGGTCGTTGGCGAGGCGTCGTCGTGTATAGTTGGCGCGCCCAAAATTAATTTGTGCTTGCGGAGGCTCCGTGGCCGGACACGATCCCGATCTGAAAATCATCGCCATCGAGGCGTTTCCCACGTCATTTCCGGTCAAGCCGGAGGACAGCATCAGCCTCGGCGTCGGCCGCGTCGTTAAACGCGACGCCGTCATCGTCAAAGTTACTACGGCCGGCGGCGTTATCGGTTTTGGCGAGTCGCACCATGGCCGCGCGCCGGGCACCGTTGCGCACCTGGTCAACACTACGTTGAGGCAACTCATCCTCGGCATGAACGCCGCGGACGTGGTCGGCGTGTGGAAAAAAATCTATGACAAGCAGCTCGCAAGCCATGGCATGGGCGCGGGCACCTGCCTCGCCATGAGCGGCATCGACCAGGCGCTGTGGGACATCCGCGGCAAAGCGATCGGCTGGCCGCTGTACAAATTGCTGGGGGGCAGCCCCAAACCAATACCGGCTTATGCCGGCGGCGTATCGCTCGGTTACCAGGACCCGAAAGCGCTTGTCGCCGAAGCGCGCCCGCACCTCGAAGCCGGCTATAAAGCGCTGAAGCTGCGCGTCGGCGACACACCCAAGCGCGACCTCGAACGCATTGCCGCCGTGCGCAAGGCTTTCGGCGAAGACCTGGTGATCCTCACCGACGCGAATATCGGCTACAGCGTCGAAGATGCGCGCGCGGCCATGCCGGTGATGGAAGAACTGAATGTCGGTTGGCTCGAAGAGCCGTTTCCGCCGCACGATCACCGCAGCTACGAGCTGGCGGCGACCTTCAGCAGCGTGCCGCTCGCCGCGGGCGAAAACCATTACACGCGGTTCGAGTTCACGCGCGTAATCGAGGATGGCGCAATCACGATATTGCAGCCAGACTTATCAAAGACCGGCGGCATCACCGAGGCATTGCGCATCGCCGCTATGGCGTCCGCGTACAAGTTCCGCATCAATCCGCACACGTCGATGACCGGCATCAACATGGCGGCGTGCATCCATTTTCT
>JANYDM010000068.1 GCA_025363575.1 Betaproteobacteria bacterium | reverse complement strand
TTTTCGACTCGAACGAGCCGGCGCTTCCAGCCTGCAGGCAGCGTAGCGGTCTCCGGCCCTACCCCCTGCGCATAATAACCATGCGTCTGATGAAAGCGCGAGCCCTCGCCGATCGCGCCATCCACTTTGTCCGCGAGTTCGGGACGCGCACGCGGGTAGATATCGGCCTCCATCGAGGCGAGGAGAGTTATCGGCGCGTCCGGAAACTGGCCGAGAACCGCCTGACTGCCGATCACCACCAGCTCGCGCTCACCGGAGATGTCTCCAGCGGCGCGGATCAGATGCTCAAGCTCGGAACGCCGCATACACGCGCTTGCGCTCGCTCGCGCTCAACACGCCGGCAAAAGGCGTGGACTGCCTGAGCCGCGTCGCGCGCTCCCCCGGGTCGGTGATGAATGCGGCGATCTCCGGCCAAGGACGCCTGAGAATTGCATTCCATTCATCGAGCGCGCGCGGCACTTCGCCGGCATAGCGTGTGCGCAATGCCGCGAGCGTGCGCCGCACGCTCTTCAACAGCGTCGGGTTGCGCTCCACCTTCTGCGCGGCAAGGCAGTGCATGGCGAGACTGCGCGCTTCGAGCAGGCGATGCACAAGCACGCCGGCGGACATCACCGGCACGCGAGATTCCATTCGGGTAACCGGACGCAGGCCGGCCTCCCTTTGGCGCGCGCGGTAACGGCGCATCCGCTCGGCGGCCGAAAGCGCCCGCCCGGTGGGCGGCCGGCCAGGTTCGCGGCCAGAATGTTGCCGGCGGGTTTTTATCATTTAATTATCGTAACACGTTACGATAATAGGAGCAAGCGGTCGCTCGAGGCGCACGCCGATCGTGCCGTGCAACATTCGTCCAGTCAGCCTAATTGGATCGCAGCGACGAGCGTGTGTCGCTTCATACCCTACTCCGGGCGCAATGACGGCGTAAACCGTTTGCTCAAATGATGTCGGCATATAGATTATGCGGCAATCGCAGTTCGATATCGACGCCAATGTATAATTCGATCACGGCAACCGCGCGATGACGCGTGGATTATCGAGTGCAATGCAATAGACATGAAAGACGTTCCACCGGCAGCATGATATGACTCTTACGCATTGCCAAGTCTGGTCATAACCCGACACTGACTTCAATAAGGGTTCAATGACTGCATTTCTGTTTTTGCAGCGATTTGAAAATGGCATCGTGGTCGCGATGCCGTTTCAGCCATTGATGGATATCCTCTCCCGTTTCGGCAAGCTTGGACGCGGCCGCGGGGACCTCGAAATCACTTTGCCGCCCGATACCGCTGCCGTTGGATGCACCGTCATCGGCAGTTCCGAATCCGGTGTTACGTGTATCGGATTCGAACGTCCACGATGGGACGACGCCCTGCGCGATGTGACGTGGGAATGTATCGCAAAATTTGGTTGCTGCGCTTTCGACGATACACTCGATACGGTATACGCACCTCTAAACAGCGCGGCGGCGCTACCCGCAAAGCTTGCCGACGCGTGCTTGAATGAAGTACATCGGGCCGGTAGTGCACAGCAATTATGGCCGCAGGGATTGGAATGGTCGCTCGAGGGGTCTGGGCGCCCAGTGTTGCGGTATGACAACGCAAACCCTGCTGGCCCGAACTATCAGTTCTTCGACTACGGAGATTTGCAGAAGAAGGAGCTATACATAGAAATGGGCATTGCTGAGGACGCGTGCAATGCGGGCACTCTGCGCGTCCTGCGCAATCTCGAGCTGAGGGTCGACCGGGCCATTAGCGCCAATTCCGAGTTCAGCGTCTTCTACCGCTACGCTGACGCCAAAGCGAACCTTTTAGTGATGGAGTCACCAAAACTCGGCGAACTTGCCAATCACGTTACCTTCATCTCCCCGATGTTCGGTGATGGTGAGCGCAAAGCACATTTTGTTGCCGATCGTGAAGTATTTGCCAGCATGCTGTCGAGGTCGGCCCAATTGACGCAACAGTTACATGAGAGCGATGGGGTAAGGCTCGACGCCAGCGTCTCGAGTGTCACCGGCCTTGCGCGATTTCTTGACGGGCAACATACGCTCTATTGCCAGGAGCGCGATGCACATAAAACAGCGCAGACGTTTGCCAGTTCATCAGCCGCAGAATGGGCCTTCAAAGCGGGAGCCTATCTCGGGACTGTGGTGAGGCTGCAAATCGGCGGGCAATGGGGCTACGTTACTCGCGGCCAGCAAAGGCGTCCTGCCGTTCGACTCCACACCGGTCGGGTGTGTCATCCGCATGTAGAGGCGTTGTCCCACATCATCAATGGCCGGCGCCACAGTATCGCGTTGTGGTTCCATGAACTTACAAAGAACCATGTTTCCGCGACACCCAGAAAGGAAGACCTCGCCTGCAATATCCCCGGCTATTGTCAGATACTCGCCGGCAAGAGCTCTTTCACAAGCGGCGGGCTGCCCCTCGAATCCGAAATACCGCGTGACAAGCTGGATTTCGGTGTTGGGTCGCTAGACTTTCTTGACCAGTATTTCGCCGTTGTGGCCCGCGAGCGCGATCGGTTAGACAGAGAGTCACTATCGAATCTTGTGCTCGCGGCCGGAGCGTATATCGGCGAGGTGGTACGCAGCAATATGGCCGACAGTTCAAGCTGGCTATGGGTAAACTACGACGACTTCGCGCGTAAAAATCCGGATTTTCCAAAGCACCGGCCTCGGGAGCTGGGCTTCATGGCGTTTCTGGATAGCAAGGACAATACCGCATATCCGCTTGCCCACGTGGCAGCAGTTCTGGATGGGGCTGACATCACGTCCACCCTTGAGTTCGCCAAGCAACTCGTGGGCAAACCCCCTGTATCCGTCACGCAACCAGATACCAGCGCCTCTGAACTTGGCACAATCGACATCAAGCAATGTGTCGCCGAATTGCCAGCAAATGAACGCTCGTATTTCCAGATCCAGCCGCCGCCGTGGATTGCGGGTGATGATCTGGAGAAGCTGTTCGGTCACTACGCCACGCTGCTGGAAGAAGGTCGCGTCGTATGGGCGCACATAATCCAGGTGAATGAAGCGCTGTTCGAGCATGGCGACAAAGGGCACCCTGGCGAGATCGTCTACGATCCCAGCGGTGCGCTATCTCTTGGCGAACTCGCCCCGGTCGCAGAAGCACTGTTTGCATTAAAAGGACAGAGCGCGACGCTGAATGCAAGCGACCCGGAGCAGTCGCCTTTGCGACGGATCGCCGACTACCTCGAGAACGAACGAATCCGGGTGTTCGGTATTCCGGTGCCAGTGCAGATTTCCAAACATCAATTGCTCATATCTACCATCTTCTTTGAGCGCGCCCACTTGCCGGACAGAAAGTTATCGCTTTCATGCTTCCCGGTGCTGATTAGCAATCGCTGCCCGGGAGCAGCGATGGTGCTGCCAAGCCGCTGGTGGCCTGCCGACTTTATTGCGCTATGGCAGCAATTAGAAGAGCAGAGGCGGTACGCCAGGTGGCTTGAACACTGGCAAAAGCTTGCTGAGGGACGGGATGCGGAAGCGGAAGATTACTTCCAAAACAGGCTCAAGGCTTTGAGCAGCTACGCGCGCGAGGGCATGTCCGCACAGAGGATGGAGGATTTCCGCACGTGGCGTATGCGCGATTTTTCACCAGATACATCGCCGCCGCCTTTCGAATGGGAGTGGGATCTTGATTCAGAGCTGAGGTCCTACGCTGAAGGCGTGCTGCGCGAGGTCGAGAGTGAGCGTGCGTGCGGCTTGCCTTTCAATGCGGCAAGGGCCCGCAACGCGTACGCCGCCCAATACACCGCGCAGACGATCGCATTGCACAGACTGATTCTTTTTTCAGAGCGAATGTGCTCTTCTGAGAACATCAAGATTTGCCCCGACGACATCCAGTACGTAGCGCTAGGGGCGGTTGCGGGTTGTGAAGAACATGCCTTGCGAGCGGCGCATATGTTATGCGCAGCCTGGAAGCAGGCCGACTTTTATGAGCGGTTTATTCGCCCCGAAGTGCGATTCATTTTCATGCTGTTTTCCGCTTACTTGAATCAACCGATTCCGCCGCTGGCTCCATTTCAGAAAACACCTAAACTCGATGCCCTCCTCGACAATGAGTGCTGGCGCAAGGCCGATGCGGAAATACTGGCACCGCTGTGCCTGGCGGCCTGTCAGGAGCACACGGTGCTCGCACCGCACGGCCCCTTTGAGGGCTTGCCTATAGGGATACTGCTGGTATTCAAGCTGCGCGCAATGGGCGGGCTTGCGAATCCGACGGTAGATCATCCGCTGCTGGCTGTGCCCGCATTTCCATTTCCCTCGGGCGTACCTCTGGAAGCGGCCTGTGACGAATGGGTCGCGAGTGTGCGCGAGCGCATGGTGCGGCACGGCTATGTCGAGGGTTCGATCCATGAAGCCCTCGTCAATTCAACACGTCTCACAGTCAAGGCTGACTTCCGGGTGGCGACACGAGGAAAGCCAGCACGGCGCGAGAAGGGCGCGGAGGGCCTCGACCTGCAGATGGCGATGAAGCAATTAGTCGGCATCACGATATATTCCGTGCTGACGTTTATATGCGCCAAATTTTTTCTCTCCACCGAGATCCTTGTCATTCGAATTTTATTCGCCATCGCCGCTGTGGGCCTCGGGCTGATGGCTGGCGCGTATGCGATTGGACTGGTGTGGGGGTTGCTGTCACACCGGAAAGACGAGTAACGCGACGGGGTGCCGCTCGACTATGCATCGAACGTCAACGACGCTTTGGCCCATGTTGAAGGCGAGGATTGTGAAAAACCGATTCAGGGCCGTTAACCCGGGGGATTTTCACCGCCAAAACGCGCATAAAGCATCGTCGGTTCGCACCGCGTGCAAGCGATGGCCCGCTCACCCTTACGGGTGATGAGTCGCAATTGCGACGAATTACTTTTGAGCCGCCTGCGCCGCTTTCACCTTCGCGACGGCTTCCGATTTTTCCTTGTCGCGCGCGGCGCACAGAGCCGCATATTCGAGCATCTCGCGCGCGTGCGCCGCGGCGTAGCGGTCGATCACGCGGCCTTCGACTTCGCGCCAGGTGTCGCTGGTCGCGGCGAGCTGGCGGTATTGCTCAAGCATCCAGTGCGCGTCGCGCACGTCATCAGCCGTCGGCGTGAGTCCCGCGTTGTGCCCGTCGACGACCGCGGGATTGAGCCCGCCGCCGCCCAGGCGTATTCCGCATTTGAACGTGGCCTGCGCTTGATGCAACGAGCGGTTCGGGTCGCTCACGCTGCCGGTCTTGTTCGCAATAAACGGTCCGCCGCGCACGCCGAGCGCCAGCGTGCGTCCCGCCATTTCGGCTTCGCCCTTGCCATACACGAATTGATCGAAATCCACGAACATCTCGACGCCGAGGTCGCGCGAATAGTCGTAGCCGCCGGCGCTCGCCCCGAATTCCTTTACGCGCGGGCTCGCCGCGGCAATCTCGAACACGTTCGTTGTGCCGAGCGCGGTCTCGATGCCGCAGTCGATTTCGACGCTGCCCGGCGTGATGCCGCGCTCGCGCTCGAGGCGCGAGATGATCTCATCGAGCTGGCGGACTTCGGCCGCGTGCTCGGTCTTCGGATATTTGATGCGCTTCAGGCCCGGCCACACAGCGCCTTCCAGATCGGCTTCGACCGAATCGTGATTGATGCGCACGAACGCTTCGGCGCCGCCCCGCGTCACGTTCTTGATCGCGTCTTTGACCAGCGTCCGCGCGTGCGCCTTCAAATGCTGCGGCACCGAGTCTTCGAGATCGATCACGATGAAATCGCAGCCGCGCCGCCACGCGTTGTCGATAAAACGCGGCGTGACTATCGGCATCGTGAGACCGGAACGGCGTACTGTTTGCTTATGCATGGTTGAATCCTTAACCGTACGCGCGATTGAGAGGGGCAACCTGGTGCTCGACGAGGCACAGTGCGCCTTTGAAGCCGATGGCGCGGCCGCGCTCACCCGCGGCCAGGGTGTTGTCGGCGGTCGCGTAAAGCCCGCGGTCCGGCGCGCGCCACCACGCGCCCAGCGGCGTCACGCCCGCGGCGCCGGCGACAACGATCAAGCGCTGCATCAGGTACGGCATCAGATGAATTTCAGCGGACGGTTCGGCATGCAGGTCCATGACAAGGTCCGCGCGCCCCAAAGTAAGTGCGGCGACGCGCCTGCTGGCGCGGCAGATTTCGTAAGCCACATGGTTGCCGCGCGCCGTCTCGACCGCGGGCACAATCTGCAGCGTGCCCGGCGCAATGCCGCGTTCTGTTTCCAGGCGCGCAAGCATTGCATCCGCCCCGGCAATCTGGGCCGCCGACTCCGCACGCGTCAGGATGATGCCGGCGACTCCCGGCTGCACGCATGCTGTGAGGTCGTCATGCAGCGCGGTGGGATCGACCTGCGCGAATATTTCGGCGCCGCCCGCCTGCGCTGACTTGAGCGCAGCAGTGAAGTTCGCACGTGCCGCCGGCTTGTCCGCATCGGCGACGAGTTCGACCAGATCCAGCACGATCACATCGGCGCCCGCGCGCGCTGCGTGTCCGACGAGGCCGGATTTCGATACGGGGACGAGCAACCACGATCTGCGTTTAGTCATTTGCGGCTCTCAAAAAATTATTTGCCGCAGATAAACACCGATGAAAAGCGAAAACATACGGCGCACCCGCAGCCGATTTGTCTTTGAATTTATCTGCGTTCATCTGCGGTTCATCTGCGGTTTATCTGCGTTTATCCGCGGCCGAATCGCTTTAAGCTTGATGTCTGGCCAGAAATGCATTCACCGCCTGCGTAAAGCCGGTTGGATTATCGAGCGTCACGTGGTGATCGGCGTTGGCCACTTCGGCGAACTCGACCTGTGGCGCGCGCGCTTTGACGGCGGCCATGATCTCCGGCGAGATGCGCTCGCTGCGCTGGCCTTTGACGACCAGCGCGGGAATGCGCACATGGTCCCAATGCGGCAGCCCGTCCACGCTTTCGCGCACGGCATAGACGTCGCGATCGAATTTGTGCCCCCAGCTGCCATCGGGCTTTTGCTGCGCGGCCACCTGCCCCAGGTGGCGCAGCACGGCGGGCGTTGCCTTGGAATCGCCCGGACGCAGCTTGAAGCGCGAGATGAATTCTTCGCGCGATGCATAAGTGCGGCCCGGCCGCGTGCCGACTTCGCGGAGCCGGGCAATGCGCTCGGGCGACATGTGCATGGTCGTATCGACGATGATAAGCCGGCTCACGCGGCCCTGATGTTTGGCGGCGTAAGTGAGCGCGACCGCGCCGCCCATCGAATGCCCGATCAGCACGAAATCACGCAGGTCGAGCTTCGCAGCGAACTCTTCAAGGTCGTCTGCATAGCGCTCGTAGGTGTAATTGGGCGGCTGCGCCCAGCCGCTGTCGCCATGCCCGCGCTGGTCGATCGCGAACACATGATGGTTACGGCTGAAGTCTGCGGCGACGAAATCGAACCAGTGCGTGCTCGCGGCGCCGCCGTGCACACAGATCATGGGCTTCTTGCCTGCCGTGCCGAAATCGACATAGTGCAATTTGATGCCGGCGACTTCCATCGTATGGTCGGTGTAAGGCGCGGGACGGTCTGCGGCATCGGCGGGGAGCTGGTCGAGCTGGGACGACATGCTTTTCCTTATTGGTATTCCGGATTTCCGCTATTTTGCCACTAACGGGGAATTTGTTTCGGCCCGTCAGGCGGCGGCCGCGTCGCGCCGGCGCGCGATCTCGTCGTCGACTTCGTCATCGATGAGATCGATCAGCGTGCGCACCCATGTCTCGCGCAGGTTGCGCCCGATGAAGACCATCCGCGTGCGCCGGTCGTCAGACGGCCAGCGGGCGAGCCACACGGGCGCGTGATAGACATGCTGGACACCGTGTATGACGGCCGGCCGCGACGGGTCTTCGCTGACCTGCACGATGCCTTTCATGCGCAGCAAATCGGCGCCGCAATTTTCCGTCAGCGCCGACAGCAGCAATGCGAGCGTAACGGCGTGCAGTGGCTGCTCGCGCACAATGCAGAAGCTCGCGATGTCGCTCTGATGATTGCTGTGCCGTGCCTGTCCATGCAGCGCGCCCGTTTCCGCTGCGAGCCACGAACGGACGGCTACCGCATCAACCGCGCCGCAACCGAATAACGCGGACGGGGCTATCGCGCCGCTCACGACTTCGAGAACGGGCGCGGTCGGATTTATCGCGGCCAGCCGCGCGCGCGTCGCCGCGGTATGCGCTGCGTCTGCATCGGTCTTGGTGAGTATCAGCCGGTCGGCCACGGCAACCTGGCGCCGCGCTTCGGCATGGTTGTCCAGCGTCGCCAATCCCGTGATTGCGTCCACGGTCGTCACTACGCCGTCGAGCGCATAGACCCCGCGCAGATCACGGTCCGTCATCAGCGCGTGCAATATCGGCGCGGGGTCCGCGAGGCCGGTCGTCTCGATCACGACGCGTTCGAACTGCGGCACCGTGCCGGCCGTGCGCCTCGCTGCGAGATCGCCGAGCGTCAGCATCAGGTCGCTTCTGACATTGCAGCAAATGCAGCCGTTGGAAAGCTGGACGAAACTCTCGTCACTGGTCTCGATCAGTTCGTGGTCAAGGCCGATCGCTCCGAACTCATTGATGATGACCGCCGTGCGCGCCATCGCCGGATCGCGCAGCAGGCGCGCCAGCAGCGTGGTCTTGCCGCTGCCGAGAAACCCGGTGATGACCGAAACCGGAATCATGCCTCTGCCGAGACCACGCGCAATGAGTTGCCGCGCTCGACGTTGAGCGCGGCGCGCACGGCGCTCAGAAGGCCGACGACGGACGTGCACGGACGCGAGCGCTCTTCGCACATATCGGCGCTGCGCCAGCGCACGAACCAGCGCCATGGCGCATCCTCGCCGGCCGGGTGCTCTATCCATACCACGCAATCCCTTGCGCGTATCGTCGCGGCGACCGGCTGCGTGCCCGCCTCCACGACACCGTCCACCGCCCACACCGCAAGGCTGTCGGCAAGAAATTCGCGCACGCGCGCGTGATCGAGGTCTGGCATCACACGGCTACAGCATTGCGCCGCTTCTGATTTCGTCGGAGATTTTCCGGAACAGGTACTGGCCGTCCTTGAGCTCGCCGGTGAATTTGCCGTCGTCGACGACGACCTTGCCGCGCAATACAGTCAGCGACGGCCATGCGTCTACCTTGTGGCCCTCCCACGGCGAGTAGTCGGACTCGTGCAGCATTTCTTTGGTGATCGTCGTGGCTTTCGCCGGATCGAGCACCGTGATGTCGGCGTCCGCACCGGCGGCAATGGCGCCTTTGCGCGGATACAGCCCCATGATTTTCGCGGCATTGGATGACACGCGGTCGACGAATTTCTCAAGCGAGTAACCGCGCCGGCCGACCATTTCGGTATACATCAGCGATACGCGCGGCTCGACGCCGACGTTTCCGCCGGTGGTGTCGTCGATGCGCTTGCCCATGGTTTTGACCTTCAACGAGCAGCACACTTCGTCGGTCGCGACGGTGTGCAATGTGCCTTCGCTCATGGCCTGCCACAACGCATCCTGGTCGGACTGGGCTTTAATCGACGGATAGGTGTGATACATCTGGCCGTTGGGCCGCTTGTAGTCTTCCGACGTGTACATCAGGTACTGGTGCAGCGTTTCGCCGTAGACCGGCATGCCGCGCGCGCGCGCTTCGCGGATCGCCTCGACGCCGAAGCCCGCGCTCACGTGCATGAAATAGAGCGCAATTCCCGGCACGTTTTTCGCAAGCCCCAGCACGCGCCGGAACGAAAGGTCTTCGGACATCGCGTTGTGGACTTCGGCCATGTTTTCGAAACCGGTGCGCCCTTCGCGGATCAGCTTGTCGTACATATGCATGACGATATCGTTGTCTTCGCCGTGCATCACGCACAGGCCGCCCTCCTGTGCAACGACCTTGAACACTTCCCAGATGTCGCCGAAATCAACCATGCGGCCTGCCCGGCTCGGCGTAATGTCAGTAGTGAATATTTTGACGGTCGGATAGCCGGCGCGCAGCGCTTCGGCGAGCTGGCCGAAAATTTCCGGCGGCAGCTTTCCCTGGACCATCACGTGGAAGCTGTAATCGCAATAGCATTGCGCGGTCCAGTCCTTGTGCCGGTACTCGATCGCCTGCTGGACGGTCTTGCCGTGCGTCCACTGCGCAAAGTCGATCACGGTCGTCGTGCCGCCATACAGCGCGGCCTTGCTGACCACTGACGGTGGATCTGTGTAGGTCACGCTGCCGTCGGGATGCGGCGTGTACCACTTTAGATGCACATGCGGGTCGATGCCGCCCGGCATCACGATCTTGCCGGTCGCGTCGATCACGCGCCTTGTGCTTTTCGCATCGTAAGTGCCGGACGCGGCCACCGAAGCTATCTTGCCTTCCGCAATCGCCACGTCGCATGCTGCGACGCCCGCAGGCGTCACTACGCGGTCGCTGCGGATAATCAGATCGAACATTTGGCTTCCTCCTCGCTAAAACATTTCAACACGGCGTCCTAAAAGCATCCCCTCCCCTGCGTACGGGGGAAGGACAGGACGGGGGCGTTTTAATTTGCCCCCCCACCCCCTCCCCCGCGCATTGCGCACGGGAGGGAATCTTCACGGTTTAGCGTGCCCCCGCATCAACGCAACCAAATCGCCTACGCTTTTCCATTCCTCGCAGCGGTCAATCGCGGCTTCAACTCTTTTGCACCCGTCAGGCGTCAGCACTTCGCCCGCGAGCTCGTGGAATTTGGCGCGGATCTCGGATTCCGCGAACGGCCGGTTGAAATCGCCGCGATGGCTGTCGCATTCATGCGTCGCGCTGCGTCCGTCGTTGAGCTTGATGGTAACGCGCGCAGGCCGCAAGCGCGGCGCTACGGCGCTCATCGCGGCATCTTCCACGACATGCACGCGCTGGCGCAGCGCGGCGATCGCGGGATCGCGCAATGCCGAGTCGTCGATCGCCGCATGACCGGCATTGCCGCGCACTATCATCACGGCCGCCGCGTGCGGCAGCGAATATTTTGATGCGAAAAAATTAGGCGGTGCGGGATTGCGCATCACGGACGCAAAACGGTAAGTCGCGATGTCGATGCGCTCGATGTCCTGCGGCCCGGGCTTCAACTCGGCGAGCGCATCTTTCACCATGTCGAGCGCGGGATGGATGGGATTGCAGCACGCGTAGAGCCGAAAATAATTGCGCGTGATTTCCCAGCGCTTGCCGAGCCCGTCGAGCAGACCTTCGGGCTTGAAGCCGCCGCCGACGAGATGGCCCAGCGCCTCTTCGATCGCGTCGTCCTGGGCGGTGAAACCCGCGAGCGCGAGGTCGGGCGCAAGCGCCGCAGCAAAACCGCTCATGCCGCCGGCCACATTCAGCGTCGTCGCACCCGCCACTGCATTCGTATAGCTCGGCGTCATCACCAGCGTAGTCGCGATGCGCATCGCAAGGCTGACGCCTGCTGCATCGAGGCCGCGTAACCGCGCGCCCGCTGCGACCGCCGCCAACAAGGACGCCTGCCCGTTCTGATGCGCAAGCGGCCGCGGCGTGAACGCGAAATTGAAACGCGCGGCGAGATCGTAGCCGGCAATGAACGCGGCGAGCATTTCGCGGCCCGAACTCCCCGCATGCTCGCCGACAGCGAGCACGCCGGGCAGCACCTGCATCGCCGCCTGCCCGGTCACGAGCCGCAGGCCTTCGCACAATTCGATGGAGCGGCCGCCGATTCCGTTCAGCAGCGCTGCTGTGCGCGGATCGTGCCGCGGCCAGCCGCGCGCGTAAACCGTCGCGCCCGTCCCCGCCGTCGACGCGAGTCGCGCGCGCAATCCACTTGCCTCGGGGCGCTGCGCGCCCGCCAGCATCACGCCCAGTGTATCGAGCAGCACGAGCTTGGTGTGACGCTGCACCGGAGCGGGCACGTCTTCCCATTGCGTGCGCGCCACGAACTCCGCCAGCTGCTCGATTTGCAGGCCCATCGCTTAGTCCACTTTCGCGCCGGAGGCTTTCACCAGCCTGGCATATTTGACGATGTCGGCATGTATGAAACGCGCAAATTCAGCGGGCGTGCTCGATCTCGCTTCTATGCCCTGGCTCACGAGGCGCTCGCGGATCGTTGCATCGGTCGTGACCTTCGCGAGTTCTGAATTGAGCCGCGCAATTGCCGCTGGCGGCGCACCCGCGGTCGTCAACAGCCCGTACCACGGGATAACTTCATAGCCAGCAAATCCGGATTCGTCCATGGTCGGCAGGTCAGGCACGGCGGCGGAGCGCTTGAGCCCCGTCACCGCGACACCTCTGAGCCGGCCCGCCTTCATATACTGCAGAACGAGCGAGATATCGATCGCCATCAATTGCTCCGCGCCCGCGAGCAGGTCGGTAATCGCCGGCGCCGCGCCTTTATACGGCACGTGGAACAGGTCGATGCCCGCCATCGATTTGAGCATTTCGATGGCGAGGTGCGGCCCGCCGCCGTTGCCGGACGAAGCGAAATTGAGTTGTCCCGGTTTCGCTTTCGCGAGCGCCACGAGTTCCTTGACTGAGTTCGCCGGCACTGACGGGTGCAGCACGAGGCAGAACTGGCCCGCGGACGCGAGGCCGATGGGCGCGAGATCTTTTTCGAAATCGTACGGCAGCTTTGGGTACAAGCTCGCGCCGATCGCATTGGTAGCCGTGCCCATCAGCAGCGTATAGCCGTCGGGCACGGCGCGCGCGACGATTTCGGTGCCGAGTATGGTCCCGGCGCCGGGCCGGTTGTCGACCACCACCTGCTGACTCAGGGTAGCCGTCAGCTTTTGCGCGATGATGCGGCCCATCACGTCGGCGGCGCCGCCGGCGGGATACGGCACGATCAGGCGGATCGGCCTGGCGGGAAAATCTTCCGCGTGAACCGGCGTCGAAATTGCGAGCAACGCCGGCAGGATTGCCAGTGCATTTAAAACATTCGTCATCAGCGTCAGTCCAGCTTGATGCCTGCGTCGTGAATGATTTTTGTCCACTTCACGATGTCCGCACGCACGGCGCGGTCGAACTCCTCCGGCGTGCTACCGACCGGCGTCGCGCCGTCTTGCGTGGCGCGCTCGCGCATCGCCGGCGTCGCCATCGCTTTCGCAATTTCGCCGCTGAGGAGATCAACCACCGGCCTGGGCGTCGCGGCCGGCGCCATGATGCCGAACCAACCGACCACCTCGTAGTTCTTGAACCCCGATTCGGCGACCGTCGGCACTTGCGGCAAAACGGCGGCGCGTTCGCGCGTCGACACCGCCAGCGGCTTCAGCCGGCCCGACTGCAGCAGGGTCATGATTGTTTCTATCGTGCTGAAAGCAACCGTCGCCTCGCCGCTCAGGATGGCGGTCGCCGCCGCGGTACCGCCTTTATAAGGCACGTGCGTAAGCTGCGTGCCGGTTACGACGCCGAACAGCGCGCCAGCCAGATGCAGAGCGCTGCCGGGCCCAGACGACGCGTACAGCACTTCGCCGGGCTTGGCGCGCGCGATGCGCACCAGATCCTGCACGTTCCTGGCAGGAAACGAGGGCAGCACATTGATGACGTGCGGCACGCGCACGACCTGCGACACGCGCGCGAAATCCTTGACTGAATCGTAACGAAGCTTTGAGTAAAGGCCGGGGTTGAACGTAAAGGACGCCGAGGTCATCAGCAGCGTATAGCCATCCGGCGGCGATTTCGCGACGAATTCCGTGCCGGTCGTCGAGCCCGCGCCGGGGCGATTGTCGACAATGAATTGCTGGCCGAGCACTTCGGTGAGACGCTGCGCCAGCAGGCGGCCGAACACGTCGGTGCCGCCGCCGGGTGCGAACGGCGTCACGATGCGCACGGGCTTGTCGGGCCATTTCTGCGCAGCGGCATTCTGCACGCAGGCGGCGAGCATTGCGGCGATCAATCCGGTGGCGGCCATCGTTCGCTGCGGGGTATTCATGGGACTCTCCATTGAATGGATCTTGCGGCACCTGTGACGGCGGCGGCGCCCGTTAACGGTGCGCAATAGGTCCCGTTGGACGCAGCTGAGTTTTTACTGCGTGCTACCGGATTGCGCTCGACCGCAAGCGTGCGCTGCGCAGATGGAATGTGGCACGTCCGCGCAACGCGGTCAACGTGCGTATCGCGGGGTATACTCGATTGGATCCGTACACGGGAGAAAGCGCTCATGAATTTACTTCGCATCTGCATGGCGGCCAGCGTGGTCGCAATCGCATTGTCCGCGTGCGGCCAGTTGCAGACGATCCCCTACACTATGGACGCGCACGTGCCGGTCACGCCGCAAACCATCGCCTGGGGTCATTTGCCGGCGGGACGCCAGCCGGTATTGCGCGTGCAATCCGGCCAGACTGTCGCGATGGATACGCTCTCGCATCAGGGCGTGAACAATGGCATTGACCCGGTGAAATTCTTCGCGGCCGGCGGAGTGACGGCTGACGAAGTGCTGCCCGACGCGCTCGAGATCTACAACCAAGCCGTGCACCCGAAGGATTCCGGCGCGCACGTACTGACCGGGCCCATCTACGTCGAGAGCGCGGAGCCCGGCGATATGCTGGAAGTGCGCATCCGCGACCTGAAGTTCCGCGTGCCCTACGGCGTCAACAACAGCGGCAAAGGCACCGGCGTGCTGCCCGACATACATACCGGGCCGTATCCGAAAATCATTCGCTTCGATCTGCAGCGCGGTGTCGCGCTGTTCGCACCCGGCATTGAGATTCCGCTGGTGCCTTTCATGGGCATCATGACGGTAATGCCGCCGCAGCCGCTGGCGAACACGCGCCCTCCCGGCATCTATGGCGGCAACATGGACTTCAACCGGCTAACGACCGGCTCATCGTTGTACCTGCCGGTGCATCAGCCCGGCGCGTTGTTCTACACCGGCGATTCGCATGCCGTACAGGGCGACGGCGAAATCAACGGCACTGCAATCGAAGCGTCGCTGACGCCGGTGCTGCAGTTCATCGTGCACAAAGGCGCGGGGCGCACGATGAAATGGCCGCGCGCCGAAGACGCGGACAATTATTACGTGATGGGCATGGACCGCGATCTCGATAACGCGCTGAAAGAAGCCGCCCAGGAAACCATCGCATTCCTGCAAAAAGAGCGCGGCCTTTCGGCGCAGGATGCCTATTCCCTCGCCAGCATTGCGGTCAACTACGTCGTCGGCGAAGCGGTCGACGACGTGCTGATGGTGTACGGCGCGATCCCGAAAAAAATATTCAACGCCAATCGCCCGTTCTGGTCGCGGCCTTAGGAGCATGACGGTGCACGACCGCCATTGGAATCATCCTGCATCCGCATTCGTCATGGCGGCAGCGATGCTCGCGTGCCACGCGCACGCGCAATCTGATTACCCGGCAAAGCCGGTGCGCATGGTGATCCCGATCGCGGCGGGCGGCGGCACCGACATCGTCGGTCGCCTGATCGCGCAAAAGCTCGCGCAAGCTTTCGGCCAGCAGTTTATCGTCGACAACCGGCCCGGTGCAGGCGGCATCATCGGCAGCGACGCAGTCGCCAAAGCCGCGCCCGATGGCTACACCGTGTTGCTGACGCCGACCAGCCACACGATCAATCCGAGCATTTACTCGAAGTTGCCTTACGACACGGTGAAGGACTTTGCGCCCGTCGCGCTGCTCGTGTCCGTGACGACAGTGTTCGTTGCGCACCCATCGTTGCCCGCGCGCACGGTCAACGAGATCGTCGCGCTCGCGAAATCGCGGCCCGACCAATTGAGCTTCGGCTCGGCGGGCAACGGGCACCTGTTTCACCTGACTGGCGAACTCTTCAAGACCGTGGCGAAAATCGACATCGTGCACGTGCCTTACAAGGGCGGCGCGCCTGCGATTGCCAGCCTCGTAGGCGGCGAGGTTTCGCTGCTGTTCGAGACCATGCTGGCGCTTCAGCCATTCATTGAGTCCAGGCGCGTGCGGCCGATAGCGGTCGCTAGCGAGCAGCGCTCGCCATTGCTGCCCGGCGTGCCTACATTCGTCGAAACAGGCTTTCCCGGCATCGTCGCCGCCAACTGGTATGCATTGTTCGCGCCGGCGGCAACTCCACGCGCGGTGATCACGCGGCTGAACGGCGAGATCGGGCGCGCGCTAAATGCGCCGGACATGCGCGAGCGCCTGCGTGCGCAAGGCACGGAGGTGGTCGCCGGTTCGCCGGAGCAACTCGCCGATTTCGTGAAGAGCGAGCTTGCGAAGTGGGGCACCGTGGCCAAAACGTCCGGCGCCCGCATCGACTAGAATTCGTAAATGACAGTCCGCACGAGGAGTAATCCATGAGCGCCGTGATCAGACCCAAGAGTGAATACCACAAGATCACCAGCGAGCGCATGCAGAAGTACCTGCGCACGCCGACGTGGAATTTGCGCCAAAAGCTCGCGCTCACCTGCCGCATCCTCGCCGACGAGGGCCATGAATCCGCGCTCGCCGGACAGATCACAGCGCGCGGCGACAAGCCCGGCACGTACTGGATGCTGAGCTTCGGGCTCGGCTTCGACGAAGCGCAGGCATCCAATATGGTGCTGGTCGACGATGATCTGAACCTGCTCGAAGGCGACGGCATGGTCAATCCATCCAACCGCTTTCACCTGTGGATCTACCGCCACCGGCCGGAAGTGAATGCCATCATCCATACGCACCCCCCGTATTGCTCGGCTCTATCGATAGTCGGCGAAGAACTCGCGATCGCGCACATGGACACGTCGATGTTCTATGAAGACGTCGCGTTTCTGGCGGAATGGCCGGGCGTGCCGATTGGCGACGAAGAGGGAGAAATCATCACCAGGGCGATCGGCACCAAGCGCGCGATCCTGCTTGCGCATCACGGCCAGCTCGCCGCCTGCTGCAATATCGAGGAAGCCGCCGTGCTCGCAATATTCATCGAGCGTGCCGCGCGCATGCAGCTGATGGCGCGCGCGATCGGGCCGATCAAGGCGATCAAGCCGGAGCACGCGCGCGAAGCGCACGACTACCGGTTAAAGCCCAAAGCAATCGGCGCCACGTTCCATTATTTCGCGCGGCGCGTCCTGCGCCAGGGCGAGGAAGTTCTGAAGTAGCGCGAGAGCCGCAGCTTCGCGGCGGGTCGCGCCGCGCCGGCGCCCCTCATCCGTTACTGCACGGCCTCCGCGATTCGCCCCATCTTCCCGTTCTGGAAATCCTCCATCGCCTGCTCGATTTCCTTCTGCGTGTTCATCACGAACGGGCCGTAGCCGACGACGGGTTCCGCGAACGGTTCGCCGTTCAATATCAGCAACGTGGTGTCTTCTGCCGCCTCGACGGAAAATTCTTCTCCCCCGCGCTCGAGCACCGCGACTTCCGCTTCACCTATCGTCTCGCCGCCGGCCAGCCGTATGCTGCCGCGCATGACGAAGAGCGCCGTCGTATAGCCGGCGGGCACTTTGAACGTCGTGCGATGGCCAGCGCCAAGGTTCACGTCCCACACATTGATCGGACTGAACGTGTGCGCCGGGCCCTTGCTGCCGTTGTAATCGCCCGCGATCACGCGCACGGAACCCGCATTGTCCGCCAGCGCGACACGCGGAATCTGCGCGCTCGTGATGCCCTGATAACCCGGCTGCGCGAGCTTGTGTTTCGCCGGCAGGTTCACCCACAGTTGCACCATTTCAAAGGCGCCGCCTTTTTTTGCGAACGCCGGCCCGTGAAATTCTTCATGCACGAGACCGCCGGCCGCCGTCATCCACTGCACGTCGCCGGGACCTATGATGCCGCCGCCGCCCGTCGAATCGCGATGCTCGACTTCGCCTGCATACACGATGGTCACCGTCTCAAAGCCGCGATGCGGATGCTCGCCGACGCCTTTGCGCTCGGTGGTCGGCGGAAACGTGGCCGGCCCCGCATAGTCGAGCAGCAAAAACGGCGACAACTCGGCCGCGCGGCCGCTGTACGAAAAGATGCTGCGCACGGGAAAACCGTTGCCGACCCAATGGCGCTGATTGTTGCGCTGGACAAACGAAAGTTTTTTCATGGCTGCTCTCCTGGTCCGATCCAATCGAATATATATGCGGGCGGCGGCGGATTCCGCAAGGTGTTGTGCATGCCGCCAATCATGCCGCGAGCGGTTCGCGTGTCTGCGTGTCGAGCCGTGCGATCGCCTTTTTCGCCTGCGCAATCGCCGCGTCCTTGCTCTCGGCGCTGATCGCGATGCCCTCCGCGTACACGAATTCGACGTCGGTGATGCCGAGCAGGCCGAGAAAATTCTTCAGATAGGCGCTCTGCGTGTCGTGCGGCTGGCCGGCATAAATGCCGCCGCGCGTGGCGAAGACATAAACTTTCTTGCCGGTCAGCAAGCCGACGGGGCCCTGCGCGGTATAGCTGAACGTCACGCCGGCTCGCGCAATATGGTCGAAATAGGCCTTGAGCGTCGAGGGCACGTCGAAATTGTACATGGGCACGCCCAGCACGATGACATCGGCGCGTTTCAATTCCTCGATCAGCGCATCCGAGTATGCGACCTCCGCGCGCTGGTTCGCATCGCGTTTATCCGCGGGCGTGATGAATGCCTGAAATCTTTCCGCTGTCAGATGCGGCACCGGTTCGGTGGCGAGATCGTGCGCGATCACAGCCGCGCCCGGATTGCGTTTCTTCCAGCCCGCGACGAATTCGTTGGCCAGCGCGCTGGATTGGCCGGCAGTTGAAAACAGGCTTGCATTGACTTGCAGCAGCGTTTTGTTCATGACGATCTCCCGTTGAATTGTTAAATGGACAGCGTCATTTAATCATTTACTAATTCGATAAAATAGAACAATAATTGGCTTAAATCCATCTACTATATTGATATGAATGCCTCGACCAACCCGCATATAAGTCTCGAGCAATGGCGCGCGCTGATCGCCGTGGTCGACGCGGGCGGCTATGCCCAAGCCGCTGAGTCGCTTCACAAAAGTCAGTCCGCTGTAACTTACGCCGTGCAAAAGCTGGAAGCGGTGCTCGACGTCAAGGCATTCGAAATCCATGGCCGCAAAGCCAAGCTCACGCCGACCGGTCAATTGCTCTACCGGCGCGCGCGCGCCCTGCTCGACGAAGCGGGCGCTCTGGAAAAAGCGGCGCGCTCTTTTTCGGCAGGCTGGGAGCCGGAAATCCGCATTGCAGTGGAAGTGCTCTTCCCCACCTGGCTGATACTGGATTGCCTGAACCGCTTCGGCACGGAAGCACCGGACACGCGCATCGAGCTCATCGAATCAGTTATCAGCGGTACGCGCGAGGCGTTGCTGAACGGACAGGCAAACCTCGCGGTCACCGCTCAGATACCGCCGGGTTTTTCCGGCGATGCGCTGCTCCGCATGCGGCTGGTGCCCGCGGCGAGTCCCGACCATCCGCTGCACAACCTGAAACGCAAGCCGACGCTGAAAGATTTGCGCGCGCACCGCCAGCTGGTAGTGCGTGAAACCGGATTCAGCCGCACTTCGCGCACCACCGTCGAAGCGACCCAGCGCTGGACGGTGAGCAATATGTCGACCTCGATCATCGCCGCGCGCTCAGGCTATGGCTATGCGTGGCTGCCGGAATACAAGATACGCGACGAGCTCGCCGCCGGCACTTTGCAGGCGCTGCCGTTGCGCGAAGGCGGCGAACGCTTCGCCGAGCTCTATCTGGTGTTCGCCGACCGGGACGCCGCTGGTCCGGGCACGCTGCGGCTCGCCGAGATCATCCGCGAGGCCACTTCCGCGGAATGCAAAAAAGCAGGCCACGCGGGCAAGCGGTAAAATATTTGCATCGTACCTGCGGCCCTGACGTCGGGCCGCTTATTCATCGCGGCGCCGCTCGCCGCCGCCAAACTGTTACGAGAGGAAAATCCATGCGCTCGACCGTCATGCTCACCGGCGACATCAATCTGATGGGCGTCGAAGATAACGCCGCGCCCTTCCGCCGAGTGAAGGACACGCTGGCCACTGCCGACGCCGTCTTTGGCAATCTCGAATGCTGCCTGTACGATCCGCCGGTGCAGCGCGTGATGATGCCCGACGAGAAATCCGGCTACGACGGTTTCTTTGCGCCGACCGCGACCGGCCCCGCGCTCGTGAACGGCGGCTTCCATTGCGTCGGTAATGCGAACAACCAGAATTACGGCCCCGCAGCGATCATGTCTTCCAACGCCTGCCTCGACAAGCTCGGCATTCCGCACGTCGGCACCGGCATCAATCGCGCCGCGGCGCGCGCGCCGGCCGTCATCACGCGCAACGGCACGCGCTTCGGCTTTCTGCAGCGCACTTCGCAATACTGGCCGAACCATCACGAAGCGGGTGAGATGCACCCGGGCGTAGCCGTGATCAAGGCATACACTGCCTATCAGCCTGTCTACTACAAGGACGGCACGCTGCCGCCGAACCGGCCCGGCACGCCGCCGAAGATTTTGACGTGGTGCGACCGCGATTATCTCGAGTGGTTCAGACAGGACGTCAGCGCCCTCAAAGCAAAGTCCGACATCGTGGTGTCATCGCATCATATGGGGCACCGCGGCGAGGTACTCGACTTTCAGAGCGAGATCGCGCACGCCGCGATCGACTCCGGCGCCGATGTCGTGATGGCGCATGCCGAGCACTATCCGCTCGGCATCGAAATCTACAAGGGCAAGCCGATATTTTACGGGCTCGGCAGCTTTTGCTTCATCAAGAGCAACAAGCGCTTCCTCAAAGGCTGGGTCGGCGTGCTCGCGCGCGTGAGCTTCGACGATCACAAAGTCAGCAAAATCGCGTTTTCGCTGGTGCGCCAGAGCGACAATACTGAAGTGGAGATCCGGCCCGCGGCGGATGAGCAGGAAGCCATCGCCGACATCCAGAAAATGTCTAAACGCTTTAATGTTCGGCTGCAGCCGGCCGGTGATGAAATCATTGTGAACGCAGCCGCGTGACGGGCATGCGCCTGACTGCGCTCACATTTGTAGCGATTTTCGTGCTGATGTTCGTTCGTTCGGGGCTCGCGGCAGACGCGTCCGGCTATCCGGCCAGGCCCATACGCTTGCTCGTTGGCTTTCCGCCGGGCGGCGGCAACGACGAGCTCGCGCGTACCGTCGGGCCGCGGCTCGCCGACAGGCTCGGGCGCGCGGTCGTCATCGACAACCGGCCGGGCGCCGGCGGCAATCTCGCCGCGGAAATGACGGCAAAGGCGCCGGCCGATGGCTACACGATATTGATGATCTCGAGCAGCCATCCGATCCAGGGCCTGCTCAAAAAAACCCTGCCGTACGATCCGCTCAGGGATTTCGCCGGCGTCGCGCAGCTCGTGGTCTACCGGTCGCTCCTCGTCGTCTATCCCGGGCTGGCGGCGAATTCCATTCCCGAACTGATTGCACTGGCCAAAGCGAAACCCGGACAAATCAATTTCGTATCGTCAGGCAACGGCTCGGCGTCGCATCTCGCTGGCGAACTCTTCAAGATCGCGGCGCGCATCGATATCACACACGTTCCGTACAAAGGCAGCTCTCCTGCCTTGATCGATTTGATCGCGGGACGCGTGCAGATGATGTTCAGCCCGCTGGTGCCCGTGCTGCCGCACATCAAGGCCGGACGCCTGCGTCCGCTCGGCGTCACGAGCACGACGCGCTCACGCTTGCTGCCCGACCTGCCGACGATCAATGAGTCCGGCGTGCCCGGCTACAAATTCGTCTCGTGGTACGCCATCGTCGCTCCAGCAGCGACGCCCAAGCCCGTCATCGCGCGGCTCAATGCAGAGTTGAATCAAGTGATGCAAGCCGCTGAAGTCCGCGATCGCGTGCAAGGCGAAGACATGGACATCACGCGTCGCACGCCCCGCGAGTTCGACGCATTGCGCAGCGCGATGCTGACGCAATGGTCGAAGGTCATCCGCCAGACCGGCATCCAGGCGGATTGAGCGAAAAAAGGGCAGACCGCAGTCTGCCCTGGATGCTGTCACGGCCCGCAGGCCGCGAATTACAGTTCCCTGATTTCGACCTTGCGGAATTTCACCACGCCACCGCCGTATTGCAGCGCGATCGGGCCGGCCGGATTCTTGCTGTCGTTTGCATTCGCCACCGTGACTACGCCGTTGAACGTGACCGTCATGCGCGAGCCTTTGGCGGTAATGTGCATGGTGCTCCACTGATTGGCGGCGCGCGGCATCGGCGACACTTTGGCATCATCCACAATGGCGCCCGTGCCATACGACTGATCGGGGCGCGTGTCGAAAATGTTTACTTCATAAGCATTGACCGCGGTGATCTTCTTCGGATCGGTGCAGCGGATGAAGACGCCGCTGTTGGCGGTGGCGTCGACCCAGAACTCGGCGCGCACTTCAAAATCTTTGTATGATTTTTTCGAGACCAGGAAGCTCGATGCTCCGCCGCCTAAATCAGCCTGCGCGTAACCATCCTGCAGGCGCCAGTTCGCGTCGCCAAGGCGGTTCCAGTTATTCAAATCGGCGCCGTCGAACAGTGTGACCCATCCGTACTCGGCCGGGCCCAGCGGTTGATAGGCGCAACCCGATATGCAGCATGCTACGACCAGCAGACTCGCGAAGACGGCAGACAAACGTTGCAGTTTCATAAAGCTCCCCTTTGGATGTTGAAGATTGGTCAAACCGCGGGATGTGCCATGTCGCACAGCAGCACACGCGCGATCTGCGTCGCTTGGCGGCATCGTTCGATAGCGCATCCCTTGCGCTATGCAGGATAGGCCACGCCATGCGCCAGCGTCAAGGACATGACGGTCGCTGCGCGGCAGCGTCGCGCCGTGTTTGCCGATTGCGCTAAGCGGCTTAATTGAATAGCATCACGGTCTCGGCGGTGGACACCCGGGCGCCAGAACGCGCGTGCCGGACAAAACAGATCCACCCCGTCTTGCAATCCTATTACCAGGCGGAGAAATTCAATGCAAAAGAAATACAAGATACTCATCATGGGCGCTTCTTACGGCTCGCTGCTCGGCACCAAGCTCGCGCTCGCGGGACACGACGTCACATTGATCTGCCTGCCGGTCGAGGTCGAAGCGTTTAACAAGGACGGGGCCATCATACGCATGCCGATCAAGGGCCGCGAAGGGCTCGTCGAGATCAACTCGAAGAAAGCGCCGGGCAAGCTGTCCGCCGCCGGACCCGCCGACGTCAAGCCCGCCGACTTCGACCTGGTCGGCCTGGCCATGCAGGAACCGCAGTACCGCTCGCCCGGCGTGCGCGAGCTGCTCGACGCCGTGGCCAAAGCCAAAGTGCCGTGCATGTCCATCATGAATATGCCGCCGCCCACTTACCTGAAACGCATTCCCGGCGTCAACGTGGAAAAATGCCGCGACTGTTACACCGACTTCAGCGTGTGGGACAACTTTGATCCCGGGCTGCTGACGCTGTGCAGCCCCGATCCGCAGGCGTTTCGGCCGCCGGAGGAAAAAATCAACGTATTGCAAGTCAGGTTGCCGACGAATTTCAAAGCCGCGCGCTTCGACGCCGAAGCCAACACCGCGATATTGCGCCAGCTGGAACAGGACATCGACGCGGTGCGCTTCGATACGGGCAGCGAAAAGATCGAGCTGCCGGTCAAGCTGAAGACGCACGATTCCATTTTCGTGCCGCTTGCGAAATGGTGCATGCTGATCGCAGGCAATTACCGCTGCGTGCAAAAAGACGCGGCGCGCTCGATCAAGGAAGCCGTGCATACCGACGTCGAAGCAACGCGAGCGGTCTACAACTGGGTGATGAGTCTGGCGATTTCTCTCGGCGCCCCCCAGAAAGACATGGTGCCGTTCGACAAATATGCAAATGCGGCGCTCTCGCTCACCACGCCTTCGTCGGCGGCACGCGCACTGTTTGCAGGCGCGCCCAACATCGAGCGCGTCGATCGCCTGGTGCAAGCCATCGCGAAGCAAAAAGGCATGCAGTCGGACGTGCTCGACGAGACAGTCAAGCTCGTTGACGCGCGGCTCGAATTGAATCGCAAGGCGGTCAAGTAGTTTCCGCGCAACAGCGCGCAGTTGCGACAAGGCGCGCGGCCGCGCTTTGTCTGTTTGCGATGGCGGCGACCCAATCCGCCGTCGCGCAGATCTACCCCGCAAAAACGGTCCGCGTGATCGTGCCATATTCGACGGGCGGGGGGACGGACATTATGGCGCGCGCCGTCACGCAAAAACTGACGGAAATGTGGGGGCAGCAAATCGTCGTTGATAATCGCGGCGGCGGCGGCACCGTCATCGGCACGCAGCTCGCGGCCACCGCGCCGGCAGACGGCTACACGTTGTTTGCGGCGGCACCGAGCTTCACCATCAATCCCACCACGCGGCCGGCGCTGCCTTACGACGTGGTGAAGGATTTCAAACCCATAACGCAGATTGCGTTTCAACCCTATGTGCTGGTCACCAATCCGAAGGTGCCGGTGCACGACGTCAGGGGATTCATCGCGCTGGCCAACGAGCAGCCCGACAAACTCAATTACGGCTCGACCGGCGTTGGCAGCGGCTCGCATCTTGCAGGCGAGCTTTTCAAGTTCATGACGCATACACGGCCGCAGCATATTTCCTATAAAGGCATGGGGCCCGCCGTGGTCGATACGATCAGCGGCCAGGCGCAGTTTCTTTTCGGCAGCGTGCTTGCTGTCATGCCGCATATCCGCAGTGGCAGATTGCGCGCGCTGGGCGTCTCCAGCGAGCAGCGCAGCGCGTCGTTGCCGGCACTGCCGACCATCGCCGAAGCGGGCGTTCCCGGCTACAGCGCGGTTTCGTGGTGCGGCATGTTCGTGCCCGCCGGCGTGACGGATGCCATCATTGCGAGACTGAACGCCGACATCAACACGGTGATAGCGCGCGCCGACGTGCGCGAGCGCCTGCTGAACGACGGCGCTGAGCCAGCGGGCGGCTCGCCGGCCGAATTCGGCCAGTTCATCAAGGATGAAATCGTGAAGTGGAGAAAAGTCATCAGGGCCGCCGACATCCATATAGACTGAACTTCCGTGATCTTACCGACAGCGACATCATGAAAAAATCATTTGCACAGCGCATTGCGGCGATGAACGCGATGTACAAGCTGCCCGCCGCCGACACGCCGACGCTGCCCACCGACATCGCCGACCGCCTTGTGAAATTCAAAGCGACGCTGATGGACGAAGTGCACGAGATCGACGAAATCGTCGCGCTCGCGAAGGGTGGCGGCGACCCGTCAGACATCGCAGTTGCCATCGCCGATCTGCTGGGCGACGTCATCGTCTATTGCCGGTCCGAGGCGCTGAAGTACGGCCTGCCGCTCGAAGACGTGCTCGACATCATCATGGACAGCAACGAGAGCAAGCTGGGCGCGGACGGCAAGCCGATCTACGACGCCAACGGCAAGTTTCTCAAGGGCCCGAACTACTGGAAGCCCGAGCCCTAAATCAAGGCGCTGCTCGGCCCGCTCG
>JANYDM010000033.1 GCA_025363575.1 Betaproteobacteria bacterium | reverse complement strand
ATTTCGATCGGAAGTGAGTAGGCACGCAAATGTCGGCCTCGTAGAACGGCCTATAAGCGATTATTTCTTAAGCGGAGTGCTAAAACACCCCGAGATCCAATTGTATTTGCCACCACACTTTGAATTTCAACAAACCCCTAGGCTTTGCCGGCAATGCCGACGTCGAGCCCATTCGGGTCTTTGATCAACAAGCCACCGGCGGGATTCGGTTTCGACGCGATGCCGCGGCGGTCGAGCTCGGCTTTCACCTTGCGCTCTTCGTAATTTGCGACGACAAGGCCGAATTCGTTGCAATAGGGTTTGCCATCGGCCCCCGCCGGCCGCAGCACCAGCGTGTTCTCCCCAAAGCGCAGCCGCACGTCGTCCTTTTGCCTGGACACGGACTTCATGCCCATGAGACTCGTGTAGAACTCCGCCTCTTTCGCAACGTCGGACACGTGCAGCACGAAGTACTGGAAGTACAGCGCCTTGAAGCCCGAACCGCTCGCCTGGGTGAACGACTCGGGGTTGCGCACGCCCGCCGCGTACGCGTCTTTACATTTTGCCGAGCTCGCTACCTCGCACGGCGCAGCGGCGCCCGGGAACATGCCGCGGTCTTTTATTGTCACGATGTGCTGGGTGTAACCCGAAGGCCCGCTCACGAACCAGCCCGCCTCGCCGTCGGGATGCACGCCGGGCAGTTTACGGCGCAGCAATTCGTCCTTGAGGCGGCCGGCAACATTCCAGTAGTCCGGCAGCCCGAATGCGAAATGCCCGACCGCCGGCGCGGTGCCCGGCTTGCCCGGCGTGAGATAAAAGCTGTTGGGCGCATCTTCGGTCCCGCAATCGAGCTGGCATTTTGTGTCGTCGTCCCACACATCGCGCATGCCGAAGAGATCGACGTAGAAGTCGCGCGTGATCTTGTAGTTCTCGGATGCGTACGACAAATGATTCACCGTCGTCACCGCGAACGACTTGCTGACTGCGTCTTCAGCGTCAGCGAACGCGCGACCGAACGTGCCATACGCAAGCGCTGCCGCGACGCCCCTGCCCATCGTGCGCAAAACTTCGCGGCGCCCGTTCGTCCGTGCTGGTTTATCGTTCATGCATTCTCCTCTTTGGCAAATTACAAATTGCGCAAAAATCCGTTCGTCCTGATGTATAGAAGGGTGAAGCGCTTCAGTCCCGCGAAGCTCGTGTTTCTATACATCAGCACGAACGGACTTCAGCTTAAGCATGCGCTGTGCGTTGAGGCTCAGTATCATCTCGCGCTCGTGCAGCGACAGGCGCGGCACCGACTTGACGAAATCGACCGGCTGCTGCACCGCCATGCCCTGCGGATAATCGGTGCCCATCACCACGCGCTCGATGCCGACGAGCTCGATCAGGTCGCGCATGATCTGCGTGTTGAACACGATCACGTCGTAGTAAAAACGCTTCAGGTAGGCGCTCGCCGGCTGCTTCATGTGCTTCAAGGCCTCGCTCGCGCCTATCGCGTAATCGAAGCGCCCGATCAGCCAGGGAAACGTGCCGCCGCCGTGCGGCAGATACACTTCAAGCTTCGGAAACGCGTCGAGCACGCCGCTGCCGACCAGCGACATCGCGGCGATGCCGTCTTCGTAGGGGTTGCCGAGCACGTTGATCATGTAAAGATCGTTGAGCCGCTCGGCGCCCAGCGGATACAGGTTGTGCAGAAAGAGCGGCAGGCCCAGCTCTTCGCAGCGCGCGTAGACCGGCCAGAACGCCTTGTCGTGCAAATTGCGGCCGTTGACGTGCGTGCCCATGTTGATCGCACGCATGCCGGGCAGCTTCGCCGCGCGCTCGAGCTCCTGCAGCGCGAGCTTGATGTCCTGCAGGGGCAACATGATGGAACCGACGAATTTCTGCGGATACTTCACGTGAATTGCCGCGCACGCGTCGTTAGCCGCCTGCGAGAGCTTGAGCGCGAAAGGCGGCGGCGCCCAGTACACCATGGGGTTGGTCATCGACAGGGCGTACATGTCGATGCCTCGCGCAGCCATTTCCTGGAGAATGAGTTCGGGCTCGATCATGTTGCGGCGGAGGACGGACGTCTGCGTGGCGCCGGGCACCGATTGCACGACCGTATTGCCGCGCGCGTCGCGTCCCATCTTCGCGCCGTTCGCTTCGCCCTCCTGCTCGAGCAGCGTGACGAATTCACGCGGATACCAGTGCGCGTGGGCGTCGATGACAGGCACGTCGTAGCCACGGCTGCCGCGCACCTGCCCGCCCGCGCAGCCGGCCGTCAGCGCAGTCGCCCCCAATGCGCATAGAAAATCGCGCCTGCCCGTCATCATGGCACTCCCCTCACAGACTATGGAACCCCATCGGACCCGGTGCGCTTATGACCCCGCGCGCTGATTGATTTATAGCCGGGCTAACGACTACTTTACTCGAAGTCACGCGATGCTCCAAACGACGCTGGAACTTCCGGTACAATCAGTTGGGAGCGATTCATCACGAGCAGACATGGCCGTCTGGACCGGCACGCAACGCCAATAACTACAAAGCAACCTGCCATGCAAACCGACGCCTCCGGCATTCCTGAATCGCGCGATTCCCTGCCCGGCATATTCTGGACGTTCCTGAAACTCGGCTGCACGTGCTTCGGCGGGCCGATCGCGCACATCGGATACTTCCGCCATGAGTTCGTCGAAAAAAGAAAATGGCTGACCGACGCTTCTTATACCGACCTCGTGGCACTCTGCAGTTTTCTCCCGGGAGCGGCCAGCAGCAAGATCGGCATCAGCCTCGGCATGCTCCGCGGCGGACTCGCCGGCGGGCTCGCATCGTGGCTCGGCTTCACGCTGCCCACGGCTGCGGCGCTCATCGCGTTTGCCTATGGCTTCAAGAGCCTCGGCTTTTCGGCGGATGCCGGCTGGCTGCATGGACTCAAGATCGTCGCGGTGGCCGTCATCGCGCAAGCTATCTGGAACATGGGCAAGACTCTTTGCCCGGACCGCTTTCGCGCCACGCTGGCGATTGTCGCGACACTGATCGTCTTCGCATGGCCGACTTCGTGGGGGCAGATCATCGCCGTGCTGATCGGCGGCTTCATGGGCTGGCGTTACCTGGAACCCGTGGCGCTGCACCGCCCCGGGAGCCTGCACTTTCAGATCAGCCGGCCCATCGCCAACGTGTCGTGGATTTTGTTTTTCGGCTTGTTGTTCGGCCTGCCCGTGATGGCGGACGCGATCGACAATCACGGGCTTGCGATCTTCGATCGGTTCTACCGGGCGGGGGCGCTCGTGCTTGGCGGCGGACACGTCCTGCTGCCGCTCTTGCGCACTGCCGTGGTGCCGCCGGGCTGGGTCAGCGACGAAGTATTCCTCGCCGGCTACGGCGCAGCGCAGGCAATGCCGGGCCCGCTGTTTACATTCGCCGCCTACATCGGAACAGTCAATGATTTCGCGCCGAATGGCGTCGCGGGCGGCCTGCTCGCTCTGGCCGCCATCTTTCTGCCGTCTTTCCTGCTTACGATAGGCGCGCTTCCTTATTGGGAGTCGCTGCGGCAAAAGACGGGCGTGCAATCCGCATTGCGCGGCATCAATGCCGTGGTGGTCGGCTTGCTGCTCGCAGCCCTCTACGACCCGGTGTGGACGACATCGATCAAAGGCCCGCGCGACATGGCACTGGCGCTGGTTGCATTCGGGCTGTTGATGTACTGGAAAGTGTCGCCGTTCTTTGTCGTGATCGTCGCGGCAATTGGCGGAGCGCTGCTTGGCATGCATGTTTAGTAGTGGGCCGTCACGCACGCGTCAGTGATATTCTGTGCGTTTAGCCTTGAGTAAAGACGCGCTCATGACAGTCGACAAAGAAGCGCTGCGCGCGGCGATCAGCAAGACCGCGCCGCCGTTTGCACTGAACAAGATCGGCCACGTCGTGCTGATGGTCGAAGATCTCAAGCGCTCGGTCGAGTTCTACACCGGCGTGCTCGGCTTCAAGGTCTCCGACATCTACGGCGACGACATGATGCCGGGCGGCATGGTCTTCATGCGCTGCAACGCCGATCACCACGGCGTCGCGCTTGTCGGCGGCGCGGCGGGCCCTGAGAACACGCGCGGACTGCATCATATGGCGTTCGAAGTCGGCACGCTCGACGAAGTGTTCCGCGCGCGCGATCATCTGCGCGCATCCGGCGCAAAAATAATTTTCGAAGGCCGCCGCCGCGCGGGCGTGCAGATCGCGGTGGAGTTCCTCGATCCGGACGGCCACAACCTGGAAATTTATTGGGGCCTCGATCAGGTGGGCGCCGACGGCGCGGTGCGGCCCGGCAACGAATGGCGCGGCGCGAAGTCGCTCGAAGAGGCAGTTGCCGATCCGCCACCGGGGCAGACACCTGTCGTGCACGACAAATCGTTGCTGGAGCCTAAACAATGAGACTGCGAATTCTTGCGCAGTGCGCGTTCGCGCTTTTCGTTGCGTTGACTGCGTCGTCATTGTTTGCCGCCGGGAGTTACCCGGCGCGGCCCGTGCGCATCATCACGCCCTTCCCGGCCGGCAGCGGGCCCGATGCGGTCGTGCGCATGGTCGCCGAAAAGCTCAACCGCGCGTGGGGGAAGACTGTCATCGTCGAGAATCGGCCCGGCGCCAATGGCTTCATCGCGCTCGCCGCGGTCAAAAATTCCGCGCCCGACGGTTACACACTGGGCCAGGCGTCGAACGCGCAATTGTCGACGCATACGCTCATTTATCGCAACCTGCCGTACGACCCCGCAAAAGATTTCGCGCCCATCTCGCCGCTCTTTCGCAATAGTTTCTTCGTCGTGGTCGGCACGAACTCTCCCTATAGAAACGTAGGCGACCTGCTGGCCGCGGCAAAAATCAAACCCGGCGCGCTTGCGTACGGCTCCGAATTCGTCGGCAGCCCCGGCCATCTCGGCGCATTGCTGCTCGGCTCGGCGGCTGGCGCGCAGATGGTGCACGTGCCGTTCAAGGAAACGACGCAATTATTCTCGGCATTGGGGAATAACGAAGTCGCGTGGGCGTTCAGCAGCGCCGCGACTGCGACGTCGGCGCTGCAGGCGGGACGCGTCAAGCTGCTTGCGATCGGCACGCGCGCGCGATTGCCCGCCTATCCCGACGTTCCCACCGTCATCGAGAATGGCGGCCCCGCGGGATTCACGCTCGACGCGTGGACGCTTCTGCTTGCGCCGCAAGGCACGCCCGCCGGGATCGTCACGCAGATCAATAAGGCCGTCGCCGCGGCGCTTGGTGAATCCGACATCCGCCAGCGCCTGGTGACCTTCGGCTATGAAGCATGGCACATGCAGCCGGCGGAAATTTCAAAAGTCCTCGCGGCGGAAACCAGCCGCTACGCCGCCATCATCCGCGCTGCGAATCTCACGTTCGACTGAGCTAAACCTTGTTGCATCCAGTCTTTAGCCGCAAAAACGTTAATTCTTGAACCGCGAAGGACGCAACGAACGCGAGGGAAAGCTCAAAACAACAAAGACTATTCGTCGCGCCCGTAATGGATGCGGCGGTAAGGCACGCTCGGCACGCTGCGCGAGATGCGCATGTCGATCATCATCGGCCCGGGTTTCTTCACCCACTCCTGCACTGCCGACGTTAGTTGATCGACCGTGGTTGCCATTGCGCCGCGTCCACCCATCGCCACGCCGACTTTGCCGAGATCCGGCGTGGTGATCATCGATGTCGTAATGTCCATCTTGTGTGCGTCGAGCTTGTAGTATTCGGCGCCCAGCGCTTCATTGTTCATCACGACGACGAGCAGCGGCATGTCGTAGCGCACGGCGGTCTCGAATTCGGCGACATGCATCATCACGCTCGCGTCGCCGTCGCACAGCACCATGGGCTTGCCGGTCGCGGCGACCGCGCCCATTGCCGCGGGCAACATCTGGCCGATGCAGCCGAAGAAGTGGCCCGACTGCGAGAGCGTGCGGCGGCGCGTCATCAGCATGCTGACGAAGCCGGCGGTCATGCCGCTGCCAGACATCACGCCGACTTCGGGTGGCAATAATTTGTCGAGTGCAATGCACGCTTCGCGCGGATCGAGCGTGCCCGCCTCGATTTCGAATTCCGTGCGGTCGGCATTGTGGTTGACCAGCTTCTGCTTAACATCGGGCGTGCGATAACCGGTCGACTTGAAGTTGCGCTTGGCTAGCAGATTTTCGAGTTCTTCGACGCCGACTTTTGCATCCGCCTGCAGATAGCAATCCGCGCTGCGCCCGCCCGCGATCAGCATGTGCGGCTGCGAATCGATGTGCACGTACTTCGCGTTGGGATACAGATAGCCGTGTTCGGTCGTATAGCGGTTCAAGCTCGCGCCAACGCCAATCACGCATTCGGCTTCCTCGAACAGTTTCATCGCCGGCCGCGATCCGTACGTGCCAGAGATGCCCGCATGCCATTCGCTTTCGTTGAGCCACGTCCGCACGAGAAGCGAAGTCGCTATCAGCGCGCCGGTGCGCTCGCCAAGTTTCAGCACCGCTTCGCCCGCGCCCGCCCACTGCGCGCCGCGGCCGACGACGATTACCGTCTTCTTGCTCGACGCGACGATATCCGCCGCGCGCTCGAGCGCCTTCGCATCGGGATGCACTGCGCCCGGCGTAAATACCGTCGACGACGGCTGATACTCTTCGTCGGCGTCCTCGAAATTCTTTTGCTGATAATCCATCGGACAGCTCAGCATGATCGGCCGGCTTTCGAGCTTGGCCAGATAAAAGGCCTTACGCACCGCGTCGTCCGCATTGTCGGGCGACTGCATGCGCACGAAGCCCGCTTCACAGGCCGCGGCGAAGCGCGCCTGGTCGAAACGCTGCACGTATTCATCGTCGGTCGTCGGCGATTCGCCGCAGAAGACGACGATAGGCGAGCGTCCGCGCGACGCGGTCACGAATGCCGTTGCAAGCTGCGTAACGCCGGGGCCGCACGTCGCGGTCGCGACGCCGGGTGTGTGTGTGACGCGCGCCCAGCCGTCCGCCATGCCGAGGCCGGCGCCCTCGTGGCGCACTTCATGCACCTTGACCCCGAGCTTGTGCAGCTCGGTCACCCAGTACATATTGCCGTCGCCCATCATGCCGAATGTCGCGGTACAGCCCTCCGCCTTAAACGCCTGTGCGAGCCTTTGATACACCTTCATGTTTGCCTCCCCTCCGTGCTGATTGTCTGGTTATTCGAACGCAGCTACTGCGCGGGCGCCTTCGCCAATGCTGCTGCGAGCCGCTCCGAAAAATCCGTGGTCATGCGTTTGACGACGAATGCGGCGCCGCTCTCGACGAGATGTGCGAGCTTGCCGCCGACTTCGACTTCGGCCGTGATCGCAATCGATGAGCCCGGCGGGTCCGCAGTTTCGACAACGCCGAATTTCATCGTCGCGCGCACGCGCGTGCCGCCCTGGTTGTCCTTGCCTTTGGCAGATACGTTGCCCGTTCGCGCGGCCGGGTCGAGCTCCAGCGCAATGCGCGTGTTGAACGTGACTTTCGCCGGGCCGAATTTCACCACCATGCCCGCGTCGAAAGTACCGTCCTCATGCTGCTCGCCCAATGTTGCGCCATCCACGCAATTGACGACTGCCTGGGGGTCCGAGAGCAGCTGCCATACGACCTCCGGCGGCGCGGCGACATCGACGCGTTCGTTCACTTCTATCATAGACGGTTCCCGGTGCGAGTTTTTTTAGCGGCTGAGACCGATTTTCGCATAGACACGCCCGGTCCGCGCCGGGACCATCGCGGGTCAGTCGTCGCGATCCAGCCACCCCGGCACCGCGACGAAGCTGCGCACGATTTCGCGCGGCCTTGCGGCCCCATCTAGATCGTCCACAAGCTGCTGGACTCGCCCTTGCCGCCCAACGTCCGGCACGTCCTGCAATCGAAAATCCACCGCCCACTGCGCAAGCTGCGCGGTGGTTCCGTTATTCGCTCCTCCAGCCATTTCTATCTACCCTCGCTATTTTTCGTACACCAGCTTCAAGATCGTGCCATTGCGGTCTTCGCTGATAAGCAAAGCGCCGTCCTTGTCCACCTTGATGTCGACCGGCGCCCCGCGCGGTTGCTTACCGCGGGCTTCCCACTTGCCGACGAGATCGCGCGACGCTCCATTCGGCAGCCCTTTCGCATCGACCGGAAATGCGACGATGCGATGGCCGTGTTTGCGGTAGCCATGATAAGCAATCAGCAGGTTGCCGCGGTACTCGGCCGGAAACATTGCACCGCTGTAATACAGCATGCCGAGCGGCGCCGCGTGTGCGGGAAGCAGCGCGGCAGGACTGTGGTAGCGGCTGCACGAAGTTCCCAGGAACTCCGGACTCGGCTTGCCGGCATCGAAGCAGTACGGCCAGCCATAGTGCGCGCCCTGCTCTATGACGTTGAGCTCGTCGTGCGGCAGGTCTTCGTCGTTCGCCATGCCGGGAATCCGCTGATTGATGGCATCGCGTGAATTCTCGCCCTGCAGCAGCAGGCCGGATTTCGGATGGACCGCGAGCGCCACGGAGTTGCGCAATCCCGTCGCATAATTCGACCAGCCTGTGACTTTGCCCTCGGGCCAGCGCATTGTGTATTTACGTATTGCGCCACGCGGCGCATCGCCTTCGGCTTCCGCGCATGGCTGCGCCGGATCCGGCAGTGCGTTATTCGCGTCGCAATTGTCAGTGGCCGACCCTACATTCACGAACAACTGCCCGTTGCGATCGAAGACGAAGCTCGTCAGCGGGTGCCGGCCGCTGGTCGGCGTCGCCGCAACGCCGGAATCGCCCCCGATCACGTAATGCTTCTGAAGGCTTTTCAAGTCGAAGCGGAACATGCCGCCGACCACGCCGACATAGATCAAACCGTCAGGCCCGACCGCGATGCCATGCGGCCGGTCGATGCGATCCAGCAGGCGCGTTTTGCTATATCCCGCAGTCGACGGCCTCAGCAGCCAGACGGAACCTTTATTGTTAGTCCACCCGCCAAGATCGGCAACGAGCAGGTCGCCGTTCGGCAGCGGCGCGATGCCGCGCGGAAACTTGAAGTCCTGCGCCACCACGCCGACGCAAAAACCGGCCGGCGTGCCGAGATCGGCTTTGGGCAGGCCGGCGCAGGTTCCGCTGGACGGATATACGACCTTCGACGATTGCGCGAAAACCGGTACGACGTACAGGCACAGCAGCAGCAACACACAATTCACGCAACGACAGAGCACGCGCATTCAATCCTTCCCGCTATTGTTGGCATCCTTCCGGCGGCCCGCCTCGGATTCTATCGCGCCTCCCGGAAAATCGCCCTGCAGTTATTGCAGCACGATAAGGGCCGCGCTGCCATAGCAGGACGGCGACCGCGGTCAACGCGAGCTCCAGCAAAAACGACCAGTGGAGGATGAAGTTGAACCACCAGATCTTGTAGATAGCGGGCACGTAGAACAGCGAGTGCCGCGCCATATCGAACGGGGCCAGCCATGCGATATCGCCGACCACGCTGTCGAGCATCATGTGCAACAGGCCGGCGAGCGAAAAAATCCCCGCGAGCATCGCCCATGGCCTGCCCCTGCCTGTGCACCACCATGCGCAGCTGGCCGCCAGCGCTGTCAGCCACAGCACGGGGAAATGCGTGAAATAACTGTGATGGTGATGCTGGCGATGATCCACGAGATAAAAATAGATCATGTCGATATCCGGCGCGATCGCACCCGCGAGGCTGGCCAGCATCAGGCGGCTGACGCTGACGCCCTGCGCGCAGACGCGCCGCAACAGCAGGCGCCCCGTCACATAGCCGGCAGGCAGGTGACCGATGATCACTGGACAGCCTGCGGCAAAGTTACCTTGCTCCAATCCACGCGCGCCGTGGCCTGCATGAGAATGAACAAGGTGACAACTGCGCCTACCGTGATAGCGATTCCCGTCAGCCCCTTGAAGAAAAACGCATAGGAGAAAAGCACGAGATAGACGAACTGCGCGCCGCCCGCGGCAAAAAACGCGAAGCGGCTGCCGAACACTATGCGCAGGTAGCTGATGACCAGTGCGAGCGAGGTCACCGCCGAGATGACAAACGCAACGTGGATCGCCATCAGGTCGACGAGATAAGAGAACAACAGGTGAAACGCGAAGAAGGCCGCAGCCAGAAAGAAAAAATGCATGGGATGCAGGTCGATGCCTTTGACCACACCTATCGTCAGCAGTACGACTATGAAGAAGAACATCGAGAGCGGCGCATACCTGGCGATTTCGCCGGCCAGCGGTCCCGGCTGCAGTTTTTCCGGCATCACCATCGTGATGTTGACGCCGGACACCAGCCGGCTCGATTCCCAGGTCAGCTGCCATCCTTTGTCGGTGCGCTCTTTCTTGCCCGGCGACATTGCCGCGTCCGGGAAATCGATCGCGCGGAAGTTGGTGTCCATGACCAGCCGGAAATTTTCGACTTGCGAGACACCGCTGCCGAACTGATAAGTCCAGCTGTCGAGGCCCTGGCTGCGGTAGCTCACATTCAGTCTCGCGCGCTCATTGGGCTCCAGCATGACGCGGCCGGAAATCTGCTCGGCGCCGAGGACCGGCGCTTTGATCCAGGACTTGCCGGCGATCTCGAAGCGCAGATCGTCGAAAGACGCCTGCTTTGCCGGAAACGGCAGGACCACTTCGAATTCGCGCGCAGAGGCCGCCGGGTTCACTATGTCATACGACGCGTCGAACGCGACGCTGTAAGTCGAATACCAGAGCAATCCCTTCTGGCGGTGGCGCAGCTCCAGGTTGACGCGAATGTCGCTGGCCTTGAGCGCCACGCTTTCGTTCGCCGGGCTTTTACCGGCGTCGGCTCCTTCGGCTTTCGGCAGACGCCGGTCGGACGCCTGCACTGTCGGTGCATTCTGGATTTGCGGCGCGCCCCATATGTTCTCGATTTTCTGGCGCAGATTCGTATCGGCCTGCGTGGTACGGGCCGTAATCACGCCCGCCAGTAACGCCCACGCGGCGCTGGTACACAGAAAAATGAATCCGATCGCAATCAGCCGCTTGATCATTGTGTGCTCCCCTGTGGTTGTTGGTAAAGGACTGCGTCAGCGCAGGCTCAGCGTGTTGCGCTTCCACACCGGATCCTGCCAGCGCTGGAAGACGCCCAGCGATGCGGGATCGCTGGTCTGCTTCATCGTCGTCAGTGTGTCGAGGCGCACCAGCTCGAAATTGCGCTTGTATTTGCCGTCGCCTTTGGCTTCGCGCGCGACCAGCATCTCTTTGCCACCGGGAACCCAGCCGGCGAATTCCGCATAGCCGACTTCCGGACTGATGGTCGCCGGCGGCAGCACGCTGATCGTCCAACCATCGCCGCTCTTGCGGAATACCCACAGTTCGCGCCATGTGCCGGTCTGCTGCACGGCGAGCGCTAGAGCGTTGCCTTCGCGATTGAGCGACGCGGAGCTCGTCCACACCAAGCCATAGGTGCAGCGTTTGGCTAGCGGGGTATTTGCATCATGCTTAGCATCGACGAGCAGGATGCAGGTTTCGCCCGGCTCGCCCGCTACGGTAACCACATTCGCGCGACGTGTGTCGCCCGCACTGGACGGCGCGGCCGCCCAGCGCGAAGCGCTTACGCGCATCGCTGCATCAGCGAAAACGGGAAGATCGTCGTCGGTAAGTTCCGCTTTACTGATGCCTGCGAGTTCGGTGAGCGCACGATTGCCCGCGACGTCGGCGGGCGCGCCGCTTTTGGCGGCGGGACCGGCCGCATTCGATGCACGCGCACGCTGATAGGCGATGGCGCTCCAGACAACCGCGCGCCGCATCAGCACGCGGTTCTTGAGGTGGCCAGCCAACACCGAGACATCGACGCGGTCGAGGACTTCGGCCCGTGTCTCATCCAGCTGAATCCGCTCGGTCATCCGCAGATTGGGATCGATGCATTCATCGCGCGTCAATGCGAGCACGGCACGGGCGCGCTGGTCCGGCGTCGAACGCAATGCGAGCACCCGGCGGAACGCATCGCCTTCGTAGCAGATGCGCATGCGGCCGTTGCGTTCGTAGGTTGCGAACTTGATGCCGTAGCGCGCGGCGACGTCGAGATGCGCGGACAGCGCCGCTTCGGCGGTCTTGTTCACGCTCGCCGCGCCGCTGGCGCGCCGGGCAAGCCGGTCGGCGAGTGTTCCCAGCGTGTCGAGCGCCTCACTGCCGCCCTCGCCATTGATCATGGTCGCGGTCGCCGCCTGTATGTATGCAGCGATAAGGCCGATGCCGAGCGCCTCAGCGCCGGGATTGTCGCGCATGAACCGCGCGACGGCGAGCAGTTCAGGCGCCTCTTCCGGTGTCAGCGCAAGCCGCCGCAACTGGCTCGCAGCGACAAAGCCGCCGCGCTCGCGCTGATAGTCCCACACCTGCACGTAGTCCAGGCGCTCGCCGCGCACTTCGACCATCTCGCCCTGCCACAACACGGCCTGCTGCTTCGCCGCATCGCGCGGGGCGGCGCGCAACGCGACCCGGTCCTGCGTGATGATCGCGGTGCCCGGCGTTGCGGCATTCGCCGGCGCTGCGAAAAACACTAACGCGACTATTGCGATGAAAGCGCGCACGATTATTTCTCCGTGCGCTTGCCGGCGCCCACGAGGTTCGCACCGATGAATCCGCCGTCGGCAGGGGGCGACGCGATGATGACCTGCACCTTGTCAGAAAGCTTGTCGGCCAGCGTCTTCTGAATCAGCAGCGGATGCTGCGTGATGAGCGCACCTTCGCGCGCCATCTGCTCAGCATTGCTCTTGCCCACCCTCTCCACGCGATAAGCCTCGGCATCCGCCAGTTTCTGACGCGCATCGGCTTCACCGCCCGCTTCGACGCGCCGCGCATGCGCGCTGCCTTCCGCCACTTTGATGCGCGAAACTTTGTCGGCCTCGGCCTCCAGCTGGCGCTGCTCGATCTGCCGCTGCTTGAAAGGCAGCACGTGCTTCATGGCGTCTTCCTGGCCTTTGGCGGCGATGACCTGCTCTTGCGCGGCGGCCTCGGCGGCTTTTTCACGGCGCACCTTGTCCGCCTCGCCATCGAGCGCGATCTCTTTGACCCGCTTGTCCTTCAACTCCAGCGTGTAGCGCATCTTTTCGGTGGCCAGCTCTTCGGCCAGCAGCCCGTTCATGCCCTGCCGGTAATCGGCCGGCAGATCGACTTTACCCATCTGCACGGTGCGCAGCACAACACCGTCAGCAGCTAGCTTGTCAGTGAGCTCCTTCTCGATTGCCTGCTGGATTTCGACGCGCTTGGTCGAGAAGATCTCGCGCACGGTATAGCGCGCGAACGTCTTGTAAATGACGCCCTGCACGGCCGGCTCGACGATGTCCGCACTGATGTTGTCGGGCAGGTTCTTCGAAATCGCGCGCAGTTTCGTTGCGTCGAGCGCGTAGCGCACCGACAGGTCGACGCCGAGCGACAGACCTTCGACGGACTGGAGCGGCGCCGGGCCGTCGGCACTGCGAATCTTCTCCGGCTGATAGGTCTGGTCGCGCAGCGGGTAGACGCGCATATCGTGCAGGCCCGGGATGATGAGGACGCTGCCGTCGCGCCATTCGCTGACGTCGCCGGTGAGCTGGTTGACACGTATGCCGATGTCGCCCCGCGCGACCGTCTGCATCGGCGGATGGCGGTAGAGCGCATAGACGGTAATGCCCATGACCGTCAAGACGACGAGCACAGTCCGGGCGCCCGCGATACCTGCGAGCGTGCGCGATGCGCCGTCGCGGGCGGCACCCACCGCCGCGCTGCCGTAACTGGCGACGGGCCCGGCAAAACGGTCGCGGATCGATTGAATCATTACTTTCAGGCGTTGCAGCATGACGAGCTCCTTAACAAAGTGGTTGCTTGGGTTGAAGCGGCGGGTTTACTGCGTTGTATTGCGGACCAGGCGCTCTGGGCCAGAAACTGGGGACCGGCATCACTCCGGCCGCGTCGCAGGCCTGCGCCCGCGCTATGCAACTTCGCCCCAGCCACCGGCCCACAGCGCCCGGTCGCGGTTTTCATTTAGCGATGACCGTCAGCGCAACGACGAGCGAGCCGGCGACGAGCGCCGCCGCGACCCCGGACACCAGCGCGTGCAGCGCGAGCGACAGCACTTCGGTCGCGATTCCCGTCGTCGTGCTGGCCATTCCCTGTTTTTGCATTTGCATTTCCATTTGCCTCTCCCGGTTGCCGCCACAGTGGCGGGGACAACTGCATTTAAATCCCGCAATGTGGCGGCCCGGCCGGCGGCTGATGGCAAGGTGGCGATGAATTGTGGCGAAATTATGGCGATGGCCCCCGCGCGGTCACGACGACGCCCCCATCCGGTATAGTCGCGCTACCCGTTACGGAAGCTGTCATGCGCCGACGCATCGCCATCGTTGAAGACGACCCCGCCATCCGCGCGAATTATGCCGACGTCCTGACTAAGCACGGTTACGAGGTCACGGCCTTCGCGAACCGGGCCGCGGCGCTGGCCGCGATGCGCTCGCGCCTCCCAGACCTGGCGCTGCTCGACATCGGGCTGGGCGATGATATGGATGGCGGCTTCAAACTTTGCCAGGAACTGCGCGCGCTGTCGGCCACGTTGCCGGTAATATTTTTGACCGCTCGCGACGGCGACTTCGATCTCGTCTCCGGCCTGCGCATGGGCGCCGATGATTACGTAACGAAGAATGTGAGCCTGCCGCACCTGCTCGCGCGCGTGAGTGCGCTGTTCCGCCGTGCGGAGCTCGCAGCGGGCGCGGCGCCGGCCGAAAGTGTCATCGAGCGCGGGCCGCTGACGCTGGACCTCAACCGCTTCACTATCGCGTGGCGCGGCGCCGCGGTCGATCTTACGCTGACGGAGTTCTGGCTCGTGCACGCGCTCACCAAGTTTCCCGGCCACGTCAAGAACCGCGACCAGTTGATGGCCGAAGCGCACATCGTCGTCGACGACAGCACGATCACGTCGCACATCAAACGCATCCGGCGCAAGTTCGGCGAGAGCGACCCGCAATTCGATTGCGTCGATACGGTTTACGGTCTCGGCTATCGCTGGAAAGCGGACTAAGAGAGCTGACGAGGCGCATGACCGCGGGCAGTTTCACCGGCAGATTCAATTTCAGCATCCGCGCCAAGCTCGCGATTGTTGCGCTCGTGCTGCTGGTCATTCCATGGGTCGGCTACACGTATGTGAAAACGATGGAGCGGCTGCTGCGCGACAACCAGGTGCAGGCAGTGGTCGCCGCCGCGCGCGCTGTCGCAACCGCGCTGCAGGACCGGCCGCGCCTGCTCGAGCTGCGCGCGCCGCCCGCCACCGAGGGCACCGCCGCGGCGCCGCGCCCGGTCTCGGAGGAAATTCAGTTGCTGGTCACGGGCCTCGCGCGCGCGGGTTCGCGCATCTGGGTGGTCGACAGCCGCCTGCGCCTGGTCGCCACTGCCGGCAATCTCGATCCCGCTTCGGTCGCGACCAACGACCGGCTCGCTTTCGGGCCGCTGGAGCGCGCAGTCAGGGCGGCATTGCAATATGTATTCGAACAGGTGCAACGGCCCGCCGACCCGTCGACTGAAGAAGTGATCCCGGACGACGTCGTGTTCGGCGGCCGCGAAATGGAGCGGGCGCTCGACGGCACGCCGTCGTGGCGCTCGCGCAAATCGCCCGACGGCCGCACGGCCATCATCACCGCGTTGAATCCCGTGTGGGTCGGCGATACCGTGGTCGGCGCGGTGGTCGTCGAGGAGACGACGCAGGCCATCGTCTCGTTCAGCAACCGCGCGCTCGTGCAACTCGTCGCCGTGACGCTGATCGCCTTCGGCGTGGGCGCACTGGCGTTGTTTTTCTTCGCCTCGAGCCTGTCGTCGCGGCTGCGCAAGCTGCGCGACGAGGCGGACAACGCGATCGATTCGCAGGGGCGAGTGCGCGGCCTCGCCGCCGGCGAGCATGCGCGCGACGAAATCGGCGACCTGTCGCGCGGCTTCTCGACCGTGCTCGAGCGTCTCGCCCAATACAACGCCTATCTCGAGCATCTGGCGGCGCGGCTCACGCACGAGTTGCGCACGCCGATCGCCGTCGTGCGCTCATCGCTCGATAATATGAAATTGCAGGAGGATGCGAAAGACACCGGCGTCTATCTCGCGCGCGCCGAAGACGGCCTGAACCGCCTCGAAACGATATTGACGCGCATGAGCGAGGCCACGCGTCTGGAGCAGACGGTGCGCAGCGGCGAGCGTGAAACGTTCGATGCCAACAAAGTGACGGCCGGCTGCGTCGAGGGTTATGCCGCGGTCTATCCGCAGCGGCGCTTTGCGCTCACTCTGCCCGACGAACCTGTCATGTTGTCCGGCGCACCCGATCTGTTCGCGCAGATGCTCGACAAGCTCGCCGCCAACGCGGTGGATTTTGCGACCGAAGATCCGATCGGGGTTGAACTTGAACGCGCGGGCGATACGGCCGTTCTACGCTTTAGCAACAGCGGTCCGCTGCTGCCGGCCGAGATGAAAGAGCGGCTGTTCGAATCGATGGTATCGGTGCGTCCGCAGCGCGCCGCGCACGAGCCCCATCTCGGACTGGGGCTATATATCGTGCGCCAGATCGCGGAATTCCACGGCGGCAGCGCGGTCGCGGCTGACCGCGTGGATGGCACCGGCGTGGTTTTCGAATTGCGGTTTCCCGTTGAGCAGTAAAAGAGATAAAGAGACATTGCGAACGATCAGCAATCTCTTCGGCGCCGCTGAACGGTGGCAGCATTGCACCGCTTTGAGAAGAAATCGCCGCCCCGTTATTACGGCCTCGATACTGACGCTTTTGATTTCGGCTAGGCAGCAGCTTTCATCGGCAACACATCACGTTTGATTTTTGCGTCGAGCGCCACCTCGGCAATCTGCAGGTCGTAATGTCCCTGCCAGTTGATCCACGATTTCGCCTCTGTGCCGAAGTAGCGCGCGAGCCGCAATGCGGTGTCCGGCGTTACCGCGCGCTTGCAGGCCACAATCTGCCCGATGCGGATCGGTTGCACACCAATCGCTTTTGCCAGCGCATATTGCGAAAGTCCGTATTCGGCCAACAATTCCTTCAGAAACAATCCCGGGTGCACCGGCGTCATCTTCTTAGCCATTTTCAGATTCCTTCAGTGGTAATCCGTGATCTCAACATCAAATGCGTTGCCATCGCTCCATCGGAAACAAATCCGCCATTGCTGATTTATTCGAACGCTGTGCTGCCCCTTGCGATCGCCCTTGAGGGCCTCCAGCCGGTTCGAGGGCGGAATCATCATGAACTCCAGCGTCGATGCAGCGTTGAGTTGCGCAAGCCTTAATCGCGCCCGCTCACGAATTTCCGGCGGCAGGCGGGGCACCGCTTCGCCATTGAACAATTTTTGCGTATTGCGATTGGCAAACGACGTGATCACGGCACGATAATATCGCGCCACGATAATGTTTGCAACGGGGATTTGCTCAGCGGCTGCATGATGGACGCCCAGGAATTCGACCTCACCATCCGCAGGCAAATAGGAAACTTTCAGCCTGCCATCTTCGTTGAGGCGCGCGACCCGGAGCCGCCCACTTCAGCAACTGCGTCGGTCTTGCGTCCCTCCTCCGGCTCTCAGTGCGCGGCGGCCGTGACGCGCCAGATCGTATTCCCGACGTCGTCGGCGATCAGCAGCGCGCCATCTTTGTCCTGTACCAGCCCGACCGGAGCGCCATACAACTGTGATTCGTCGGCCGAGAAGAAGCCGGTGACCACGGGTTCCGGAGCGCCCACCGGCTGGCCTTGCCTGAAGGTGACAAAGACGACTTCGTAGCCGCTGAGCGGAGAGCGATCCCAGCTGCCGTGCTCGCTGATGAACGCGCCACCCTGGTATTTGGCCGGCAGGGCATTGGTCTCCGACATCAGCAGCCCCAGCGGCGCGACATGCGAGCCGATCGAGTAATCCGGCTTGATCGCCTTGGCCACCAGATCGGGGCGTTGCGGCATGACGCGGCTGTCCACATTCTGGCCGTAGTAGCTGTACGGCCAGCCGTAGAAGCCGCCCTCGCGCACCGAGGTGAGGTAGTCGGGCACCAGGTCGGCGCCGATCTCATCACGTTCATTGACGATGGCCCATAGCTTGCCGCTTTGCTTGTCCCATTGCAGCCCGGTGGGATTGCGCAATCCCGACGCATAGATGCGGCTGGCGCCGCTGGCCACGTCCACTTCGAGAACAGTCGCGCGGCGGTACTCCACTGCCGTTCCGTTCTCTGTGATGTTGCTGTTGGAGCCCACGCCGACGTACAGCTTGCTGCCGTCGGCATTGGCCAGCAAAGCTTTGGTCCAGTGATGGTTGACGGTGCCGGGCAAATCGGCCCACGCCACGCCCGGCGCGGTAATCTCGGTCTGCCCTTTCACGTACGGGAACCGCACGATGCCGTCCGTATTGGCGACATAGAGGAAATCGCCGATCAACTGCAAGCCGAAAGGCGAATGCAGGCCCGTGATGAATACGTGTTTTTCCCAGTCACCGGCCGCCGCGCTCTTGCGCAGCAGCGTGATCCGGTTGCCGCCCTTGGCTGCTTTGCCGGATTTGCTCTTGATCATGCCGGCGATCATTTGCTTGGGTGTGGTCACGGCCTCGGTGCCCGGGCCATTGGATTCGACCACCAGCACATCGCCATTGGGCAGCACCAACAATTGCCGCGGGTGTTGCAGGTCGCCCGCTATCCGTTCGATCTGCAGTCCGGCGGCGACCTGTGGCGTCTGGCCCTGCTTCCAGCCGACTCCGTCCGGTACCTGCATCGGCGGCACCAGAAAGTTATGCGCCGCGGGTAATGAGGGCGCACCGCCCGATTGCTCAGACGGTTTGAACGTTGCTTTTTCGCTGCATCCACCCAGCACGCCCAGCATTGCCAGCGCCACTGCGCCGTGACGAAGGGTCTTATCCATAAACGCGGCTCCCCGCATTGCCGCGCTGAATCGAGATCAGCACGTTTCCGATCGCCAGCAATATCACCGTGCACGCCGACAGCAACACACCTTCCGGCACCACACCATACGCGTCGCGACTGTGTACGAAGGAATTGATGATGGCCGCCGCAATAGCCAGCAGGTTGAACCAGAAATCGAGCTTGTCGGACGTCAGCGCAAGGCGCCGGGACGGCCCCCAGATTTGCACCAGATTGATCAATCGCGGAATCACCGCGAACAGCAGGCCGATAGCGATCAGCCAGGCCGCGCCCTTGTTCCACAGCAGCTCGCCGCTGCGGGCATAGACGATATCGAAAATTAATCCAGCCATGAAGCAGCCGAACGGGATCGGATTGAGCAGGCCATAGGCCGCGGTCGCGGCGACGGAGCGATGCGGCGTAGTAGTGGAGTTCATGAGTCAAGTCTTTCGAAAGTGACGTCGACAAGTTCGAGTAGAGCTGGTCACGGGCTGCGGCCAGCGAATGGTTTCCGGCACAGATGTTTTATCTGTGTACCTTTCGCTAGCTGCGCGGTCTGTACGATAGCGAACCATTGCGATATTCGCTCACGAACATTGCGTTCGGGGAACTACGGTCGGAATTTTTTAGGTCCGCGGACCCGAATGCTAGATCTCGGGCACGCTGAACTGCAGCGACGCGACCAAACCGAGGTTGTCGAGGTCGTCGTCGCTCAATAGCCTAGCTAAGGGATGCCCGGGGTATTCAGTCGAATCCGGTAAACGCTGTTGCGCGCGGCGATATAAAGCGTCTTGCGGTCGGTCGCGCCGAATTCGACATTGGCGACGAGCTCCGGCGTGCGTATTGTTCCGAGATGTTTGCCTTCCGGAGAAATGATCCACACGCCGCCGGCTGCCGATTCGTAGACGTTGCCCTTGACGTCAACCTTTAAGCCATCCGTGATGCCGGGCGTCTTGTCGCCGCTGATATCGATAAACATCTGGCCGCCGGTAACCGTGTCGTCGGGCAGGACACGATAGCGTTTCACGTACTTGTCGCCGCTGCCATTGGCGTACAGGTATTTTTCGTCAGGCGACAGTGCAAGGCCATTCGGATTCGGGATGTCTTTGATGATCAGCGTGACCTTGCCATCTCTGATCATGTAGATGGCCTGGAACTGCAGCCCTTTGCCCGGGTCATTGCCGCGCAAGCGCAGGCCGCCGTACGTGTCGGTAAAGTAGATGGTGCCGTTTTTCTTGACGATCACGTCGTTGGGTCCGTTGAATTTCTGACCCTGGTAGTTATCGGCCAGTACCGTCCGCTTGCCGTTCTTTTCGATGCGGTCGATCGACCTGCCGGCCCATGTGGCGATGATGAGCCTGCCCTGCTGATCCAGCGCCAGCCCGTTCGAGCCGATCATGTAGAACTTTTCGAACGCCGGGTCCTTGGGATCTTTGCCGTTGGTCTGCTCGAAGCCGACGCGCCAGATGTCCGGCTTGGTGTAGCCGCTGCGATGCATAAAGATCGACGCCTCGCCCGCCGGTGTCAGCTTGTAGATCACGTTGGCAGGCATGTCAGAGAGCAACAGATAGCTCGCGCGGCCTTTTTCCACCCAAACGATCCCTTCGGTGAAACCGAAACCGGTCCTGACCAGTTCGAGCTTCGCATCGGCAGACACCAACTCATCCAGCGCCGGGTCCAGCCTGACGACATCCGGCCTTGCTTCAGGCGACTGGGCAAATGCAGCGCCGGCCGCCAGCAAAACCGCGAGCAGCATGGTGGCAAAAATTAATTGCTTTCTCATATACCCCTCCCTGAAGTCGCCGCGAAATTGGAATTATGTTTTTATCATCATACAGCGAACTGCATTGCGCAGTGACGTCGTAGCCCGGCGTCGCGCCGACACCTCTCCGCCGCGCCGGAGTTCGCGCCTGCCTGCTCGGGCATAATAGGGATTTGGGTGGAGGAACATAATGAATGACCGGCAGAGCACACGCGTCTGTAACGCGGCGAACCTCGTTGAGCAGATCGTTCATCGTTGTGACACCGAGATCGGGAAGGCCATGAGAGTAGGCGCCGACGGAGACCTTGAGCGCTTTATGACCG
>JANYDM010000212.1 GCA_025363575.1 Betaproteobacteria bacterium | reverse complement strand
CGCGAGCCGCCTGCCGTCGGGCGACCACGCCGGCGCGCTGTTGCTGCCTTTGAAGTTCGCGACGACGGTGCGCTGGCCGGTGAGCAGCGATTGAATGTAGACGATGGGCTTTTTGCGCTCGAAGGACACGTAAGCGAGCCGCGTGCCGTCGGGCGCCCACGACGGTGAAATGATGGGCTCGTTCGACGCCAGCACGGTTTGCGCGCCGAAGCCGTCGGCATCGGCCACCTGCAACTCGAAACGCGTGCCGCGCTTGACGACGTAGGTTATGCGCGTGCTGAAGACGCCGGCGTCGCCGGTCATTTTCTCGTAAATCGCGTCGGCGATCTTGTGCGCCGTATTGCGCAGCTGCGGCGCCGTGACCTGGTACGCGAAACCCGTGAGCTGCGTCTGCTTCAATACGTCCATCAGGCGGAAGCGCACGTCGAAGTAACCGTTCGGCATGGTCGACACGCTGCCGATCACGACGGCGTCGGCGCCGCGCGTTTTCCATGCCGGGTACTGCAGCTCGGTCGGCTCCGAAGGCAGCGGATTGATGCCGCCGCTGTCGACAATCTTGAAGAACCCGCTGCGGTAAAGGTCGCCGATGACAATCTCGGTAACTTTCGACGGCAGCGCCTCTTCGCCTTTCAGAGGCAGGATTGCGATCGGCAGCTGGTTGGAGCCGAACCCGGTGATTTCGATCTTGAGCTGCGCGTAGGCGCTGGAAGCGAACGCCAACCACAGAAAAAGCAACAGGAAACGCGGATTTTTATTCTTCATGGCGCCGTATTTTACGCAGAACCGCCTGCAATGCGGTCATTCTTTGGCATTGAACTTGAGGTTGAGTTCCCGGAATTCTTTCAGCAACACCGGGTCGGGCGGCATGGGCAGGGGTTGTGCGCGGGTAATCGCGCGCTCGATTGCATTGTCGTATGCGGCGTTGCCGCTCGCGCGCTTCACCTTGGCGTTCAATACGTTGCCGTCCGGCAGCACGACGATATTGAATTCGGCCTCTTCGCTGCCGGTTACGCTCGCGGGCTTGATAAGCGAGCGCAGGATTTTCGCGCGGATGCGCTCCATGTACTCGTTGCGCAGCTTCGATTGCGCGGCGGCCGCCTGCGCCGCTACCGCACGCTGCGCGTCCGCCTGCTCATTCGCGACGCGTTGCGCCTCGGCCTGCTGCTTCTGCGCGGCCTGCGCTTCGTCTTCGCGTTTTTTGTTTTCCTTCGGCTTCTCGTCGATGACGGGCTTTTCTTTTTCAGCTTTTTTCTTGTCCTTGTCCTTGAACGCGATGTCGGGTTTCGCCACTTCGGGTTTGGCGACCGGCTTGGGCGGCGTCGGCTCGACCCGCGGCTGCACTTCAGGTCTGGGCGGCTCCGGGGGCGGCGGCGGCGCCGGCCTGGGCTCGGCCTGCGTGGGCGGGCTCCACAAGTCGACGACGTTGACCTGCGGCTCGACTTTTTTCTGCCAATTGACGCCGAACACGAGGAGCGCGATGAACATGAGATGCATCGCAGACGCGAACGCGCCGGAGATCACCTTCTCCTGTGACGTCGTATAAGCGTCGGCGTAAGCGTACTGCATGGCGCGCGGCGGTTGCGCTTATTGAGCGCGCGGCTTGACCATCAAGCCGACCTTCTTGACCTGGTTTTGCTGCAGCATGTCCATAACGTCGAGTACGGATTCGTATTTCACGTCCTTGTCGGCGGCGATTACCACGGCCTGCTCGGGGCTCTTCGCCTGCTTCTGCTTGATCGCCGCAAGCAGGTCGTTGCGCGATACTTTCTTGTCGTCGCTGCCGGCTGCGCGATCGCGCAGCCATAGCGTCTGGTCGGTGTGGATGGAAACTTCCAGCGGCGCGACCGGCGGGTTCGACGATTTGCCGATCGACGGCAGCTCGACCTGGCCGGGGTTGATCAGCGGCGCGGTAACCATGAATATCACCAGCAGCACGAGCATGACGTCGATGTACGGCACGACGTTGATCTGGTTCATCAGCCGCCGGCTGCTGCGCTTTTCGATCAGCATGAGGGTCTATCAGCTTTGCCGCTGCAGAATGTTGGAGAATTCTTCCATGAACGAATCGAAACGCGTCGCCAGCCGGTTCAGGTCGCCGGCGAACCGGTTATAGGCGACGACCGCCGGAATTGCCGCGAACAGTCCCATCGCGGTGGCGATCAACGCTTCCGCGATGCCCGGCGCCACGGTGCCCAGCGTTGCCTGCGCAACCTGCGCAAGACCGCGGAAGGAATTCATGATGCCCCACACCGTGCCGAACAGGCCTACGTACGGGCTGACCGAACCGACCGAGGCCAGAAACGACAGGTGCGACTCGAGGACTTCCATCTCGCGCTGATAGGTCGCGCGCATCGCGCGCCGAGTGCCGTCCATGACGGCGCCGATGTTCTGCGCGGAGCCCTGCCCCGGCTGCTTGCGCAGCTTGGTGAATTCGCGGAAGCCGGATTCGAACAGGCGCTCCATGGTGCCGGACCCGTCGCGCGAATTCACCGCGCGCTGAAACAGCTCGTTGAGATCGCCGCCGCTCCAGAAATCCTTCTCGAATTTATCGGATTGCTTCGACGCGCGCTTGTAAGTAAACACCTTGAGAAAAATGTAGTACCACGAAAATATCGAGCACAGGAGAAGTCCGGCCATGACGAGCTGCACCAGCACGCTGGCGCCCGTGATCAGGCTCAACACCGACATATCGTGCGTTACATTCATGCTTGCCCCGTTGCGAGTTTTTCGAGTATCGACTGCGGTATTCTAACGGGCTTGAATGACTGCGTGTTGACGCACGCCACGCTGACATTGCCCGTTACCAGCGTCTGCTGCGCGCGCCGCACCTGCTGCGCGATTTCGAGCACGCTGCCGCGCACGGCGGCCAATGCTACCGTCACTTCGAGCGCGTCGTCGAACAGCGACGGCCGCGCGAAATCCACCGTCAGCGTGCGCACGACGAACATGACGCCGAGCTCCTCTTTGAGCGCGGTTTGCCCGAAACCAAGCGCGCGCAGCCATTCCGTGCGCGCGCGTTCCATGAATTTCAGGTAATTCGCGTAGTAGACGACGCCGCCGGCGTCGGTGTCTTCGTAATACACGCGCACCGGCCAGACGAAGGCGGGCACATGGGTTGATTCGGAAGTTTTCACGATGGGTTTACTAACGCGCAAATCGCAACAGTGGGGTTAAGTTCTTACCCTGTATCCCGACTCCTGAATCCTCAGTCCTGTTTTCCAGCCGGTCCGTCCCAAAGTTCGGGCGCGACGAGGGTCTTGGGTTGCGCAAGCCCGAAATGCCGGTACGCGGAAACCGTCGCGATGCGCCCGCGCGGGGTGCGCTGCAGATAACCCTGCTGGATGAGATAAGGCTCGAGCACGTCTTCGATCGTGTCGCGCTCTTCGCTGATTGCCGCCGCCAGATTGTCGACGCCGACCGGGCCGCCGCCGAATTTCTCGATCACGGCGAGCAGCAGCTTGCGATCCATCACATCGAGACCCAGCGGATCGACATCCAGCATCTTCAACGCAGCATCGGCAACCTCCTGCGTGACCTTGCCCTGCGCCTTGACCTGCGCGTAGTCGCGCACGCGCCGCAACAAACGGTTAGAGATGCGCGGCGTCGCGCGCGAGCGGCTGGCGATTTCGCGCGCGCCGTCGCCGTCGACTTCAATCTCCAGCAATTTCGCCGAACGCGCCACGATGCGCGTGAGCTCTTCGACCGAATAAAATTCCAGCCGCGCGACGATGCCGAAGCGATCGCGCAGCGGATTCGTCAGCATGCCGGCGCGCGTGGTGGCACCGATCAGCGTGAACGGCGGCAGGTCGAGCTTAACCGACCGCGCGGCCGGACCTTCGCCTATCATAATATCGATCTGAAAATCTTCCAGCGCGGGATAAAGAATTTCTTCCACCACCGGCGACAGCCGGTGGATCTCGTCGATGAACAGCACGTCGTTCGGCTCGAGATTGGTGAGCATAGCCGCGAGATCGCCCGCGCGCTCCAGCACCGGACCCGATGTGTGGCGCAGATTGACGCCCATTTCGCGCGCGATGATATGCGCGAGCGTTGTTTTGCCAAGTCCCGGCGGCCCGAACAGGAGCACGTGATCGAGCGATTCCTTGCGCTGGCGCGCGGCCTCGATAAAGATCTCGAGCTGGCCGCGGATTTTTTCCTGCCCGATGTATTCGTCCAGCTGCTTCGGCCGCAGCGCGCGCTCGAACGCCTCCTCCTGCGCGGAGGCAGGAGCTGCTGCAATTAGTCGGTCAGTCTCTATCATTACGATTTGGACAAGAGTTTAAGCGCGGCCCTGATTCCCTCGGCCACCGCCGTGCCCGCCGGCACTTGCTTGACAGCCCACGACGCTTCTTTCTCATTGTAGCCGAGCGCCTGCAGCGCATTGAGGATGTCGCCGCTGTGGCCGCCTGCCGCGGTGGCCGCCACTATAGTCACATCGAGCTTGTCTTTTAGTTCGAGCAGCAGGCGCTCGGCGGTTTTCTTGCCGATGCCGGGCACCTTGATCAGGCGCGCGCTGTCTTGAGTGCTGACCGCATTGTGCAGATCAGCGATGCTCATGCCGCTCAATACCGACAGCGCCGTGCGCGCGCCAACGCCGGAAATTTTCAGCAACTGGCGGAAAACGTGGCGCTCCTGCTCGCTAGCGAACCCGTACAGCAGGTGGGCATCCTCGCGCACGAGCAGATGCGTATAGAGCGTCACTTCGCTGCCCGCGGCCGGCAGTTGATAGAAAGTGCTCATCGGCACGTCGATCTCATAGCCGATGCCCTGCACGTCGACGATCACTTGCGGCGGGTGCCGCGCGATGAGCTTGCCGCTGATCCTGCCGATCACACCAGTCTCCCGCGTTTCATGCGAAATCCCGCGGTCGCCAGTTTACCGAGTCCCTGTCCGCCGTGCGCATGACAGATCGCGCAGGCCAGGGCGTCCGCTGCGTCGGGGCTTGGCGCGCCGGCCAGTTTCAGCAGGCGCATGACCATATCCTGCACCTGCTCTTTGGCGGCATGACCGTTGCCGACCACCGCCTGCTTGACCTGCAGTGCCGTGTATTCCGCCACAGGAAGTACATGCAGCACCGCGGCGCAAATGGCCGTGCCGCGCGCCTGTCCCAGCGACAACGTCGATTGCGGGTTGGTGTTGACGAAGACTTTCTCGATCGCAACCTGGTCGGGCTCCACGCTCAGTATCACTTCGCGCAGGCCGTCGAGTATGGATTTCAGGCGCGCCGCGAGGTCGCCGGCCAGCGGGGTCTTGATGCACCCGCTGGTCACGTAAGCAAGCTTGCTGCCGGTGATGTCGAGCACGCCAAACCCGGTGATGCGCAGGCCGGGGTCTATGCCCAGGATGCGAATGCGTCCTGGCGAGGATTGGGGATTGGGGATCGGGGATTGAGCACAATCGTTCGCGCGCCTTGTCGCTGCTGGGGCAATGCTTAACCGCAGGGATTTGCGCACGCCGCTCACGCCTCAATCCTCAATCCTCGCTCCTCAATCCTGTCCGCCGTCCATGACGGCGGACGTATAGACCTCCTGCACGTCATCGACCGCCTCGAGCGCGTCGAGCAGTTTTTGCATCTTTACCGCATCGTCGCCTTTGAGTTCGATTTCCGCCGCCGGTTTCATCAATACGTCGGCGACTTCGGGCTTCAACCCGGCTTTCTCCAGCGCGGCCTTCACTTTGGAAAAATCATGCGGCGGCGTGATGACCTCGAGGCTGCCGTCGTCGTTGGTCACCACGTCGTCCGCGCCGGCGTCTATCGCGGCTTCCATCAACTTGTCCTCGCTGGTGCCCGGCGCGAAGATGAGCTGACCGCAATGCTTGAAAAGGAAAGCGACCGAACCGTCGGTGCCCAGATTGCCGCCGTACTTGGTGAACGCGTGCCGCACATCGGCGACGGTGCGCGTCTTGTTGTCTGTCATGCAGTCGACGATGACAGCCGCGCCCGCGATGCCGTAGCCCTCGTAACGGATTTCCTCGTAGTTGACGCCTTCGAGATCGCCGGTGCCGCGCTTGATCGCGCGTTCGACGTTGTCTTTCGGCATGTTGCTCTCGTAAGCCTTGTCGACGGCAAGGCGCAGGCGCGGATTGGCGCCCGGATCACCGCCGCCCATGCGCGCGGCAACCGTGATTTCCTTGATGAGGCGCGTGAATACCTTGCCGCGCTTGGCATCCTGCTTGCCCTTGCGGTGCTGGATGTTTGCCCACTTGCTGTGACCTGCCATGGCTTCCTCGGGACTGTCGTCTTACGCAGACGGCACACCTCTGCGTTTTTCGGATCGTGACTGCTGGAGCGCAGGTACTGCGCTGATATAATCAGTGCATCTGTAAAATTTTAACACAGCGCATCATGGGAGCCGCATGGCCGAGCCGTTATTGATCGCGAAGTCCGGACATGAAATCGCGCTGCTGCCCGCGCTCGCGAACCGTCACGGCCTCATCACCGGCGCCACCGGCACCGGTAAAACGGTAACGCTGCAGGTCATGGCCGAACGCTTCTCGGCTATCGGCGTGCCGGTTTTCATGGCGGACGTCAAAGGCGACCTGGCGGGCCTCGCTGCCGCGGGCGCAAGTTCCCCGAAGATGAAAGAACGGCTCGCGCAGCTCGAAATAGCCGAACCCGCCTGGCGCGCCTGCCCCGTGGTTTTTTGGGATGCATTCGGCAAAGCGGGCCATCCGGTGCGCGCGACCATCTCCGACATGGGGCCGCTGCTGCTCGGGCGTTTGTTCAACCTGAACGATACGCAGCAAGGTGTGCTGGCGCTCGTGTTCAAAATCGCCGACGATCACGGCCTCCTGCTGCTCGACGCCAAAGACCTGCGCGCGATGCTGCAGCACATCGGCGACAACGCTTCGCAGTTCACCACCGAATACGGCAACGTATCGGCGGCGTCGATAGGCGCGATCCAGCGTTCGCTGCTCGAGATCGAGCAGCAGGGCGGCGCGCAATTTTTTGGCGAGCCCATGCTCGACATGAACGATCTCCTGCAGACCGACAGCAAGGGTCAGGGGGTGGTCAACATCCTCGCCGCGGACAAGTTGCTGAACTCTCCCAAGCTCTATTCGACGCTGCTCTTGTGGATGTTGTCGGAACTCTACGAGCATTTGCCCGAAGTGGGCGACCCCGACAAGCCGAAGCTCGTCTTCTTCTTCGACGAAGCGCATCTGCTCTTCAACGAAGCGCCCAAGGCATTGCTCGACAAGATCGAGCAGGTCGTGCGGCTCATACGCTCGAAGGGCGTCGGCATTTATTTCGTCACGCAGAACCCGCTTGACGTGCCGGAGACCGTATTGGGCCAGCTCGGCAATCGCGTGCAGCATGCGCTGCGCGCATTCACGCCGCGCGACCAGAAGGCCGTCAAGGCAGCGGCGGAAACCATGCGCGCCAATCCCGGTCTCGACACCGCCCGCGCGATTACCGAACTGTCTGTCGGCGAAGCGCTGATTTCGCTGCTCGACGAAAAAGGCCGTCCCGAGATGGTCGAGCGCGCTTTCATATTGCCGCCGGCCTCGCGCATCGGGCCGGTGAGCGACGCCGAACGGGCCGCCATCATTAAAGCATCGGTGTTGGCGGGCCACTACGAGCAAGTGGTCGACCGCGAATCCGCCTATGAAAAACTCAAGGGCCGCGTCGAGTCGAAACAGGATGCGACGAATGCCGGTCCCGCGCCCGCAGCTGGCGCGACCTCATCCGGCGGGGGCGTGATCAGCGTGCTGAGCGAGGTGTTGCTGGGCAAAACGGGGCCGCGCGGAGGCCATACGCCGGGCATCCTCGACGCCGCGGCTAAAAGCGCGGCACGCACAATGGGTTCGCAGGTTGGACGTGAAATTATCCGCGGGGTATTGGGTAGCATATTAGGCGCCAGCCGCCGCTGATGGCGCAGCCAGTATCCAAGCGCGGCTTCGCGCTTTGGGGGCCCTCGCTGGTCGTGCTCGCCGCGACTGGTTTTTCCTTCAAGGCGATCTTCATCAAAATTTTGTACGCCGAATTTCCGGTGGCCCCGGAAACGCTGCTGGCGTTGCGCATGCTGTTCTCGCTGCCGTTTTTCCTGGTGATGGCTTTGCTGTCGCACGATAGCGCGCGCGAGCTGGCGCGCCGCGACTGGATGATGCTCGTCGCCATGGGCTTTATCGGCTACTACCTGTCGAGCTATCTCGACTTCATCGGCCTGCAATACATCACGGCGGGCCTCGAGCGTCTGATACTTTTTTTGCAGCCGACCATGGTCGTGCTGCTGTCGGCATTGTTTTTCAAGACGCCGATACGCGGCCACCACGCGATTTCGCTCGCGCTCAGCTATACCGGGATCGCGCTCGTCTTCGCGAGCAACCTGACGATTGCCGAGAACCCGCGCAACATCATGCTGGGCAGCGGCCTCGTGTTCCTGAGCGCGCTGTGCTACGCGCTGTACATGATAGGCAGCGGCCGCGTGATCCCGCGCGTCGGCGCCGCGCGTTTTACCGGTTACGCGTCCAGCGCCGCGTGCGGTTTCGCGATCGGCCAGTTCTTCCTGCTGCGCGGAGTTGAATCGCTCGCCCAGCCCGCCAGGGTGTACTGGCTGTGTGTCGCGATGGCGGCGGTATCCACCGTGATGCCGATCTGGCTGATGGCTGAAGGCATCAAGCGCATAGGCGCGAACCAGGTGGCGATGATTTCCGCGATCGGCCCGGTGCTGACCATATTCTTCGGCTGGCTGATGCTCAACGAAGCCGTCACTCCGGTGCAGATTACCGGCGCCGCGCTGGTGCTGGCCGGCGTTCTGCTCGTCAGCTTGAAGGCGACTGCACCCGCGCGCTAGGTTGCTAGTAGGGGCTGCCGTCCCGGCGCGTGAATTTCCATCCGCCCACCACCGCGCTCGCCACCAGATCGTCGTCAGGGTAATTGGCTCCGTCACCCGGCGTGCGGTCGCCGACTTCCAGATACACTGCGTCCTGCGCCGAGCGATTGACGAGGTGATGGCCATCGGGCTTGCCCGCCTGAAAGCCCGCGCACATGCCTGCGGTAAGCAACTGCTCGCCCGCATCGGTTACCAGCATGAGTTCGCCGCTGACGATGTAGATGAATTCATCCTGCTTGAGATGCCAGTGACGCAGTGCCGAGCGGGAGCCCGGCTTGATGGTCGTCAGATTGACGCCGAAATTCTTGATGCCCAGCGCGTCGCCAAGGCGCTGCTTGCTGCGACCGGCGACGCATGATTTAAATTGCGCGGGATAGTTCGAGCTTTGCGTGGATGCGACCCCGGCGGGATCGATTGCAGGCAGCGTGCAGGAGCGGCGGGAAGTCATGGTCGTGTTCCGGAGAAAGTAAAAATGCGATTGTATGAGATAGTGCGCCCCGCGAACGAATCGCGGCATGGCTGCTCTAACAGGGCTTCACTCACGATGCCAATGAACTGCACGCGGCCCGGGAAGGTTGAGATCATCGGCGTCGCCAGCGGCTGCGGCGCACCTGATCCGCGTTGCGCCGAGGCGCCCGCGGCACTGCATGCAGCCGGACTGCTGCCCAAGCTGCGCGCTGCCGGCATCGATGCGGCATGGAACATCACCGTGCAACCGGCTGCCGACGCAGCGCAGACACCGCTGACCGCGGTCGTTCAGGTAGCGCGCGATCTTGCTTTGGAGATCGACGCAACATTGACGCGCGGCAACTTGCCGCTCGTCATCGGCGGCGATCATTCGTGCGCCATCGGCACCTGGAAGGGCGTCGCACAGGCGACGTCGGGACCGCTCGGGCTCATCTGGATAGATGCGCATATGGACGCCCACACGCCGGAAACTACCGAAAGCGGCCGCCTGCATGGCATGCCGCTCGCCTGTGTGCTCGGCTACGGTGACGGGAGGCTGACAGGCATCGCGGGCGGCGCAACTGTGGCACCTCAGCAAGTCTGTCTCGTCGGCGTTCGCAGCTACGAAAAAGGCGAGGCCGCACTGTTGCAGCAGCTGGGCGTACGCGTTTTTGCCATGCGCGAGATCAAGCAACGCGGGCTCGATGCCGTGATGGATGAGGCGCGCGAAATCGCGAGCGCGGGAACCGCCGGCTATGGCATCTCGGTCGATCTCGACGCCATCGATCCGCTGGACGCGCCCGGCGTCGGCTCGCCGGTTCGCGGTGGCTTGGGCGCAGCGGAGCTTGTAAACGCGCTGGCCAGGCTCGCCTGCGATATGGCGTTGAAAGGGCTCGAGATCGTCGAATACAATCCGCATCTCGATCGCGGCGCGCAAACGATCGCGCTCGTTCCCGCCATCGCCGAAGCGCTGCTGTCGCCGCCCCGCGCCCTGAAATTCTCAGCCGGCTGATTACCAGCCACTGAACCGCGGCCAGATTGCGTTTACCTGCGCAGCCCCGTCGACCACGTGATAGCGGTCGTGCTGCGCAGCGGTTGCGCAGGCGTGGTTCGGCAGAACTCGCAGCAACATGCCCACCGGATATTTATCCGCATCGATTGCGCCGCCGCTGCGAAGGCCGATGATGCCGTGCTCCTGGTTGGTCGAAACCACCAGCAGGTCTGCGAGGGGCCGGCAGGCTAGATCGCACACGACGCCGTAACCCTGATCGACTTTTTGGGATGCCGTGCCGCGGTCGCGCGACATCGCCATCCAGCCCGCGTCGGTGATGATCCAGCCTTTGTCCGGTTGATGACCGATCACGGTCGCCAGCACCGACACTGCGATATCGTCGACGGCGCAAACCCTGAGACCGGCCATGACGAGATCGAAAAACATGTAGACGCCCGCGCGCACCTCGGTGACACCCGCGAGGTCGTCGCTGTAAGTGGCAGTGGGCGTCGAGCCGACGCTGACGATCGGACATGGCAAACCCGCAGTTCGCAAGCGCGACGCGCAACGCACGACCGCATCGCGCTCGCGAATGGCCAGCGCACGGATTTTTTCGATCGTGTCACAGTTGTAGGAATCCCCCGCGTGCGTCATGACGCCGCGCAATTGCGCGCCGCCACCGGCTTCGAGCACGCGGCCGATATCTATCAGCAGGTCATCGTCTGGCTTCACGCCGGAGCGATGGCCGTCGCTGTCGATCTCAATCAGCGCCGGAAACCGCATGCCGAGCGCGGTGCCGCGTGCCGCGACGATGCGCGCCGACTCGACATTGTCGAGAATGATGGTGACGTCGGCGCCCTTGCGCCGCAGCGCCGCGACATGGTCGAGCTTGGTGGGCGTGATGCCGACCGCGTACAGAATATTGGTAATGCCGTGCGCGAAAAACTGCTCGGCCTCTTTAAGAGTCGATACCGTGATGCCGCCGGGCTGACCGGCAAGCGCAAGCTGCGCAACCTCAAAGCATTTGGCCGTCTTGACGTGCGGGCGCAAACCGACCTTGAGCTTCGCGAGGTGATCACGCATGCGCGCGATGTTGCGTTCGAGCTTGCCGCGCTCGAGCACGAGGCAGGGCGTTTCGAGCTGAACGAGGCTGGCCATGGTGTCAGACGTTAAAGCGGAAATGCATGACGTCGCCGTCGCGCACGAGGTACTCCTTGCCTTCCAGCCGCATCTTGCCGGCCTCTTTGGCGCCGTGCTCGCCTTTATGCTTGACGAACTCGTCGTATGCGATCACCTCGGCGCGAATGAAACCTTTTTCGAAATCGGTGTGAATGACCCCGGCCGCCTGCGGCGCAGTGTCGCCTTTGTGCATGGTCCATGCACGCACTTCTTTGGGCCCGACTGTGAAATACGTTTGCAGGCCCAGCAACTCGTACGTCGCGCGTATGAGCCGGTTCAGCCCCGGCTCCTGCATGCCGATGTCCGCGAGAAACACGTTTTTGTCTTCATCTGATAGATCCGCGATCTCGGCTTCGAGCGCCGCGCAGATTGCGACCACCGGCGCATGCTCGGCTGCCGCGTAGACTTTGACCTTATCCAGCAGCGGATTGCCCGTGAACCCTTTGTCGTTAACGTTGGCGACATAGATCGCCGGCTTGGCCGTCATCAGGCACAGCGGCTTCAGCAATACGAGATCGTCTTTTTCGAGCTTCATGGCGCGCACCGGCTTGCCCTGGTCGAGCTGGGCGCGCACCTTCTCAAGCAACGCGGCGAGCTTAATCGCTTCCTTGTCGCCGGCCTTGGCGGTCTTGCCCGCGCGCTGGACGGCTTTTTCGACGGTCTCGAGGTCGGCGAGCGCAAGCTCGGTGTGTATCGTCTCGATGTCCGATATCGGATCGACTTTGCCCGACACGTGAATCACGTTGTCGTCGACGAAGCAGCGCACCATGTTGATGATGCCGTCGGTCTCGCGAATATTGGCAAGAAACTTGTTGCCGAGCCCCTCGCCTTTCGACGCGCCGGCGACGAGACCCGCGATGTCGACGAATTCGACGACAGCCGGTATCGTTTTCTCCGGCCGCGCGATATCGACCAGCGGCTGCAGGCGCGGATCGGGCACTTCGACGATGCCGACGTTGGGCTCGATAGTGCAGAACGGATAGTTTTCCGCGGCGATGCCTGCCTTGGTCAGCGCATTAAAGAGGGTCGACTTGCCGACATTGGGCAAGCCGACGATTCCGCATTTGAGGCTCATGATTTCCGTCGTGGAATAGGGAAGGTGACGCGCGCTGCAGTATCGTTTGCCGTATTACCTCTTGGCACCCGGTATCAATTTTTTGAACATGGATTTCAAGCCGCTTTTTTTATCCGCTGCCGTCGTCTCCGCGGCGACCGCCGCAGCCGGCTCTGGCTGCGGCTTGGGCGGCTCGACGTTTGGCGGAGGTTCCGTTTCAGGTGGCTCGACTTTCGGGGAAGGATTCTCCTTCGCCGGCGGATCGACCTTGGCCGGTTTCTGAGCGGCGGCTCGCTTGCCTTCAGCGCGCGTTTTTTCCGGCGTCTTAGGTTGCTTTTGCTCAGCCTTCGCCGGCTTATCCGGAGTATGCAGCTTAAGCATGGCCGCCTGCATGTCGCCGGCCAGCGCAAGCGGCATGATCTCGAGCGAGCGCTCGATGGCAGCATCGATCTCGACCCGGTCTTCCGCGGATGGCTTGTTCAATACGTAGTCGCTGACGGCCTGGCGGTCGCCGGGATGGCCGATGCCGATGCGCAGCCGCCAGTAGTCGTGCGAGTTGAGTCGCGCAGAAATATCGCGCAGGCCATTGTGCCCCGCAATGCCGCCGCCCTGCTTCACTTTGGCGACGCCCGGCGCAAAATCGAGTTCATCGTGCAGCACCAGGATCTCCGCGGGCGTGATCTTGAAAAAGCCCGCCATCATCTGCACGGCGCGGCCGCTCGCATTCATGAAATTCTGCGGCATCAGCAGCCACACGCCGCTGTCGGCATGCCGGCCGACCAGCGCCTGAAACTTGGCGTCCTTGCGCATCGCAATGCCGTTCTTCGCGGCGAATCGCTCGATCAGCCAGAAACCCGCGTTGTGCCGCGTGCGCTCGTACTTTTCGCCCGGATTGCCGAGCCCGATGATGAGTTTCATGATGACCGCTACCCGCCTGGTGGCTGAAATTGGAATGTGGTCTCAAACCCGACATGCTACGCGCTGAACGCCGGCCGCGCGCACTGGCCGCGCTCTTGAATTGCCGCCGAAAAAAACCCGCCATCTCCCGTTCGCTCGTCGCAAACGCCAGCATGGCGGGCCCGTTTTCCGGACGGCACGGCCCGGTTTATTCCTTCTTGCCGCCTTCTTTCTTGTCGCCCGCGGCTTCCTTCTTCTTGTCGCCGCCGTCCTTCTTGTCGCCATCCTTGCCCTCGGCCGCAGCAGCGGCTTCGGCTTCGGTCTGGCCCGTGATCTGGGTGACCGGCGCCGCGGCTTCTTCTTCGACCACGATCACTTTCGGCACATGCACCGTGACCACGCCCGGATTGTCCTTCTTCACGCGCGGAATCGGCTCGACGCCTTGCGGCAGCGCCAGATCGTTTACGTGCAGCGAATGGCCGAGCTCGAGTTTGTCGAGGTTGACCTCGATGAACTCGGGCAGATGGTCGGGCAGACACTGAACGTTGAGCTCGTTCATGATGTGATTGACCACGCCGCCGCCGACCTTCACGCCAGGGCAAATCTCGGCGTTGATGAAGTGCAGCGGCACTTTCATGTGGATCTTCTTGTTCTTGTCGATGCGCTGAAAGTCTACGTGCAGCACGAGCTGTTTGAACGGGTGCATCTGCACGTCCCGCAGCAGCACCTGCTGCTTGGCGCCTTCGAACGTCATATCAAGAATCGACGCGTGAAACGCCTCCATCTTGAGATGGCGGTACAACGCATGGTGATCGACCTCGATCGGTTGCGCCTCTTTGTCGGCGCCGTAGACGATCCCCGGCACCTTGCCGCCGCCACGCAGACGGCGGCTCGCACCCGTGCCCTGCAGTGACCGCGGAAACGCGGTAAATTCAATTTTCATTTCAGTCTCCACAAATCGAGGCGTCCGCGACCAGACGCTCCGGGTTTAAAAAACAGCGTAAGGCAGATGCCCCGCGCTGCGCCAAAAAAATATTCCGCCCTCATCTATTCAACAAACAGCGAACTGACCGAATCCTCGTTGCTGATGCGCAACATCGTCTCGGCCAGCAAACCCGCAATTGACAGCACGCGGATGCGCTTGCATTTCGCCGCTTCTTCGGACAAAGGTATCGTGTCCGTCACTACCAGCTCGTCGAGCGCCGAATTCGAGATTCGCTCGATCGCCTTGCCCGACAGTACCGGATGCGTGCAATAAGCCAGCACTTTTTCGGCGCCGCGCTCTTTCAGTGCCTTGGCGGCCTCACACAGCGTGTTCGCCGTATCGACCATGTCGTCGACGATCACGCAGGTGCGCCCTTCAACTTCTCCGATGATATTCATCACCGTCGCCACATTCGGCCGCGGCCGCCGCTTGTCGATGATGGCGAGGTCGGCTTCGAGCCGCTTCGCGAGCGCTCTCGCCCGCACCACGCCGCCGACGTCAGGCGACACCACCACCAGGTTCTTGAAATCGTGTTTCCATACATCGCCCAGCAGTATCGGCGCCGAATAAATATTGTCGACCGGTATGTCGAAGAATCCCTGGATCTGCTCGGAATGCAGATCCATCGTCAACACTCTGTTCACGCCCACCGTGGCCAGCATGTCGGCCACCACTTTCGCCGTGATCGCGACCCGCGCCGAGCTCGGCCGCCGGTCCTGGCGCGCGTAGCCCATGTACGGAATCGCCGCCGTCACGCGCGCCGCCGAAGCGCGCTTCAACGCATCGACCAGCACCAGCGTCTCCATCAGGTTGTCGTTCGGCGGCGAACAGATCGACTGCAGCACGAAGACATCCTTGCCGCGAACGTTCTCGAGCACCTCCACCATGACTTCGCCGTCGCTGAAGCGCCCGACCTTGGCTTTGCCCAGATGGATATTCAGGTGCTGCACCACATCCGCCGCGAGTTTCGGCGTTGCGTTGCCGGTAAATACCATTAAACGGTCGTACGGCACGATCACCTTCCTTCGTTCAGCCCTGTCCCGGAAAAATGGCTGGGGAGGTAGGGATCGAACCTACGAATGCCGGAATCAAAATCCGGTGCCTTACCACTTGGCGACTCCCCAACGCTGACCAACTGCGGCGCGCATCGACTGCCTGCCCGCCGCCGACTAACGCTCACTCACTAATCAACTATCTCCCGCAAGGGATGAAATGCCAATCCCTGCGCGACCACGCCGTGCATCGTTGCCGGCAGCCGCTCCAATACGCCGCGCGCTGCCGCTTCATTGCCGAACTCGGCAAACACACAGCCGCCGGATCCGGTCACCCGCGCATTGCCGAATTGTTTAAGCCAGGCCAGATGCTGCGCAACTACCGGATAAAGCCTGCAAACCACCGGCTCCAGATCGTTGACGCCCGACGCATCTGAAAAGGGCGGTATTTTAATCGGAATCGAATCCCTAATCAAATCCGCATCTTGGAATATCCGGGCCGTCGCTACAGTGACCGGCGGGATAAGCAGAACATACCATGCCGGCGTCAGCGCCAACGGGGTCAATTCTTCGCCTATGCCCTGCCCCAGGGCCGATTCGCCGAAAACGAATACCGGCACGTCTGCTCCCAACTCGAGCGCCAGTTCCTGCAGCCGCGCGCGAGGCCAATTCAGGCCCCAGAGCCGGTTCAATGCCAGCAAGGCCGTGGCCGCGTCAGAACTGCCGCCACCGAGCCCGCCGCCCAGCGGCAGGCGTTTTTCCAGCGCAACGTCGACGCCCGCACTCACCGCGCCAGCCCGCTGCAACAGGCGCGCGGCGCGCAATGTGAGGTCGTCGTGTTCCGGCACCCCGTCAACTTCGTTGACCCGGGAGATGACGCCATCGGGGCGCACGACAAAGCGCAAGGTATCCGCGAAGTCGATGAAGCGGAACACGGTTTGAAGTAAGTGGTAACCGTCGGCACGCCGGCCCGTTACGCGCAATAGCAAATTGAGTTTGGCCGGCGCGGAATAGGCCCGCGCCGCGGTCATGGCACGTCTCGCGTGAGACTGTCGATCGCGAGGCGTATCTGGGCGTCGTTGCCGGAGATTTCGAGGCGCGACGGGCGCGTGGCCTCGGCAGTCGCGTAAATGAACACGATCTGCCAACCGTCCTGCTGCAGGCGGGCGATGCGGCGAGGGTCTTCGCGCACGACGGCAGCACCCGGCGCGCCGGGTGCTGCCTCGCCAAATACCCAGTAGCGCAATCCGTCCACGGGAAAGCGCCAGCCGAACGCGCTTTTCATCAGGCTGTCGATTGAACCGGCGCGGTATTGTTTCTGATCGGCGTCCGTGAGCGTTGCGCCCTGCGCATCGGCCTCGAGATATGCGAGCGTCTGACCGAGCGGCGCAGTCAGCCAGATTTCATCGCGGCCGCGCGTCTGCTTCCAGCGCAGCGAACTCGAAAACCCGCGCTCCTGGTAGCGCACAACGATGCGGCCCGCGAGCTCGAACGGCAGCGCGCTATCGACCATGCGCGGCGGCGCTTCCGCGCAAGCGGCGAGCAGCGCAGCGCATAGCACGACGCAGCTTCGAAGCAAGGCCACCATGACAAAGCCCGGCGCGGCGGCGCCGGACTACGGAGAAAACTTCTTGACCGTCGCCAACAGGAGTTCGTTGACGGGATTTTCCTTGAGGCCGGTCGCCCACACTTTTTTCGCCTCGTCGGGCTGGCCGGCCGCCCACAGCACTTCGCCGAGATGCGCGGCAATCTCCGCGTCCTGACGGATGGTAAAAGCGCGCTTGAGAAAGGTGATGGCCGCATCGTTCTGGTTCATGCGGTAAAGCACCCAGCCCATGCTGTCCATGATGAACGGGTCTTCGGGCGACAGTTTCAGCGCCTGCTCGACCAGCGTGTAAGCCTCGCTCAGCCGCGTATTGCGATCGGCAAGCGTATAGCCGAGTGCGTTGTAGGCGTGCGCGTAGTCGGGCTTGAGCTGTATGACCTTGCGCAAATTTGATTCGAGCACGTCGATGCGATCGACTTTCTCGGCAGCCATCGCCTGGTCATAAAGCAGCTCGGTCGAATCCGGGTTTTTCACGACCGCCTGCGCCAGCAGGTCGTACGCCGCGCGATAGTCGTTCGCATCGCGCAGCAGCTGCGCTTCGGCCTGGGTAAACTGCACGCGCTCGGGCCCGCTGCGTCCCGCGTCCTGCAAATACTTGCGCGCATCGTCCAGCTTGCCCTGCTTGGCGAGTATCCCCGCATAGCGCGCGCGCGCGGGCACGTACTGATCGCCGCCGTTGACGCTCGCGTACCAGCGCAGGGCTTCTTCCGGATGCTTGCGCTCTTCGTTGAGCTGACCGAGGTAGAAACGCACGGCGTCGGGATCCTTGTAGTCGGTTTCGAGCGCATGCTTCAATTGCGTTTCCGCAATGTCGTAGTCGCTGAGCTGCAGCGACAGCAGCGCCACCGCCATGGTGACCTCGGCGTTGTTCGGAAACTCCTTGAGCAAGGCCTGGAACTCGGCGCGCGCTTCGGCGTATTTCTTGTCGCTGACCAGGAGCCGTGCGTAGCTCAGGCGCACGTCCATCGCGCGCGGATAGGTTTTCAGATAGGTCTGGTAGTAGGCAAGCGCATCGTTGCTCGCCGTGCGCTGCAGGAGCTGGCCCTGAAATAACGCGGCCTGTTCCCATTCCGGACGCAGCTTGAGGGCCGCGCGGATTTCAGTCAGCGCCAGCGGCGGCTGATCGGCTGCCCATGCGGCCTGCGCTACGCTGAAATGCGCCTCCGGCACTGCTGTATAGGGCTGGGCGAGCGCCTGCGTGAGCTGCAACACCGCCGGCTTATCGGGGTGCCGCGCAAGCAGCGCATTCAGCTGCATGAACCCGGTTCCTACATTGTCTTTATCGGCTGCGAGCCATTTTTCGAGGTGCGGCTGCGCGTCGGCGAGCCGGGACTGGTTGACGAGCAACGCAGCCAAAACCTGCCGCGCCTGCTGCGATTCCGGATCGACCGCGAGCCACACGCCGGCAGTCTCGAGGGCGGCGGCGAAAAACCGCGTGGACAACGCGACCTCGGTGGCGCGCTGCGCGATGCGCGGATCGCGCGTCTCACGCGTCAGTTCGAGGAATGACTGCACAGCGACATTGTTTTGCCCGCGCTGCAATGCGATCTCGGCGAGCAGCATCTTGAACAGCACGGCCTGGCTCATCGCCTGCGCCGGCAGCACCGGCGGCTTGGCGGTGTCGCTCGGTCGCACGACGACGCGCGGTTTCTGCGCTGGCTGGGCGCCAGCAGGCGGCGTCGAAGGGGACTCGAGCCCGGGCTCGGCAGACGCGGAGTGAGTGGGTTGCTGAGCGCACGCAGCGAGTACCAGCAACGACAACCAGGCGGCAGGTCGGAAAATTTTCATCGGCAAGCGGTTAAGCTCGAAATTACCGGCGGGTATACGGAACAATACGGACAAGAACGAATTATAGTTCGCAAGTTCTTCATAAAGCGTGACATATTAGGTATATTTAGCGCCCACTACAAGTTTGCAGTCGCACGTGAGCCAGACAGCGAGATCTACCATGAGTTCATCACCCGCCGAGATTACCGTTTCCGCCCAAGGGCTTTCGCGAAAATTCGGCGCTCACACCGCGGTCGACGGCCTCAGCCTCGAATTGAAGCGCGGCGAGATTCTCGGTTTTCTGGGCCCCAATGGTGCCGGCAAGACCACCACGATGCAGATGTTGACCGGCAATCTCGCCCCTACCCGCGGCGCGATAAAAATCTGCGGCATCGATTTGTTCGACGAGCCGCGCGCCGCGAAGGCGCGCATCGGCTACCTGCCCGAGACCCCGCCGCTGTATCGGGAACTCAATGTGCGCGAATACGTCGATCTCGCCGCGCGCCTGCATCGCGTGGCGAAACCGGGACGTGCCGCGGCCGTCGACGAAGCGCTCACGGGCTGCGGCCTGGCGGCGGTCGCGAAAAAACTGATCGGCACGCTGTCCAAAGGGTATCAGCAGCGCGTCGGCATCGCGCAGGCCATCGTGCACCGGCCCGACGTCGTCATCCTCGACGAACCTACGGTCGGTCTCGATCCCAATCAAATCCGCGAAATCCGCAATCTCATTCGTGAGCTCGGCCGCGACCGCAGCGTAATCCTGTCGACGCACATCCTGCCCGAGGTCGAAAGCGTCTGCGACCGCGTGCAAATCCTGCATCACGGCGCGACGGTATTCGGCGATTCCATTGCTGCCTTGAAGCAGTTCCAGGGCGGCCGCAACATGCTGGTCGGGCTCAAGCGCTCGCCGGCCCTCGCGGTGATCGAATCTATTACCGGCGTGGCCAGCGTGGCAGCCGCCGGCGATGGCGTCTGGCGCATCACGTGTGCCGACGGCAGCGACCCGACCGACGAGCTCGTGCGGCGCGCGGTTGACAACTCGTGGGGCCTTTATCAATTGATGCCCGCGCAGGCGAGCCTCGAAGACGTATTCAGCAGCCTGACGCGCAAGGAAGATCAAACATGATTTTTACGATCGCCGGCAAAGAACTCAAAGCGCTGTTCGCATCCCCGCTTGCATGGGTTGTGCTGACGTTCGTGCAGGTCATGCTCGCGTTCGGTTTTTTGAAGCGCATCGACGAATTCATGCAGGTGCAGTCGCAACTCATTCAGATGCCGGCGCCGCCCGGCATCACCGAGCTGGTGGCGGCCCCGGTGTTTGCGACGCTGGCGATCATCTTTCTTTTCGCGGTACCGCTGCTCGCGATGCGCTTGATCGCGGAAGAGCGCCGCAATCAGACGATGGTGCTGCTGTTTTCCGCGCCAATATCGATGACCGAAATCGTGCTCGGCAAATTCGCCGGGCTGGTGGCATTCCTATGGCTGCTTGTCGGCCTGGCCGTACTGATGGCGCTCTCGCTCCTGCTCGGCGGGCGGCTTGATTTCGGCCTGCTCGCGAGCCTGGTTCTCGGCGTTGCCTTGCTGGCGGCCTGTTTCTCGGCGGTTTCGCTTTACGCATCCTGTTTGACGGCGCAGCCTTTCGTGGCATCGATGATAGCGTTCGGTCTGCTGCTCGGCATGCTGCTCGCCGGCGAGACTGCCGCCGACGGCATGCGCGGCCGCGGCTGGAACGTGCCGGCAGAGCTCGCGCAGGTGCTCTCGCCGCTCAAGAATTTCGAGCCGTTCGCCAAAGGCATGTTCGACACTTACAGCGTGGTCTGCATGCTGCTGCTGATCGCGGTCTTTCTCGTTCTCACCGTGCGCCATCTCGACGCGGCGCGCCTGCGCGGATAATCGACATGGAAGTCACACCCAAGCTTCGCACACATCTGCTGGTGCAGAACGGCATCTTCGTCGTTTTGCTCATCGCCATGGCCGCGTTGATCGCATTTTTCGCGCGCGAATACCGCACCGACTTCGACCTTACGCAGAATTCACGCAACAGGCTGGCGCAGCAGACGATCGACGTGCTCTCGAAGTTCAGCGGCCCGGTTAAAGTAACGATCTTCGCCACGCGCCAGGATGCGCGCAAGCAGGTGCAGGATTTTCTCGCGCCGTACCAGCGCGCAAAACCGGACATTACCGTGGCGGTGGTTGATCCGCGCGAGGAGCCGAAGCTCATGCAGGCGGCGGGCATCCGCGTCGACGGTGAATCGATCGTCGAATACAACCAGAAAAGCGAGCACCTGACGCAGTACAACGAGCAGTCGTTCATCAACGCGTTGATGCGGCTCGCGCGCTCTGGCGAGCGGCTGGTGATGGCGCTGGACGGCCACGGCGAGCGCCGGCTCAGCGGCAATGCCAACCACGATCTCGGCGAATTCGGCAAGCAGCTTGCCGCCAAAGGCATCAAAACCAACAGCGTCAACCTGGCGAGCGCTCAGGAAGTGCCGGCCAACGCAAGTATGCTGCTCATCGCCAGTCCGCAAGTCGACCTGCAGCCGCCGGAGGTGCAGAAAATAAAGCAATACGTGCAAAAGGGCGGCAATCTGCTGTGGCTCATCGATACGGACCCCTTGCACGGACTGCAGCCGCTGGCCGAAGTGCTCGGCCTGACGCTCGGACCCGGCACGGTAGTTGACCCGCAGGCTGCTCAAATGAATGTCTCGCCAACCGTCGCGATCTCCGCGGCCTACGGGCGCCATCCGGTCACTGACAACTTCCGCCTCAACACGGTCTTCCCGTTCGCGCGCCAGATTGGCGTGCCGGCGGAAGGCGGCGACTGGCGCGTGGCGCGGTTGGTGGACGTCGCGCCGCGCGGTTGGGTTGAGATGGGCAAGCTCGACGGGACCATCGCGTTCGACAAAGCGCGCGACGTGCCGGGTCCGATCACTATCGCCGCGGCCCTCGAGCGCACGGTGGCCGAGCGCGCCCAACGCGTCGTCGTCGTCGGCAATGGCCATTTCCTGAGCAACCAGTTCCTCGGCAATGGCGGCAATCTTGACCTCGGCGTCAATCTGATCAACTGGCTCGCCGGCGACGACACAATGATCACGCTGCAACCGCGACCGTCGGTTGATGGCAACCTCGAGCTTGGCCGCGGCGCCCTCTATGTCATTCTGTTCGGTTTTCTGGTCTTCCTGCCGCTGGCGTTCGCGAGCACCGGCGTACTCGTCTGGTGGCGGCGCCGCCGGTCATGAGCGGCAAGGCAGTACTAAATCTAGCGCTGCTCGCGGCGGTCATCGCGCTCGGCCTCGTCGCTTACTACAAGCCGCACAAAGAAGAGCCCACGCACAAGGTGTCGTCGATCAAATCGGCCGAGATCTCTTCCATCAAGGTGGAGATCGCCGGCAATCCGGCCGTTACGCTGGCGCGCACCGGTGCGGATTGGATGATGAAAGCGCCGATCAGCGCGCGCGCTGACAACTCGCAGGTGCAGCGCCTGCTCGAAATTCTCGACGCGAGCGCCAAAGATCGTTACGCCGCGACCGGACTCGCGCGCTACGACCTGAATGAGCCGTATGCGCGCGTGACCTTCAATCTGCAGACGTTTGCCTTTGGCGCCGTCAATCAGATGAGCCGCGAGCAATACGTGCTCACCCAGGACGGCGTCTATCCACTCGGGGCCCGCTATGGCAGCGCGCTGCCGAAACACTATCTCGAACTGGTCAGCCGGCAGTTGTTTACCGCGGAAGAAGCGCCGGTTGCATTTACGTTCAAGGATTTTGCGCTGGAACAACGCGACGGCAAGTGGCAATCGACGCCGCCGGCCGTGGACGTCAGTGCCGACGACCTCAATCGCTGGGCCGATGGATGGCGGCTGGCGGTCGCACTCGGACTGCAGCATTCGGGCAACAGCAAACCGCTGGCGACGATCCGCGTGAGGCTGAAGACCGGCAAGGAAATCTCCGTCGCGGTTTTACAACGCGAACCTCAGCTGGTGCTCGCCCGCAGCGACCTGCCGTACGAGCACTTGATGCCGGGCGAGACAGCGAAGCGCCTGCTGGCGCCCCCCTCCGCTGCCGCCGACCCGAGAAAGTAGCCATGCCCGAACTGCCCGAGGTCGAGACCACGCGGCGTGGACTCGAACCCATCGTGCGCGACGCGACCGTTGCCGCAGTTGTCGTGCGCAATCGAGCATTGCGCCAGCCCGTCCCGCGCAATCTTGCGCGCGTTCTGAGCGGACGCCGCATCGACGCGCTCGAGCGCCGCGCCAAGTACCTGTTGTTCCGCGCCGGCGATGGCACGCTGATCGTGCATCTGGGTATGTCGGGGCGGCTGTGGGTGGTTGCACCGGGCACGCCGCCGGAGACACACGATCACTTCGATCTGGCGCTCGAGGGCGGGCCGGTCGTGCGCCTGCGCGATCCCCGGCGCTTCGGGCTCGTGCTCTGGCACACGGGAGATCCGCTCGAGCACAAGCTCTTGCGCGACATCGGGCCGGAGCCCTTGTCTGCTGCGCTTAGCGCGGACTGGCTGTATCGCGAGACGCGCGCGCGCAGCGGCGCCATCAAGAACGCGCTGATGGACAGCCACCTGGTCGCGGGAGTGGGCAACATTTACGCGAGCGAAGCGCTGTTCCGCGCGCGCATAAATCCCAAGCTGCCGGCGCGCAAAATCGGGCTTGCGCGTTACGCGGTGCTGGTCGGGAAAATCAAGGAAACCCTCGCCGAGGCGATCGAAGCCGGTGGCTCCAGCCTGCGCGACTATGTCAACTCCGCGGGTGAGGCCGGTTATTTTCAGAACAGGTTTTTCGTCTACGGCCGCGGAGGCAAAGCCTGTCTCGTATGCAAGACGCCGATCCGCAGCCTGGTGCTGGGCCAGCGCTCCACTTTTTATTGCCCGCGCTGCCAGCGTTAGGGTCGCGCCTTACGTCGTCGGCTGCTGCGTCAGGCGCAGATATTTTTCACGCAGCTGCGCGGGTGTTTCGACATAACGGGGATCATTCGGAATGCAGTCGACCGGGCAGACGATGCGGCATTGCGGCTTATCATAGTGCCCCGCGCATTCAGTGCAGAGCCGGGGATCGATGACGTAGATTTCCTCGCCGGCAGAAATCGCCGCGTTCGGGCACTCGGGCTCGCACACGTCGCAGTTGATGCATTCGTCGGTAATGGTGAGGGCCATGCGTCTACGTCATGGCTTGCCGCCGAGCGAGGCAATTTTCCTTTTCAGGGATTGCTCGACGTGCGGTGCAACGAACTTGCTGACATCGCCGCCGAGCACGGAAATCTCGCGCACCAGCGTCGCCGAAATGAACAGGAACTGCTCTGACGGCGTCAGGAATATGGATTCCACCTCCGGGAACAGATTGCGGTTCATGCCCGCCAGCTGAAATTCGTAATCGAAGTCGGATACCGCGCGCAGGCCGCGCATGACGACTTTCGCCTTATGCTGTTGCGCGAACTGCATGAGCAGCCCCGAAAATCCCATGACCGAAACATTTTTGTACTCGGCGACCACGCTCTTCGCCATCTCGACGCGCTCGTCAAGCGTGAAGAACGGCCGCTTCGCGCGGCTGTCGGCGACAGCCAGGATCACCTCGTCGAACATGCTGGCTGCGCGCCGCACGAGGTCCTGATGGCCCAGCGTGATCGGATCGAAGGTTCCGGGGTACACCGCTCTAAGCGTCATGGCCAGCCCATTTCAATAGTTGATGAGTCACCGCGCCCGCGCGGCCGCTGCGCTGTATTTCCCAGCCCGGCGCCAGCGCAGGCGCCGCCGGCGCTTCTATGTGCACGCAGGCCCCGGGCGCCAGCCGCGGCCCCAGCGCCGGCAGCACTTGCGCCAGATAGTCAACGCGAAACGGCGGGTCGAGAAAGACAACGTCATAGCAGCCATCGTCGGCACGCAGAAATTCTAACGCATCCGCGCGTTTAAGTTCCACTGCGCTGGCGGCGAGCGCGGCGGCGCTCGCCTGCAATGCGCGCCAGGTCGCCGGGTCCCGCTCAACCATGACGACGCGGCGCGCCCCGCGCGACGCCGCTTCGAACCCGAGCGCACCGCTGCCGGCGAACAGGTCAAGGCAGCGCTTGCCGGTCAAGTCCTGCCCCAACCAATTGAACAGGGTTTCGCGCACGCGGTCGGGGGTGGGCCGCAAATCCGCGCGCGTCGGGAAAGCGATGACGCGGCTGCGCCACGTACCGCCGATGATGCGGACCTTGTTCCGGGAGGCCGCCATCAACTGTACGTCAGCTCGCGCGCGACGGTTACTCGGTGCTCGCGGCTGCGATAGCGGCGGCGTCGGGCCCCACCACCACCGTCACCATGCGCGCGGGATCGACGTGGCGCGCGAACGCGCTGCGGATATCAGCCAGCGTGACTTTCTCGACGTTAGGCACGAACTCTTCGAGATAGGTCAGCGGCAGGTGATAAAACCCGATGACGGCGAGGTAATCGAGAATCTTGCGGTTGCTGTCGATGCGCAGCGCAAAACCGCCGACGAGATTCTGCTTGGCATCGCGGAGTTCATCGGCAGTCGGCCCGCGATCGAGAAACTCCTTGAGCGTGGCGCGCACGACTTTGAGCGCGTCGCCGGCCTGGTCCTTGCGCGTCTGCAGGCCGATCACGAACGGCCCGCGTTCCTGCAATGGTGAAAAATAACTGTACGCGGAATACGCGAGCCCTCGCTTGGAGCGCACTTCCTCCGTCATGCGCGAGGAAAAGCCGCCGCCGCCCAATATGTAATTGCCGACAAATAGCGGAAAATAATCCGGGTCGCTGCGTTTGATGCCCGGCATGCCGATGAGCAAATGGCTCTGCGAAGCCGGGTGCGGCACTACGCGCAGCTCAGCCTGCGCAAGGGAGGGCACCGGTGGGATGACCGGCGCCTGACCTGCGCGCGGCAGTTCGGCAGTCAGCTGCTCGGCGATTCGCTCCGCGTCAGCGCGCGTCAGGTCGCCGATGATGGCAACGACGGCAAGATCGGCGGCGTAATAACGGCGGTAAAACGCGACCAGATCGTCGCGCGTGATGCGCGCGACGGTCTCCGCCTCTCCCGCTCCGCGCAAACCGTAAGGATGATTGGCATACGCGAGCGCGTTGAAATTCCGGCTGAGCAGGGTCTCGGGCTTGGTGTCCGCCTCCCTGATGGCATCGACCACGCGCGTTTTCTCGCGTTCGACCACCGCGGCCGGAAACTCAGGGTGCTGCAGGACGCGCGCGAACAAGTCGAGCGATTGCTTAAGCTCGTCGGCGCTGCTCAGCGTGCGCAGCGACGCGCCGGCACGGTCGCTTTCGGCGCGACCGCCGAATTGCGCGCCTGCATCCGCCATGCGACGCGCAATCTCGTCCTCTGACAGGCCGCCCGCACCGAGTTTGAGCAGGTTCTGCGTCATTGCCGCGACGCCGGATTTTTCACGCGTGTCGTAAGCGGAGCCCGCGGGAAAATCGACGCTGACGTCGACGATCGGCAGATTGCGTGCCTGCACGAAGTAAACCTGCGCGCCCTGCTTCGTCTGCCAATGCTCGATCGGCAGCAGCGACCACGCCGGAGTCGCCGCCAGCCACAACACAACAAAACACGCCGCGCGCCGCATGTTATTGAACATGGCGCCCTCCTTGCGGGGCTGCGGGCTTCGCGGCGTCGAGCGGCTGCGGATCGAGCACCGCGATCGTCAGGCTGTCGTCGACCAGGTATTTCTTCGCCACCGCCTGCACCTGCTGGGGCGTGACCTCGCGCAATTTCGCTATCATCGTGTCCATCGCCTGATGCGGATAGCCCGCGACTTCGAGCGAGCCGATCTGCAGCGCCTGAAAGTAAATCGAATCGCGCTGAAAAACCTGCGACGATACGACCTGCGCTTTGACGCGCTTCAGCTCCTCGTCGGTGATACCGTCGTTGATGATCTTCGCGAGCTCGCGGCGCAGCGCCTGCTCCAGTTCGGTGACGCTCCTGCCGGCGCTCGGCACACCGCTGACCGAGAACATGCCCGGGCCGCGCTGCGTGCTGTCATAGCCGGCGCCCACCGAGTTCGCGATTTTTTCATTGCGCACCAGCGCGCTATTGAGGCGCGCCGCATCGTGGCCGTCGAGCACGCCCGCCAGCATTTCAAGCGCGTAGGGTTCCCATTCCTTGTCGACGTCATGCAGGATAGGTGCGCGATATCCCATTATCAGTGCGGGCTGTTCCGCCGGCGCCTTGACGGTAATACGCCGGATGCCGCGCTGCGCCGGCTCATCCTGCGGCTTGCGTTCGGGCAAGACTTTGGCCTTGAGCGGGCCGAAATATTTTTCCGCGAGCGCAAACACGTCGCGGGGAACGACATCACCCACCACTACCACGATCGCGTTGTTGGGCGCGTACCAGTGGTCATACCAGTCGCGCGCGTCGCGCCACGTCATGCTTTCGAGATCGCTCATCCAGCCGATGACCGGTGCGCGATAGGGATGCGCGATGAGCGCGGTCGCCATCAGTTGCTCGTAGACGATGCCGTTTGCGCGATCGTCGGTGCGCAGCCGGCGCTCCTCCATCACGACCCGAATTTCCTTTGCGAACTCTTCCGGCGTCAGCAGCAGATTGGCCATGCGGTCGGCCTCGAGCTCGAACGCGAGCGGCAGTCTGGACTTGTGAAGCTGCTGATGGTAGCCGGTGGCGTCTCGATTCGTAAACGCATTGTCGCGCCCGCCGGCGGCCGCGATGCGTTTGGAGAATTCGCCATTCGGCACCGCCTTGGTACCCTTGAACATCATGTGCTCGAGCACGTGCGCGACGCCCGTGTGGCCATTCACCTCATCCGTGCTGCCTGCCTTGTACCAGACCATGGATACCACCGTGGGCGCACGGTGATCTTCTTTAACGATGACGCGCAAACCGTTAGCCAGCTTGTGTTCGCTGGTCTGGTCCACGCCCGACTGCGCGCACGCGCCGGTCGCCAGCAATATGGCTGTAATCGAGAAGATAGCAGCGCGCATATCGCGCCGACAGAATCTGAGTAACATGCAGAGTCTCGAAAGTGGGAAGATAAGGGACTGCAGGTAGCCCGGCCGGGCCTTTCCGGCTAGAATTTTAAGCGAATTGCCGTCGTTGCGCTCGACATATGGCGCGCAAATGCCCTCTAAGCCACGTCTGACTGCGCCTTGTATGTTTAGTTTCCTGAAACCGGATCAAAAAGCGGGCGCAGGCTGGAGCACACGGCTCAAGGCCGGGCTCGCGCGCACGCGCAAACTGCTCAACACCGACGTTACGGAGTTGTTCTCCAGCGGCGCGATCGACGAAGCGTTTTTTGCCGAGCTCGAGAATACGCTGCTGCTCGCCGATGTCGGCGTTACGGCTGCCGGGTTTCTGATCACAGAGCTGCGCGGCGCGGCACGGCGCGACAAGCTGCGCGAGCGTCGCGAGTTGAAACAGACCTTGCACGATGCGCTGCTCGCGCTGCTCAAGCCCGTCGCCGTGCCGCTGATCGTCGACGCTCACCGGCCCTTCATTATCATGCTCGCCGGCGTCAACGGCGCGGGCAAGACGACGTCGATCGGCAAGCTCGCGAAGTACTATCAGCGCCAGGGAAAATCGGTGCTGCTTGCAGCCGGCGATACGTTTCGCGCGGCCGCGCGCGAACAACTCGAAGTCTGGGGCGAGCGCAATAACGTAGCGGTCATCGCGCAACAATCAGGCGACGCCGCGGCAGTTATTTTCGATGCCATCACCGCGGCGCGCGCGCGCGGCACCGACGTCGTGCTGTGCGACACCGCCGGACGGCTGCCGACGCAACTGCACCTGATGGAGGAAATCAGCAAGATCAAGCGTGTTATCGCCAAAGCCGCGCCGGGCGCGCCGCACGAAATCCTGCTGGTGCTTGATGCCAATACCGGCCAGAACGCTCTGAACCAGGTGAAGGCATTCGACGCTGCCCTCGGCGTCACCGGCCTCGTGCTGACCAAGCTCGACGGCACAGCAAAAGGTGGTGTGATAGCGGCGATCGCACGCGCCCATAATATTCCGCTGCGTTTCATCGGCGTCGGCGAGGCGCTCGACGATCTGCAGCCGTTCGCAGCGGAGGAATTTGTCGATGCACTGCTGGGATAACGCAGGATGATCGCGCTGAGCCATGTATCGAAGCGCTACCCGGGCGGACACGAGGCATTGCACGACGTCGGCTTCACGATTGAATCCGGCGAGCTGATCTTCATCACGGGGCACTCGGGCGCCGGCAAGTCGACATTGCTTAAGCTACTGGTCGCCATCGAGCGGCCGACCTCCGGCAGCATAGTCGTGAACGGGCAGAATGTCGGCACGTTACAGGCACGCGCGGTGCCGTTTCTGCGCCGCAAATTCGGACTCGTGTTCCAGGACCATAAGCTGCTCTTCGACCGCAACGCATTCGGCAACGTCGCTCTGCCGCTGGAAATTGCGGGCTATGGCGCGAAGGACGCAGCGCGGCGAGTGCGCGCCGCGCTCGATAAAGTCGGCCTGCTCAAGCACGAGAAGGCCCTGCCGATTACGCTGTCCGGCGGCGAGCAGCAACGTCTCTGCATTGCGCGCGCAATAGTTCACCGGCCTGCAATCCTGCTCGCCGACGAGCCGACAGGCAATCTCGATGCCGACTATGCCGCCGAGATCGGCGAATTGTTCCGCTCGTTTCACCAAGTCGGCGTGACTGTGGTGGTCGCAACACATGACCAGGCCTTGCTTGCACGGCTTGCCCCGCGGGTGATCGCGTTGCGCAATGGCGCGCTCGCGGAAGCCGCATGACCGCCTGGCTCAGCCAGCACGCGCGCTGTTGCTCGACAACCGTGGCAAAGCTAGCGCGTACGCCGCTCGGTAGCGTCCTGAACATCGTAGTAATCGGCATCGCGCTGAGCCTGCCGGTCGGGCTGTATGTGTTGATTGACAACCTGCAACTGGCCTCCGGTCAGCTGGCGGCGGAGCCGCAAATCAGTGCGTTCCTCGCGCTCGACGCGTCGCGCGCCGAAATCGCGCAGATCGAGGCGCGCCTCAAGCAAAATCCGCGCGTTCTCAAATATCGCTTTGTGCCGCGCGATCAGGCGCTGCAGGAACTCAAGCAGTCGAGCGGGCTGGCAGACGTGATCGACGGCCTGCCGCAGAACCCGCTGCCGGATGCATTCATCGTAACCGCTAAGGACAATACGCCGGCGGCGCTCGATGCAATGCGCGACGAAATCAAACAGTGGCCGCGGGTCGATCACGCGCAACTGGACGCCGCGTGGGCACGCCGTCTCGATGCAACACTACGTTTCGGCCGGGTCGTCGTTTTTATCCTCGCCGGCCTTCTTGGATTCGCGTTGATCGCCGTCACCTTTAATACGATCCGCCTGCAGGTGCTGACCCAGCGCGACGAGGTGGAGGTGGTGCAGCTCATCGGTGCCACCGACGCATTTATCAGGCGGCCGTTTCTGTACTACGGCGCCATGCAGGGCGCGGCCGGCGGGGTGGTCGCCTGGCTTATCGTATATGGCGGCGTCTGGCTGATAAACCATAACCTCGGTGAGCTGTCACACGTGTATGCATCACTCTTCCAACTCAGGCACTTGGCGCTTTTAAGCGGCATAGGGCTCCTGGCCTTGCCGGCCATTCTGGGGTGGTTCGGCGCTTGGCTTTCGGTCAGTCGGCATTTGGCCCGATAAGTTACGTAAACACCTGTTATTTATAATTTTTATATAATCCTCACGAAGACCACCGGGGAACTTCCGGGACGATTGGCACTCAAATATCCAGAGTGCTAAAATCCTTCGGAAAGGGAATTGAACCATGACGAGTTTCGCGCTATCGCGTTTTGCCTTACCGGTTCCTTCGGCGACCGGCAGCCTGGAAAGCTATATCCAGACGGTGAACCGTTTTCCTCTGTTGTCGCAGCAAGAGGAGACGGATTTGGCCCGGCGTTTGCGCGATCATGAGGATCTGGATGCCGCACGCCAGCTGATCGTTTCGCATCTGCGTGTAGTGGCATCGGTTGCGCGTGGTTACCTGGGTTATGGCCTGCCGCAGGCCGACCTTATCCAGGAAGGCAATATAGGCCTGATGAAAGCCGTCAAGCGTTTCGACCCGGAACGGGGCGTTCGGCTGGTGTCGTTTGCCGTGCACTGGATCCGGGCCGAGATGCACGAATTCATTTTGCGCAACTGGCGCATGGTCAAGATCGCGACGACCAAGGCGCAACGCAAGCTGTTCTTCAATCTGCGCAGCATGAAGCCAGGCCTGAATACGCTCGGCAGCGCAGAGGTCAAGGCGATGGCGAACACGCTTGGCGTCAAGCCCGAGGAAGTCGTCGAAATGGAAACGCGTTTGGGCGGCCAGGACATTGCGCTTGAACCGCTGAATGACGAAGCTGAGGAAAGCTACGCGCCGATTGCGTATTTGGCGGACACCGACAGCGAACCCGGCCGCGTGCTCGAGCATGCCCAGGAAGAACGGCTCAAGAGCGAAGGGCTCGAAGATGCGATGGCCAGCCTCGATCCGCGCAGCCGCCGCATCATAGAAGCGCGCTGGTTACGCGAGACGGACCAAGCTACGCTGCACGATCTCGCCGCCGAATTCGGCGTGTCGGCTGAGCGTATTCGCCAGATCGAGGTCAAGGCGATGCAGAAAATGCGCGGCATTATCGGCGCCCATGCCTGAACTGCCGGCGCCCTTTCAGGGCGTCTGCAGCAGCAAACGAATATCGTGCAATATCTTGGGCGCACCTTGCCCGTAGCTTGCGAATAGCCTCAGGCGCCCGGCGGGATCATAAATATACGTTCCTGCCGAATGATCCATGTTGTAAGCGCCCCCCGCCACCGGCTGCTTCTGATAAAACACCTTGAATTCCCTGGCAGTCTTCAGCGTCGCTGCGGCGTCGCCATAAAGGCCGAGAAAAGCGGGATCGAACGCGGGCACGTATTTCGATAGCACTGCCTGCGTGTCGCGCTCGGGATCCACAGTAATAAACAGCACCTGCATGCGCGCGGCATCCTTGCCGAGTTCACGGGCGACCATGGCCAACTCGCCGAGGGTCACCGGGCAAACGTCCGGGCAGTGCGTGTAGCCAAAAAAGACCACAACGACTTTGCCTTTGAATTCCGCGAGAGTGCGCGCTTTGCCGTTATGATCGGTCAGTTGCACATCGCGTCCGAAATCGGCGCCGGTTATATCGGTGAGCTCGAATGACGGCGCCTGCGATAAGTTGCATGCGGAAATAATCAACGCCAGCGCCAGCAGCAGGCCGGCCCACAGGCTCTTCATGCGGGGCTAGTAAGTGAAGTAGTGATCAAGCAGCAGCGCCGCAAACAGCAGGGTCAGATACAGGATTGAATAGCGAAACGTGGTCTGCGCCAGACGATCGCTGTAGTCACGATAAATCCGGATCGCGTAATAGAGAAATACGCCGCCCAGCACTACCGCGGCCGCGACGTAAATCAGTCCGCTCATATGCGTCGCGTACGGCAGCAGCGTGACCGCGATCAGAATGACGGTATAGAACAAAACATGCAGACGCGTGAATTTGTCGCCATGCGTCACCGGCAGCATGGGCACGCCGGCCTTGGCGTATTCGAGCTTGCGATAGAGCGCGAGCGCCCAGAAATGGGGCGGCGTCCAGGCGAAGATTATCAGGAAGAGCAGCAAGGCCTGGAACGAAACGTCGCCGGTAACAGCGGCCCATCCCAGCACCGGCGGCATGGCGCCCGAAGCGCCGCCGATTACGATATTCTGCGGCGTCATCGGCTTCAGTATGACGGTATATACAATTGCATAGCCGACGAACGTGGCGAGCGTAAGCCACATTGTCAGCACATTGACTTCAAAGTACAGCAGCGCAAGCCCGCCGCCGCCGACTATCAAGGCAAATACCAGCGTCTGCACCTGAGTGAGTTCGCCGCGCGGCAATGGACGGCCGCGCGTGCGCGCCATCAAAGCGTCGATTTTCTGCTCGACTAAGCAATTGATCGCGGCGGCCGCACCCGCCACCAGTGCGATGCCGACGGTCGCGGCCAGCGCGACTGCGGCAAACCTCGCATCGAGCACGCCGAACGGGACGGCGAGAAACATGCCGATGACTGCGCAGAAGACGATCAGCGACACAACACGCGGCTTGGTCAGCGCGAGAAATTGCGCAAAGCGCGACGACGTATGCTGCCAGGCGAGGGATGACATTTAAGACGGGGGGCTGCGGCGGGAAAGGGCGAAGTTTATCACTACCATGGTGACCAATAAAGCCGCTGCCACGCCGTTGTGCGCGACGGCCACCGGCAACGGCAACGTCAGCAGCACGTTGGAAATCCCCAGTGTTACCTGCAGCGCCAGGAGAACCGCGAGCGTCACGCCCAAAAACCCGCCAGCTGCCGCGCGCATCAACGCGACGGCGAATGCGCCCAGTAAGAGAAACGTCATCAGCGCTCCGACGCGATGAGCCCAGTGAATTGCAGTCAGTGCATCGAAGGAAAGCGGTGCTCCTGCGGCCGTCATGCCGAGTTCACGCGCAAGAGTAAAGCCATGCGAAAAATCCATCGCCGGGACCCATGCGCCATGACATGTCGGGAAATCCCGGCACACCAGTGCGGCATAGTTGGTCGATACCCAGCCGCCAAGCGCGATCTGACAAGCCAGAATCAGCAGCGCAATCGCGGCCCATGCCCGTAACCGCACCGCATCTGCGCCCGGCGAGGCAAACGACATCTGCCGCAGCGCAAGCCAGGTTAGAAGGGCCAATGTCGTCATGCCGCCGAGCAGGTGCAGCGTGACGATTACCGGCTTCAGCAACATGGTCACCGTCCACATACCGAGCGCCGCCTGAAGCGCCACCACCGCCACGATTGCCGTGGCCAGCCATGGCGACTGTTTCAATGATCGCCGCGACCGCCACGCTGTCAGCGCGATTGCGCACAGCAACAGGCCCAGCGTGCCGGCGATATAGCGATGAAACATTTCCTTCCACGCCTTGTGCGTTTCGACCGGCCGCTGCGGAAATACCTGTTCGGCGCGCTGTATCTCCGCCGCGTCCCCCGGTACGCCGACGAGGTGGCCGTAGCACCCGGGCCAATCGGGGCAGCCGAGCCCCGCATCCTGCAGGCGCACGTACGCGCCGATGACAACGACCACAAAGGTCAGGCATACAGCAGCCAGTATCAGCCACTTGTAAATTGTTCTGCTATCCAATTCGCGAAGTCCTGAGCAAGCGCGTGAGGTCCTTGATCATACGGGCGGGCTCGGCATCGTGCGGATAGCGCAGCACGATATTGCCGAGCGGATCGATCACGTAAATATGCGCGGCAGGCGCATCGGGCGCGGGCAGGCGCTTGATGACATCAGTGGCCGCCGCGCGTATCAGCCACGTCCCGCGATAATCGGCCTCCACGTTTGCCGTGACTGCAGCGTCATCGCTGATCAGCCATGCGCGCTCGATGCGGTCCATGTCCTTGCCTTGCGTGAGCCGCAACTGCCGCAGCGTGATGAGCTTGCGCTGGCAGGCCTCTTTGCAATCTGCGGCATCGACCATCAGCAGCACCCATTTCCCGCGCAGCTGGCCCAATTCGAACGGCGCGCCGTCGACGAGCCGCAACTGCGCATTCGGCAATGGCGGCGCTTCGATCAATTCGCCATAGTTGGTGTGGCGGGCCGGCGGCGCGAAGAAATAGAAAAAGTACGACGCAGCCACCGGCACGACGCACAGCGCCAGGATCAGCCACAGGCTGGCGCGGCTTTTAGGCGCTTTTTCTGACATTGCACACCAGGTAAATAACCACGATTGCCGCCGCCATTGCAAACCACTGGAACGCGTAACCGTAGTGCCGGTCGATGCCAAGATCCGGCGCGCTCCATACGCGCTTGAGTCCGTCGTCGCTCTCGCTTTCCTGCTGCAGCACCACGGGTTGGATCGCGATCGGAGCGCTGGCGCGGAAACGTTCGAGCGTGAGGTTCTGCCATACCTCGCCTTCCGTCACCTGGGTCGAAAGCTCGAGATAGCGTCTGGTCGGCAGTGTCGCGAGACCCGATACCTGCACTTCTCCGTTAGGCGTCTTGATTTGCGGCAGCGTGGCGCGCGAATTCGTCGCTGCGACCCAGCCGCGGTTTACCAGCACGTAAAGCTCGCTGCCGCTTATTCTAAGCGGCATCACCACGTGATAGCCGACGACGCCGTTCAGGATGCGGTTGTCGATGAGCACCGTGAATTTCGGCTCGAAGCGGCCGCTCGCCTCGACATGGTGCCACGCCAGGTCCTCGGCACGGCCCGCGGTGCGAGGCAGCGCTATCGGTGCGTCGCGATTGGCGCTGGCTATGCGTTCGGCCATCGCCGCTTTTTCGGCCGCGCGTCCGAGCTGCCAGTTGCCGAGCGCGAGCGTCAAGGCAATGCCGGCTAACGCAGCGAGCGTTGGCCATAGAGGAGTACGCAGGCGTAACGAGGGCATCGCTGGTCAGTGTGCCGCGGCTGGGCTACACTCGCCGGAAGCGAGGCCGCACTTGAAAATTGTCGTTTTAATCTTCATCGTTCTGATACTGGCGAGCCTGGGCTCGGCGCTCTACTTCCTGGTTAAGGACAAGGGGTCTTCAACGCGCACTGCCCGGGCTCTGACGTGGCGCGTCGTGTTTTCAATCGTGCTGTTCATGCTTTTGATGCTTTCCTACCATTTCGGTTTCATCAAAGACAAGCTGTAGAAAAAAAACGCCGCACCATCGGTGCGGCGCTGATCCCCCGGTTGCGGGAATCTCCCCCTCTGTTTGTTGAAGGCGACTGGCCCTTATAGCCAGTACACCAATATGAACAGCAGCAACCAGACCACGTCAACGAAGTGCCAGTACCAAGCCACGCCTTCGAAGCCGAAATGGTGGTCGGCGGTAAAATGGCCAGCGATCGAGCGGCCCAGAATCACGATCAGCATCAATGTGCCGACCGTCACGTGAAAGCCATGAAACCCCGTCAGCATGAAAAAGCTCGCGCCATACGCGCCGGTCGTCAGCTTAAGGTTGAGATCGGCATAGGCTTCGTGATACTCGGTCGCCTGCAGAAACAAGAATGTCATGCCGAGCAGGATGGTGAATATAAGCCCGACGATAAGTTGAGTACGGTTGTTCTTGAGCATTCCCCAGTGCGCAATAGTAACCGTGACGCCGGAGGTAAGCAGGATCAGCGTGTTGATCGCAGGCACGCCCCACGCGGCCATCGGCGTGAATTTTTCGGCTATGCCCGGCCCGGCGGTCGGCCATTGCGCCGCGAAATCCGGCCACAGCAGCTTGTGCTCGATATCGCCCAGCCAGGGCACCGACAATACGCGCATGTAGAAAAGCGCGCCGAAAAACGCGGCGAAGAACATGACTTCGGAAAATATGAACCAGCTCATGCCCCAGCGGAACGACGTGTCGACCTGCTTGTTGTAGCTGCCGCCCTCGCTTTCGCGCGCGACCGAGCCGAACCAGCCAAACATCATGTAGAACAGCGTGCATAGGCCGAAAATCAACAAAAACTTTCCCCATGTCGCGTCGTTCATCCATAGTGCCGCGCCGAAAGCCATGGACAGCAGCGCGAGCGACCCGAAGATCGGCCACCGCGACGGGTCCGGAATGAAATAACGCGCCGACTGATTCATCATGATGAAACTCCCTCTTAGCTAAATTTCGAGCGCCCGGGTCAGCGCAGTATGAAATGCACAAGCGTGACCAGGCTCAATACAAGAAAAATTGCGCCGATAATGCCGGCAACGATGACCTGTGCAGGCTTCAGTGCTACCGCGTCCTTCTCGTATTCCGCGCGCCGGCGGATGCCGAGAAACGACCAGAACACCGCTTTGATCACCTGTAATGGTGAAGCGCCCGCCGTTTTTGGTTCGAATGCCATGTCCATCAGCTGGCTTTCTTGGCCGTGCCTTCGATTTCGAAGAATGAATACGACAACGTGATCGTGTTGACGTCGTCCGGCAGCCCATGCTCGATCACGAATACGACCGGCATCTGCCGCGACTCGCCCGGCTGCAGTGTCTGCTGCGTAAAGCAAAAACATTCGAGCTTCTTGAAATATTTCACCGCGAGCTGCGGGCCGTAACTCGGAATCGCCTGGCCGGTCACCGCGCGGTCCGCTGTATTGCGGATCTCATACATGACGGTCGTCAGCTCTCCCGGATGTATGCGCACGTTCGACTGCAGCGGACGAAACGTCCACGGCAGCTTGCCGCTAAGGTTGGAATCGAATTCGATGGTGACAAATCGCGTGGCATCAACCTGAGTATTCTCGACCGCATCCGCCTTGAGCACATTGTTGACGCCCGTGACTTCGCAGATTTTCTTGTAGAAAGGAATCAGCGCGAAGCCGAAACCAAACATGGCTACCGCGACGATGCTGAGTTTGCGCATCGTCAGAATGTTCGATTGGGCCTGGGTCACCATTGCCAGTGACGGACGATGACGGCGATAAAAAATACGGCCGCTATCGCGCCCAGAATCAGGGCCGTCCTGACTTTGCCGGAATGCTCCCGCGGCGCCATGGCGAGGTTCATCTTTACTTGACGACCGGAGGCGTCTCGAAGCTGTGGTACGGCGGCGGCGAGCTCAGCGTCCACTCGAGCGTGTCCGCGCCTTCCCACGGATTGTTCGGGGCCTTGGCGCCGCCACGGGCGCACTTGACGATGCCGATGACGAATAGCAGCTGCGACAGGCCGAAGCCAAACGCGCCGATCGACGCGATCATGTTGAAGTCGGCGAACTGCATCGCGTAATCAGGAATGCGGCGCGGCATACCCGCCAGGCCCAGGAAATGCATCGGGAAGAACGTGATGTTGAAGAATATCAGCGACAGCCAGAAATGCCATTTGCCGAGCGCCTCGTTGTACATGTGCCCGGTCCACTTCGGCAGCCAGAAATAGGTGCCCGAGAAAATCGCGAAAAGCGAGCCCGCGACCAGCACGTAATGGAAGTGCGCGACCACGTAATAGGTGTCCTGCAGCTGGATGTCGACCGGCGTAATCGCGAGAATAAGGCCGGTGAAACCGCCCATCGAGAACACGAAGATGAAGCCGACCGCGAACAGCATCGGCGTCTCGAACGTCATCGAGCCCTTCCACATGGTCGCGATCCAGTTGAACACTTTGACACCGGTCGGCACCGCAATCAGCATGGTGGCAAACATGAAAAAGAGCTGCCCTGCCGCCGGCATGCCGGTCGTGAACATGTGGTGCGCCCACACGATGAACGACAGGATGGCGATCGACGAGGTGGCGTAGACCATCGACGCATAGCCGAAGAGCGGCTTGCGCGCGAACGCCGGGATCACCTGCGACACGATGCCGAACGCCGGCAGAATCATGATGTAGACCTCGGGGTGCCCGAAGAACCAGAATATGTGCTGGAACATGACGGGGTCGCCGCCGCCGGTCGCGTTGAAGAAGTTAGTGCCGAAGTGACGATCGGTCAACAACATCGTGATCGCGCCGGCGAGTACCGGCATCACAGCGATGAGCAGATACGCCGTAATCAGCCAGGTCCACACGAACAGCGGCATTTTCATCAGCGTCATGCCGGGCGCGCGCATGTTAAGGATGGTGGTGACGATATTGATCGAGCCCATGATCGACGACGCGCCCATGATGTGAAGGGCGAAGATGCCGAGGTCCATACCCGGGCCCATCTGCGTCGACAGCGGCGCATAGATCGTCCAGCCTGCGGCCGGAGCACCGCCTGGCACGAAGAACGACGTGACGAGCAGGATTGCCGCCGGCGGCAGCAGCCAGAAGCTCCAGTTGTTCATGCGCGCGAACGCCATGTCGGGCGCGCCTATCATCATCGGGATTTGCCAGTTCGCGAAGCCGACGAACGCCGGCATGATCGCGCCGAACACCATGATGAGGCCGTGCATGGTGGTCAGCTCATTGAAGAATTCCGGCCGCCAGAATTGCAATCCGGGCTGGAACAGTTCGGCGCGGATGCCGA
>JANYDM010000153.1 GCA_025363575.1 Betaproteobacteria bacterium | reverse complement strand
GCACCCCGCACCCCGCACCCAGCACCCAGCCCGGAGACACCGACCGTGAACATTCCCCGCCTCAACGGCATCATCAAAGTACTCGAGCAGAACAAGCACGCGTTCGTCGGCTTCGCGCCCGCCGACACGCAGAGCGCCCAGGCGTATGCGACCGAGCCGTACGACGGCATCGTGTTCGAGATGGAGCATGGCGGCTATGACATCCGCATGCTGCGCGATTGCCTCCAGTATCTGCTGACCCGCCGCCAGATCGCCGAGTCCGCGAGCATCGCACCGGCGGTGACGCCCATGGTGCGCATTCCGCCGAACGGCATCGAGATGAATCAGTGGATCGCCAAGCAGGTATTGGATGCGGGTGTCTACGGCATCATATGGCCGCACGTAAGCACGGTGGCAGAAGCACACAGTGCCGTTGCGGCGTGCCGCTACGCACGTCCCGCGACAGCGCCGCGCGTCGAGCCCAAAGGCCAGCGCGGCGACGGGCCGACAAACGCCGCGCGCTACTGGGGATTGACCGCGCCTGAATATTACGAGCGCGCCGATGTATGGCCGCTCGATCCCAAAGGCGAAATCCTCGTCGGCATCATGTGCGAAGACGTCGACGGCGTAAAAAACCTGCCGAAAATACTGAAAGAGGTCCCGGGCATAGGCGTTGTCGTCATCGGCGAAGGCGACCTGTCGCAGAACCTGGGCTTCCCGCGCCAGTACAAACATCCGTCGGTGGTGGCCGCAATGGCCGAGATCGTAGCGGTGTGCAAGGACAACAATGTCGCTTGCGGCCATCCGCACGTCGAGGCCGACAACGTCGACGAGGTCATCTCGCTCGGGTATCGCTGGTTGATGCCCAAACCCGCGCGCTCGAACGCCGTGCTCGAAAAAGGCCTGAAGCTCACGGGGCGCAGATAGCCTGCCCGTCACCGGCTTACAAGCAAACGGCGCACTTTTTACGGTGCGCCGTTTGCGCTTTTACTGCCGGACGAAACGATAAACGTTAGTTTCGGCCCTGACCATTGCCGGTGACGCCGCCCGTAGCGTTACCGCTCGCGCTGCCGGAAATTCCGGTGCTGTCACGCACATTGCCCGACGCAGACGAGCCTTTGCGTCTCGGCAGAGTCGCCGCGCCGTTGGCGTGGGTATCGGCGCCAACAGCACCCGACGCATTCATCCCCTGGTTGTTGCTGGAACCGCCAACCATACCGTTGGTTTGCGCACCGGCGCCTACGCCCGTGCCTGCACCAACCCCGGCGTTGCCCGAACCGGCGCCGACGTTGACATCGGCGCCTGCACCGACGCCCAGCCCGCCTTGTGCGGCAAACGCCGGCGACGCAATCAATACACCCGCCAGCAGAATGCCGAATTTAGTGGATCTCATGATGAAACTCCTTTTGATAGTTTGTAAAACGTACACGGCAGAGCCCTGAACTTAGCCCTGCCGCAACTCGACGCAAGACACGTACCATTCGGTTTCTCCAGTCAAATCAGACAACTTCCCTGGCGAGACGGGCCGATAATTGTTGTTGTTGCACGACGCATTCGCCTTTGCTTCGGCCAGCGATTGATTCGTCGCGGGACGGCATGTCGCGTCGCAGCGACACACGATAGTTATTTCTCTGTCATAAAAACGCCCGCGCGGGATCAAAAAAATACGCGATCGAGCCAGATTGCTTTTTTTGCGCGTGCGCAGCGACTGCCTGTATTCTCGAAGCCCCTTCGCTGATCCCGCGTGGTCAATGTTATGCACCTGCTCGAACAAGCTTCAATCTTCCTGCTCACCGCCGTCCTGCTGGTGCCTGTCTTCCAGCGCCTTAAACTCGGTGCCGTGCTCGGCTATCTTGCCGCCGGCATGTTGATAGGGCCGTGGGGCCTTGGCGTCGTCGGCGCCAGCGAGTCGACGCTGCAGTTCGCCGAATTTGGCGTCGTGCTGCTGTTGTTCCTGATCGGGCTCGAGCTCGACCCCGCCCGGCTGTGGACTCTTCGCCACAGCGTGTTCGGGCTCGGCGGCGCGCAGGTGGGCGCGACCGCCGCTGCGCTCGCGCTGGCCGCGGCGGCATTCGGCATGACGTGGCAGACGGCGCTGGTGGTGGGACTCGGCCTCGCCTTGTCATCGACTGCATTGGTCATGGCATCGCTGGCGGAGCGCGGACAACTGATGACATTCCATGGCCGGGAGGCGTTCGCAGTACTGCTGTTTCAGGATCTTGCCGTCATACCGGCGCTGGCGCTGCTGCCGCTGCTCGCCGCGACGCCCGCGCATGGCGGCGCGCACTTGATGACCGCAGTCAAAGGTCTCGTCGTGATCGCGGTTGTCATCGGCGCGAGCCGCGTCATGATCAGGCCGGCCCTGAAATTTCTCGCCGCGCACAGCAGCCGCGAAGTCTTTACGGCCGCAGCATTGCTGATGGTGGTCGGCTCCGCGCTGATCATGGAAAAAATCGGCCTGTCGATGTCGCTCGGCGCTTTCCTCGCCGGGGTGTTGCTCGCCGATTCCGAGTTCCGCCACGAGCTCGAAGCCGACATCGAGCCGTTCAAAGGTCTGCTGATGGGACTTTTTTTCATGTCGGTCGGCATGAGCGCCAATCTCACGCTCGCGCTGAGCATGCCTCTGGTGCTCTTCGCACTGGTGACGGGCCTCATGCTGATCAAATTTGCCGTCATGTACGGAATTTCGCGCGCCACCGGCGCGGGCAACGACGCGGCGCAGCGGGTTGCCGTCACGCTCGCTCAGGGCGGCGAGTTTGCATTCGTGCTGTTCGCCACTGCGGGCGGGCTGGGCATCATCGACGCCGCGACATCGGAACTCCTCGTCATGGTGGTGACGATATCGCTGCTTCTCGCGCCGCCGCTGTTCGTCGCGCACGACCGCTTCATGCAACGCTGGACAGAGCGCAAAAGCGAGCCTGAATACGATGTCATCGATGCGCCCGCGCCCCCCGTCATCATCGCCGGTTTCGGCCGCTACGGCCAGATCGTCGCGCGCGTGCTGCGCATGTGCGCGATCCCTTTCACCGCGCTCGAAGTCAATTACCAGCAGGTCGATTTCGTGCGCCGCTTCGGCAGCAAGATTTATTTCGGCGACGCGTCGCGTCTCGATCTGCTGAAAGCCGCCAAGACCGGCGAGGCGAAGCTGTTCGTTCTGGCGATCGACGATGTCGAAGCATCCGTAAAGACCGCCGCCCTGCTGCGGCGGCACTTCCCTGCCCTGCCGGTGCTCGCGCGCGCCCGCAATCGCGTCCATCACTTCCGGCTGCGCGAGTTGGGCATCCAGGCCATCTATCGCGAAACGTTACCGTCGAGCCTCGAAGTCGCGCACCAGGCGCTGCTGCGCCTCGGTCTGGGCATCGCCGCCGCACAGCGTGCCGTGACATTATTCAAGCAGCACGACGAAGCGCAGCTGGAAATTCAGCAGGCTGTACAGAACGACGAGGCCCAGCTCATCCAGACCTCGCAGCAAGCCGCTGCGCAACTGAAGGAACTGTTCGAAGCGGACACCGAGCACTTTCCGCGCGCAGGCTCCGCGTCGTGACGCCGGTCGTGCGAAAATCCGCCGCTCGCACAGGAAACCATCATGCAAAACAACTGTCGGCGCATGCTCGCGCTCGCGCTAATTGCACTACTAACGCCCGCACCGGGCGCAACAGCGTCGGCGTATCCGGTGAAACCGGTGCGCATCGTTGTCGGCTTTCCCGCCGGAAGCGGCACCGACATGCTGGCGCGTTTCATCGGCGGCAAGCTGACCGAAAAGGTCGCGCAACAGGTGGTCGTGGACAACCGGCCGGGGGCCAACGGCATCATTGCCGCGGAGCTGACCGTCAAGGCGCCGCCCGACGGCTATACGCTGCAATTCATTTCGACGTCGCACACCATGAACGCCGCCATCTACAAGCTGCCGTTCGACCCGGTAAAGTCGTTCACGCCGGTGATGCAGCTCGGCGCGGGGCCGCTCGTGCTCGTTGCAAATCCGGCGTTTCCCGCGACCACCGCAAAAGGACTGATCGATCTTGCCGCGGCCAGACCTGACACCGTCACTTATGCGGTGTCCGGCACCGGCGGCGTCAATCATTTCGCGGGCGCGCTCTTTTCGCGCATTACCGGCGTGCAGTTGATCAACGTGCCGTATAAAGGCGGCCCGCAGGCATTAACCGACCTCATCGGCGGTCAGGTACAGATAATGTTCGGCACCGCGGCGATCACTCTCTCGCAAATTCGCGCCGGCCGGCTGAAGGCACTCGGCGTCAGTACGACGAAGCGTTCCCCGTTGTTGCCCGACGTGCCGACCATCGCGGAGGCCGGCGCGCCCGGTTATTCGATGAGCATCTGGTGGGGTGTCCTCGCGCCGGCGGGAACGCCTGCCGCAGTCGTCGATAAACTGCATGCTGAGATCGCCGGCATACTCGGGCAGCCCGAATCGGCGCAACGTCTCGCCGCCGAAGGCGCGGAGCCGGCGACTTTGCCCGCCGCCGGCTTCACGCGACTGCTCACGACTGAAGTCGATCGATGGAAACGTGTAGCGAAAGACGCGGGCATCAAGGCGGATTAAATCTGCCTCAAAAGCAGATTGGAGCCGCGGATAAACGCGGATACATCAAAGGCGCAATATCGCCGGCATGCGGCACTGGATCTTGATCTGCGTTTATCTGCGGCTGATTATTGCTTTTCGCATTTTTCGTTCAAGTTTTGGGAACAATCGACATGATTTCCAAAGTAGGCGTCATTGGACTCGGCGTGATCGGCAAGCCAATCGCGCTGCGGCTGGTGCAGGCCGGGCTGCACGTATTCGTCTACGACATACGCGATGAGCCGGTAAACGAACTGGCAAACGCGGGTGCGACGGCTTGCATATCGTCGGCGGATGTTGCGGCCCAGAGCGAGCTCGTCATCAGCCTCGTCTTCGATCGCGCGCAGACCGACGACGTCGTGTTCGGCACGAATGGAATACTGCGCACGATCAAGGACGGCGCCATTTTTGCCACCGGCAGCACCCTGGGGCCGGCGCCAGTCATAAAGGTTGCTGCAGCGCTTGCAGAGAAAGGCTGCGCGACCATCGATATGCCCATTACCGGCGGCTATCTCGCGGCGGCCGAGGGCAAGCTGAGCTTGATGACCGGCGGCGACGAAGCAACGCTCGCGCGGGCAGCCCCCGTATTCGGTGCATTCGCGCACATCGTCACCCGCGCCGGCGACACCGGCGCCGGCCAGGCCGCGAAGCTCGCCCATCAGCTCGTCATGAGCATCAACATACTGGGCCTGCTCGAAGGGTTGACCCTCGGCACGGCCGGGGGCGTGGATCCCGCTGTCATGCGACAGATCATCCGCGACGGCATCGCGAACAGCAACGTGCTGGAGATGTGGAACGAAATGGGCCCGCGCTGGAAAAGCATGCTCGAAGCGGCGGCACCCGGCGCCGAACTGCCCAATATGCGCAAAGACCTGCACACCGTGCTGGAGCTCGCGCGCGAGCTCGGCGTCAATTTGCCAGTCGGAACGCAAGTCTCATCGCTGGCGGACGCAGGTGCCGCCACCGGTCACGACAATCCCCTGCTGTAGCGCCGCGGCCGCCTGCGATATCATGCGGCACCTTTTCCCGCTGCAGAACTTGTGAGGAACAACGAATGGCCCGTATTCCCTATGGCGACGAAGCCGCGGACAAGGAAATCGCCGCGCTCGCCACGCAGATCCGCGCCGAGCGCGACGGCAAGATCCCGAACATCTATCGCATGCTGCTCAACAGCCCGCCGATTGCGCAGGGCTGGCTCAATCTGCTGACTGCAGTGCGGCACAAGTCGACGCTCGCCGGACGCTATCGCGAAATGGTGATCATCCGCATCGCAGTGATCAACGGGGCCGAATACGAGCGCCTCATCCACGTGCCGATTGCTCGCAAGGAGGGCATGAGCGAAGCGCAGATAGCCGCGATATCCGACTGGCAGTCAGCAAAAGAATTCGATGAAGCCGACCGCGCCGTACTCGCCTATACGGACGCCATGACGCGCGATGTCAAAGTACCCGATGACGTGTTCGCGGCGGTCAAGAAGCAATTCAATGCGCGGACGATTACCGAACTCACCGCCACCGTCTGCGCATACAACCTGGTTTCACGCTTTCTCGAGGCCTTGCAGATCGACCACGAGTAGACCGGCGCTTCTTGCCAGCAGTCGGGTTTAATCGATGTGCGCGCCGGTGGCCTTGATGACTTTGGTCCACTTGGCGTTGTCGTCGCGGATGAGTTTCGCGAACTGGTCGGGCGTCGTGCCATAGAGCTCGAGGCCCATGTCGCGCAGGCGCGCCTCGAACTCGGGATTCTTCAGCGCCTTGATCAGATCGCCGTTCAGGCGGTTGATGATTTCGGGCGGCGTGCCGGCAGGCGCGACTATCCCCTGCCACGTCAGCACCTCGAAACCGGGCAGGACGTCGGCGATCGGCGGTAGCTCGGGCAGCGTAGCGATGCGCTTGAGCGTCGACGTGCCGAGCCCGCGCAATTTGCCCGCCTTGATGAACTGCACCGGCTCGGGCATGGGATTCAGCATGTAGTGGAGCCGGCCGCTGATGAGATCGAGCACGCCGGGGCCCGAGCCCTTGTAGGGCACGTGCGTGGCCTTGATGCCGGCCATCATGTTGAAGAGTTCGCTGCCGAGATGCATCGAAGACCCGTTGCCCGCCGACGGAAAATCCAGCTGGCCCGGTTGCTTCTTTGCCAGCGCTATCAGTTCCTGCGTGCTCTTAACCGGCAGCGACGGATGCACGCACAGGATGAGCGGCGCGGCGGTCAGCATCGAGACCGGCGCGAAATCTTTTTGCGGGTCCCACGAGAGCTTGCTGTAGAGACTTTGATTGGTGGACAGAAAGATGGTGGACATCAGCAGCGTATAGCCGTCGGCCGGGCTGCGCGCGGCGATTTCAGCGGCGATGTTGCCGCCGGCGCCGACGCGCGGATCGACGGTCACCTGCTCGCCGAGCGATTCCGTAAGTTTCGCGGCAAAGGCGCGCGCGACGACATCGCTGGCGCCGCCCGGCGCGTACGCGTTGATCAGGCGTATCGGCTTGGACGGATAGGTCTGCGCGCTACTAGTCGCGGGAAGGCCCGCTGCAATAAAGGCTGACGACAACAGCATGTGCCGAAGCATGAATCTCCTCCTTACTGCAAACGACTCAGGGAAATGCAGCGCGCAGTCTAGCAGCTTGGCATGCAGGTACGGCTGGCTGCCGAAAAAAATGGCACAATCGCGCTTCGTCCCCGTTCAGGCAATCCGCATATGTCCGCTACCGACCAGGATTTACCCACACCCCTCGCGACTGAAGAAGCGTACCGTCACTCCGGCGCACGCGCGGAACCCGATAAGACGATGCCGCGCAGATTGCGCATGATGCTGTCACTCGATGATTTCGAAGCGCCGGCGCGCAGTTATCTGCCGCGCCCGATGTACGGCTATGTCTCGGGCGGCGCGGAAACTAACGCATCGCTGCGCGCCAATCGCGCGGCGTTCGACGACTACGCTTTCGTGCCGCGCGCGCTGGTCGACGTGTCGCATCGCTCAACGAAGACCACGCTGTTCGGCCGCGAGTACGCGGCACCGTTCGGCTTCGCGCCGATGGGTGGCAGCTCAATGGCCGCGTATCAGGGCGATATCGTACTCGCGCGCGGCGCTGCTCGCGCCAACATTCCGATGATCATGAGCGGCGCATCGCTCTCGCGTCTCGAAGACGTGCGCGCGGCCGGTCCGACGTCGTGGTTTCAGGCTTATCTGCCGGGGGAGACCGGCCCCATCACCGAGCTCGTCAATCGCTGCGCGGCCGCCGGATTCGAAACGCTCGTGCTGACCGTGGACGTGCCGGTCGGCGCCAACCGCGAGAACAACGTGCGCAGCGGCTTCAACCGGCCGCTGCGCCCGACTTTGCGGCTCGCCTGGGACAGCGCTCTGCACCCGCGCTGGTTCTTCGGCATGTTTCTGCGCACGCTGCTCAATCAAGGAATGCCGCATTTCGAGAACATGGGGCCGCGCACGCCGCTCATCACCAGCACCGGCGAACGCGACCGCGGTCAGCGCGACCAGCTGTCGTGGCCGCATGTCGAATTGATGCGCAAGCTGTGGAAAGGCAAGCTCGTGCTGAAAGGCGTACTCAATAAAGACGACGCGCGCATCGCGCGCGAGAGCGGCGTTGACGGCGTCATCGTGTCCAACCACGGCGGCCGCCAGCTCGACGGCGCGAGCGCCCCGTTGCGCGTGCTGCCCGGCATCGTCGATGCTGCCGGCCGCATGACGGTCATGATGGACAGCGGCATACGCCGCGGCACCGACATTCTGAAAGCGCTCGCGCTCGGCGCGCAATTCGTCTTCGTCGGCCGGCCTTTCCTTTTCGCCGCCGCCATGGGCGGCGACGCGGGCGTCAAGCACGCGATTAAATTGCTGAAAGACGAAGTCGACCGCGACATGGCCTTGCTCGGTATAACCACGCTCGCGCAAATGAAGCGGGAACTGCTGATGAAAGCTTAGACAGGACAATGGAGAATCGGCAATGAGCGATAGGTAAGCAAGCGGTGACTCATTTGACGATGCAATGAACCACGTATCATCACCCGCCCTCCAACCATCGCTCATTGCTCATCACCCATTACCACTCGCGCTTGCGCGATACATGCTTCTGGAATACCGTGGCGGTCCGCGGTGTTCGCTCGTTGTAAGCAGCCATCGCGAGCCACAATACAATCCGGGGGAGGATCCATGAAACGCACTACCTTTGCATCGCTTGCAGGCGCATTTCTTTTTACATCGTCGGCGCTGGCGCAGACGCCCGCTGAACCCGCCGCGGCACCGGCGCCCAAGCCGCCGATGTTCGAGACCAAGAAAGTCGAAGGCACGGACAACGTCTATGCATTCCGCTACGCCAGCAGCCAATCGATGTTCGTCGTCACGCCCGCGGGGGTCATCGCGACCGACCCGATCGGCTACGGCCGCCCGCAGGCGGTCGACACCTACATCGCAGAGATTCGCAAGATCACCGACAAGCCGATCAAGTACGTGATCTACAGCCACCATCACTTCGATCACATCGCGGGCGGCAAGCCGTTCAAGGACGCCGGTGCAAAATTTATTGCGCATCAGCGCGCCAAGCAGCGGCTCGCTGTGCTCAAAGATCCGCATACGGTGCTGCCCGACATAACGACTGACAACCACAAACGCGTGCTGAAGCTGGGAGGCACGAACGTCGAGCTCCACTATGTCGGGCTCAACCATTCCGACAGCACGCTTGTCGTGTTCCTGCCGAAAGAAAAAGTCATCTATGCCGTGGATTTCCTGCCCGTTGGCCAGGTGCCCGGACGCGGCATGATCGACTTCTATCCGCTCGAGGCGGAAAGCGCAATTCAGAGCGTCCTGAAACTGGACTGGAATACACTGATTCCGGGACATCCCGGTGTCGGCGGCCGCTTCGGCACCAAAGCCGATGCGCAGGACCAGCTTGCGTTTCTGCAGGATGCATCGGCCGCGGTGAAAGTCGAAGCACAACAAGGCAAATGCTGGGACCCGGTCGAGAAGGAATTGAAGCTGCCGAAATATGAAAAATGGCCTGGGTATGAAGCGGGCCTGCCGTTCGTATTGCGGCGCTATTGCGGATTATGGGGACGCGGCACCTGACAATTGCCGCAAGCAAAGAGGGGCAGAGGGCAGACGCTATAATCGGTCTGCCCTCTTTCTTTTCGGCCACCGCCCATGACCGCCGTCACCGCCGATATTTCATACACGCTCGCCACCGGCGAAAAGCTGGTCAATGAAACGTTCGGCCCGAACAACATCCACCGTCGCCACATCGGCCCGATGGATCCGCATTCGATGCAGGTCGAGAACGGGCGGGCGCGCGCGAATGACTTCTCTCTGGATCAGAACGGCTTTGCGTTCGTCGTGCACAAGACCCGGGTCGAGGATTTTTTCGCGAAAGACCGGCTCGCAGCGGATTACTATCCGGAAGTCGAGCAGCTTGTAAAAGAGGTTTCAGGCGCATCGCGCGTAGTGGTCTTTGATTACACGCTGCGTTCGGGCAACGAAGCGGAGCGCGAAACGAAGCTCGTGCGCGAGCCGATACTTTCCGCGCACAACGATTACACCGAATGGTCCGGGCCGCAGCGCGTGCGCGATCTGCTCCCGGACGAAGCAGAAACCCTGCTCAGGGGCCGCTTCGCGATTATCCAGGTGTGGCGCGCAATCGACCAGCCTATCGAATCCAACCCGCTCGCCATTGCCGATGCCCGCAGCGTCGATTTCGACGATCTGCTGATTGCAGAGCGGCGTTACCCGAACCGCGTGGGGCAGACTTATCGGCTGCGCTACAACGACCGCCACCGCTGGTTTTATTTCCCGCGGATGACACGCGACGAGGCGCTGGTATTCAAGGTGTTCGATTCGGCCACGGACGGCCGCGCGCGCTTTACCGCGCATACCGCGTTCATCGATCCGACTACGCCGCCGGGCGCGCCGCCCCGCCAAAGCATAGAGGCGCGCGCGCTCGCGTTCTTTGCCGGCTAAGCCGGCCGGCATGCCGCAACGTATTATCGCCCACCTTGACATGGACGCGTTCTACGCGTCGGTCGAGCTGCTGCGCTATCCGCAACTGCGCGGCAGGCCGATCGTGATCGGCGGCCGGCGCCGCACTGCACAGAACGCATCGGTGGACACAGTGTTTCCGGTTCTGCGCGACTACGCTGGCCGCGGCGTTATCACCACTGCTACCTATGAAGCGCGCAAGTTCGGCGTGAATTCAGGCATGGGCCTGATGAAAGCGGCCAAGCTCGCGCCCGACGCCCTGCTGCTGCCGGCGGACTTCGACGAGTATCGCCGCTATTCGCGCATGTTCAAGGAGACCGTGCGCGCAATCGCGCCGCACGTCGAAGACCGCGGCATCGACGAGATTTACATCGACCTGACCGAGCTCGTCATGAACGACACCGCCGGCAAGGCGCTCGACCCGTGGGTGCGCGCACGTGATGTGGCCATGACTATGCAGCAAGCGGTGCACGAAGCAACGGGCCTGTCGTGCTCGATAGGCGTTACACCGAACAAGCTGCTGTCGAAGATCGCCTCGGAGCTCGACAAGCCGGCGGGCATTACGATATTGCGCGAATCGGAGATCGAAACCCGCATCTGGCCTCTCGCCGTGCGCAAGATCAACGGCATCGGGCCTAAGGCCAACGCGAAGCTCGAGACGCTCGGCATCCATACGATAGGCGATCTCGCGAAGACAGAGCCCGCGCTGCTGATCGAGCAATTCGGCAAAAGCTACGGCGCCTGGATGCTCGACGCCGGGCACGGCCGCGACGACCGCGCAGTCGTCACCTACAGCGAACCGAAATCGATCAGCCGCGAGACGACGTTCGAGAACGACCTGCACGCGGTGCGCGACCGCGAGAAGCTCTCGCGCATCTTCACTGATCTGTGCGTGAAACTCGCGGGCGACCTCGCGCGTAAAGGCTATGTCGGAAAAACCATCGGGCTTAAGCTGCGTTTCGACAATTTCAAGACCGTCACACGTGACCGGACCATAGAAACGCCGACCCAGGATGCCGCACAGATACGTCGCGCCGCCGGCGAATGCTTGAAGCGCGTGCCGCTCGACCGGCGCATTCGGTTGCTGGGGGTGCGCGTAGGGGCACTCAGCAGGCCCGGAGAAATTCCCGCCGCAAAAGCGCCCACATTGTTTGAGTAGGCCTCATAGCATTGTATGGAGCAACGAGCTGTGCTCAGCGCTTGCGCAAAAAGACGTGCATCGCGCGCTCGCCCGCGACGTGCTTTGCACACTCATAACCCAGTGCGCTGGTATCGATATCGCGCAGGAGATTCTCGCCACTGCCAAGCAATACCGGGCGCAACGCAAGATGCAGTTCATCGATCAAGCCCGCCTGCAGGTACTGGCGTACGGTGGCCACGCCGCCGCCGATGCGAACGTCGCCCGCGCCAGCCGCGGCGCGCGCCTGTTCCAGCGCCGAATGTATGCCGTCAGTTACGAAGCGAAACTCCGTTCCGCCTTTCATCTTGAGCGGCGGGCGCGCATGGTGCGTGAGCACGAACACCGGCACGTGATACGGCGGCTCGTCGCCCCACCAACCTTTCCAGCTGTCGTCGGGCCACGGCCCGCGCACCGGCCCGAACATATTGCGCCCGAGTATCCACGCACCAACGCCGGCGAAGCCCTGCTCCGCGATGCCGTTGTCCACGCCGGTCTCGCCGCCCTCCTGGCCCTGCATCTTGCGCCATACGCGCGTGGGAAAGAACCACTCCATTAGCTCGGGGCCTCTGACACCGAGCGGATTCTGCAGACTCTGAGCGGGGCCGGCGCTATAGCCGTCGATGGAGGTGGCGAAGCTTAGTACGCGGACTTTTGACATTGCATTGTCTTCCTTGTCTTGCGGAACATTCCGCCGATCGCCTCGCTTGCCAATCGGAAGCCGCCTGATTCGACAATTGACAGAACATTGCGTTCGATCTTATTACGAGGTTCTGGGATTGCCATCGGTTTGCGCCTACGAGCTGGCCTGTCATCCCTAACCTGCCGGATTACTCCGCATTAGCCCCTCTTTTTCGAATCGCAGATATAACTCCCGGCACACCCATGCATCCGTCGCCGCATAGGTAATCTGCTGCGCGGTCAGGTTAGTCGCCGCCCAGTTCGAAGTCTTGGTGCCTTTGGTGATGCGCATGCCCATGACCATGCCGGCAAGATTGCGCAGGCCGGTCTGTCCATAGCCGGCACGCCGCGCGATGTTGCCGAGATCGACGACGCCCTGCTCGACAAATGGAAATACGTGCTTCAGCGTGCGCAGATCGTCGGCAACCGCGACGCCGGCTTTCACGATGCTTTTCTCGACCAGCAGGTCTGCGAGCAACGGAAACGCTTCGCGGTGGCGCAACTGAAACAGGTAAACCGCTTTCGCGGTGGCGGCCTGAAAGAGGCTGGGGTGATAGCTTTCACCTTTGTGGAAAGCGGGACGCGTTTCGGTGTCGAAACCGACCACGGTTTCCTGCAGCAGGTCGGCGCGTGCGCGCTCAAGCTCTTGCGGTGTCGCCACGAGGCACACTTCGCCTTCGTAGCGGCCGATCGGCAACTCGAGCATCGCTTCGCGCGAAATCGCGCGCTTGTCGGCGTGCGCGCTCATCGGTACATGATTTTCTTGGTCCACGATGCGATCAGCATACCGAGCACCGTAATGCCGACGACGCCTTCTATCACCGCCAGCGCGCGCGGCACCGGCGCGATGGGCACCAGGTCGCCATAGCCTATGGTCAGGAACGTGATGCCGCTGAAGTAGACGTGGGCCCAGAAACCGTGGCCGGGAATGCCGTCGAGCCAGAACTGCAGCGCGCCGAAGAAAAAAATGCCGGCCGCCATGGCGAGCGTGATGCGGCGCGGCTTTTCACCGTAGCCCCACAGCGCGTTGAGAAAAACCGACACCACCCACGCGCGCATCGCTTCCAGGCGCGCGCCGATGTTCTCGTGCTCGAACGTGAAAGCGTGCCGGTAAAGGCTGTGCCGCTCGAACGTCTTCTCCATATAGGTGAGCTCGCCTGCATCGGCAAAGTGCCCCATCGACATCGCGTTCAGTTTCAGATTTCGGCACACCCGCGTTTGCACGTGCGGGTCGGCGTCTTCGCGAAAGCAAACAGTCTGCAGCGTGATCTCGCATTCGCGGAACGATGCGAAATCGAGCCGGCAATCCTCGATGCTCGCGTCGGAGAATTCGCTGCGCTCGAATTTGGCGTTCACAATGTCGCAGCGCTGGAACACCGTATCGCGCAGATAGCACTCGAAGAGATTGGCGTGACTCAGGTTGCAGTCGATGAAATGCGTGCCTTTCAGGCCGACGTCGCTGATGGTCGCCCAGCGAAAATTAACGCTGCTGATCACCGCATTGTCGAGCTGGGTCTGCTCGATGCGGATGCCGCGCAGATCGAGATAGGTTTTGCCGTCGTGCTCCATGGTTGCGAGCTTGATCGCCGCCGGCTCGCCCCTGAGCGTGTTGATTGCCGCCGCGGTCAAGCCGGATGTCCAGCGCTTGCGCAGATGCTCGACACTATCGTCCATGTTGCTCCCGTTGGTATTCTTGTGCTTTTGTTATTGGTTCGATCATCATCTACCTTATCATCAACCGCGGCGTAAGCGGCGGATCCGGTATCGTGCGAAAATAATCGCATTCCGGTTCCGGCTCCCGATGATGCAAACCGCTTCCCGCGGCCTGTGCGCCGCCCTCTTGCTGCTCGCACACCACGTTCCCGTATTCGCGCAGAGTGCGCAAGCCTATCCGCAAAAGCCGATCCGCCTGATCGTCGGCTTCCTGCCGGGCAGCAGCAACGACACGCTCGCGCGCTACGTCGGCGGCAGGCTGCACGACCGCCTCGGCCAACAGGTCGTGATCGACAACCGGCCGGGCGCCAACGGCAACATTGGCGCCGACCTCACCGCCAAGGCAACGCCAGACGGACACACGCTGCTCCTCATGTCGGTCTCGCACACCATGAGCGCCGCGGTATACGCAACGCTTCCATTCGATCCGGTCAAATCATTCACGCCGATCGGCATGCTGGGCGCCGGCCCGTTGGTCCTCGTCACCCACCCGGCTTTCTCCGCATCCAATGTCAAAGCGCTGATCGAGCTCGCCACCGCGAAGCCGGACACGCTGACCTATTCGTCGGCGGGCACCGGCGGCATCAATCATTTCGGCGGGGCGCTTTTTGCGCGCGTCACGCATGTGCAGCTGATCCACGTGCCTTACAAAGGCGGCGCGCCGGCGCTGACTGATGTCATGGGCGGGCAGGTGCAGCTTATGTGGGGCACGATGCCGCTGACGTTGACGCAAATACGCGCCGGCAGAGTGAAAGCGCTCGCCGTGACCAGCGCCAGACGCTCGCCGCTGCTGCCGGATGTGCCTGCTATCGGCGAAGCGGGCGCCCCCGGCGCGGAAATCAGCACGTGGTGGGGCATACTCGCGCCTGCGTCCATGCCCGGATCCGTCGTCACCAAACTTAACAATGAAATCGCGGCAATACTCGTTACGCCTGAATCGGCGCAGCGCCTGGCCGCCGAAGGTGCGGAGCCGTGGCCGCTGTCAAGCCCGGCGTTCGGGCGCGTGATCAGTGATGAAATAACGAAGTGGACGCGTGTAGCGCGCGAAGCGAACATACGCGCGGAGTAACGCGCGAATTTTGGCACCAGGAACACAATGGTTCGTCGTCCCCGCGCAGGCGGGGACCCAGGCGTTCTGGATTTCCGCCTGTGCGGGAATGACAGGCAATGGCTGGAGGAGCATAAGAATGAAATTGGAATTTTCGAAATACATCGCGGTCGTGTGTGCGTGCGTCGTCTCATGCCACCTGCATGCCGCAACCCCAGCAGGCACCTATCCCGACCGCCCTGTGCGAATCATCGTTCCCTTCCCGCCCGGGGGCGGCAACGACATTCTCGCGCGCGCCATCGCCGCGCGCCTTACCGAATCCATGAAACAGCAATTCATTATCGACAACCGCGGCGGCGCCGGCGGGTTGATCGGCGGCCAGCTCGCGGCGACTTCCGATCCCGACGGCTATACGCTGTTCCTGGGCAGCATGGGCGGCCTCGCGCACAACCCGGCGCTGCGACCCAACCTCCCCTACAATCCGGCGCGCGATTTCTCCGGCGTGACTTTGCTGGCGACATCGCCTTTCATCCTTGTCGTCTACCCGTCCCTGCCCGCCAATTCCGTGCAAGAGCTGCTGGCGCTGGCGCGCGCGAAGCCGGGCACGCTCAATTACGGTTCGGCGGGCGTGGCGTCGTCGCTGCACATGACCGGCGAGCTCTTCAAACACGTGACGAAAATCAACATCGTCCACGTCGCATACAAGGGCACCGCGCCGGCGCTCACCGATCTGCTCGCGGGTCAGGTGCAAATGATATTCAGCACCATGCCGCCGCCCTTGCCGTTCGTCAAAAGCGGCAAACTGCGCGCGCTGGGCGTCACGACCGCGAAGCGCTCGAGAGCAGTCCCCGACGTGCCGACCATCGCCGAAGGCGGCGTGCCGGGATTTGAAGTGCAGAACTGGCAGGGCATCGTCGTGCCGGCCAAAACACCGCGCGCCATCGTCGATCGCCTCAACCGCGAAATGGTCAAAGCGCTGGCGCAGCCGTCGCTGGTCGAGGTGTTCGGCACGCAGGGACTGGATCCGGTCGGCAACACGCCGGCGCAGTTCGATAAGCTGATCCATGCAGAAATCGAAAAGTGGACCGCGCTGGTAAAAGCGGCCGGAATTAAAGTCGATTGACCAGGGATTGCGGTTTGAGCAAGATTCAAAGCACCAAAAACGTAAGCTCGATGCCTGTTACCAATCCTTCTGAACCCTGAATCCTCAATCCTCAATCCTCAATCCTCAAGAAAGTAAACGATGAAGTTCAGCAATTTTCTGTTCCCCGCATCGATGGACCCGAAAAACGATCATCAGGTCATAGATGAAACACTGCGCGAAGCCCAGCTCTGCGACGAGCTGGGGATGGACATGCTGTGGCTCGCGGAACACCATTTCGACGGCATCTGCGCGTACGTCGATCCCGTGACGTTTGCCGCGGCGCTGGCGTCGAGCACAAAGCAGATCAACATCGGCTTCGCAGTCGCGCAAATGTCGCTGCACCATCCCATCCGCATGGCCGAGCAGATGGCGCTGATCGACAACATCAGCAAGGGCCGCCTCGTCGTCGGACTCGGCCGCGGCACTGCCTACAATGTTTACGACTATCAGGGCTACGGCATCGATCCCGCCGAGGCGTACGACCGGCTCATCGAGGCCGAGGAAATCATGATCAAGGCGTGGACCACCGAGAACTACGAGCACAAAGGCAAATTCTGGAACCTGCGCCTGCCCTTGCTGCGTCCGCGGCCTTACACCACGCCGCATCCGCCCATCGTGCGCGCGTGCTCGAGCGAGGAGGCGATGCTCGGCATGGCGCGCGCCGGCCGCCCTTTTCTGATGAATATCCAGAGCAATGAAGTGACGAAGCACCGAATGGATTTGTATCGCAAGACGATGCGTGAATCCGGCTTCGACGAAGCGGCAGTGGCGCGCAACGTCGACGACACCTGGGTATGGAAAAACATTTTCGTGGGCGAGACCGACGCCGAGGCCGAGCGCCTGGCGAAACCTGCGTTCGACACGCAGCAGAAATTCCGCTCGGCGATGCGCGAAAAAGTCTACAAGGAGCAAGGCCTGCTGTTGAAGACGGAAACAGCGCCGGCCGCGCGCAATCAGGTGCAGCACTCGATGCTGTGCGGCTCGCCCGCGACGGTAACCGAGGCGCTGGCGGAGATCGACAAGATCGGCGTCGGCGGCCTGATACTCGTGTTCCGCATCGGCCCCATGCCGTACGAAGTGGCGGCGAACAGCATCCGCCTCTTTATGCAGAAAGTCGCGCCGAATTTCAAAAAGAAAACCGCACACTAAGAGTGCCTAACATAGTTAAACACGTGTGCGTTGCAGCATGTCAGGCACTCTAAGGAGTTTCAGATGGTTTACGTAACCCGCTATGCGTTTGCCCTCTTCGCTGCCATCGCAGCGGGCAGCGGCATCGCGCAAACCGCCGCCTTCCCGAACAAACCCATCCGCCTCGTCGTCGGCTTTCCGGCCGGAGGCCCGGCGGATATTTTCGGACGCGCAATTGCGCAGAAACTCGCCGAAGTAACGGGCCAGCAGGTCATCGTCGACAATCGCGCCGGCGCGGGCGGCATTCTCGCCGCTGAGAACGTTGCCAAAGCGCCCGCCGATGGCTACACGTTTTATCTGGCAAGCAGCGCAGTGCTCGCGTCCTATGCAAGCCTCTACGACAAGCTGCCGTACGACCTCAATCGCGATTTCGTGCCGGTCACCAAGGCAATCGCAGTACCCGAAATGCTGGTCGTGCATCCTGCCCTGCCGGTAAAAACGACGAAGGAATTCGTCGCGCTTGCCAAGGCGAAACCCGGCCAGCTCACTTACGGCTCGACCGGCAACGGCAACATGCCCAACCTCGCGTTTGAATCGTTCAAGATTGCGGCAGGCATAGATGTCCTCCATGTGCCCTATAAAGGGGCAGCGCCCGCCGTAATTGATCTACTCGGCGGACATGTGCAGGCTTCTATCCTCGACGTTCCCGTACTGCTGCCGCACGTGCAGGGCGGCAAGCTGCGCGGGCTCGCGATTGCCACGGCAAAACGCGCATCGACGCTGCCTGAGGTGCCGACGATGGCGGAGGCGGGCTATCCGTCAGTCAACGCCGACAACTGGTACGGGGTAATCGTCGCGTCGGCGACGCCGAAGGATATCGTCGCCAAACTGCATGCTGCGCTGGTGACGACACTCAATGCGGCCGATCTCAAGCAAAGGCTCGCGAGCCAGGGCGCAAATACACTGTCATCGACGCCCGATGAGCTCGCGGCTTTTATGAAAGACGAAACCGCGAAGTGGGGCAAGGTCATCAAGACCTCAGGGATCAAGATCGACCAGTGATGCATTACGCTGCGTAGCGCGTTTCATCGCCTTAGCTTGCAATTGCCCCCCACCCCACCCTAAGGCGCCGCCTTCCTGCTCAACAGCTCCACGCTGACGCCATCGGGCGCGTCGACAAACGCGATGGATGTGGCGGGATTGATCTCGGTCGGCTCCATGCTGAACTTCACGCCCTTCGCGCGCAGGTCTGCGCAAAACGCGTCAAAATCGCCTTTGACCTGGAAGCCGAAGTGGTCGGCACCCCACTCCAGGTTCGATTTGTCTTTAGCCTGCTCGCCGGGACGCTGGCCGCGCACGATGATCATCGCTTCGCCGAACGACACGTAGATTTGCGGCGCGTTGTGCGTGACCATGCTCTTGACGATCTTGCCGCCAAGCTTATCGGCGTACCAGCCGGCGGCGGCTTCCGGGTTTTTGCTGATGACATGCACATGATCGAATGAAAGGCTTGCGTTGGCCATGGCGGTTCTCTCTGTGTTCGAAAGTCAGGTCGGCGAAGTGTAGTGCACGGCCGCCGGAGCGGCAAATTACGCGCCAAATTCAGTCGTGAAACACGGCGAATTCGTCCAGCGCGATGCGCGGCGGCTGAAACGTATTGACGATAGCATCTTCATCCGCGTAGCCCATCGCCATGCCGCAGATGACGATGCAGTCGTGCGCGATGCCGAGCTCGCGCCGCACGATATCGGGAAAGCTTGCAATCGCCGCCTCGGCGCAGGTGTGCAGTCCGCGCGCACGGGCCGCCAGCATGATGGTTTGCAGAAACATGCCGTAATCGAGCCAGCTGCCGCGCTCGAGCTTGCGGTCTATCGTGAAGATGAGGCCCGCAGGCGCGCCGAAGAAATTGTAGTTGGTCGCGCGATAGGCCTGTGATTTGTCGCGGTCGCCGCGGCCTATGCCGAGCGTGCCGTAAAGCCCCCAGCCGCATTGGCGCCGGCGCGCGAGATAAGGCTCTTCGATCGGATCGGTGTAATAGTCGTAGTCGCGCTTGTGGCCCGGCTCGCCCGTGAGAAACGCCTGTTGCATCGCCGTCCCCAGGCGTTTCAGCGATGCGCCGGTCAGCACATGCACGCTCCACGGCTGGATGTTCGACCCGCTGGGTGCGCGCGCGCCGATGGCCACGATTTCACGCAGTAATTCCGGCGCGATCTGCTTAGGCATATAAGCGCGAATGGAACGACGGGTGTGAGCGGCCGCGAATACGTCGGGCGCGGCTGCGTAAAGATTGTCCGGCATGCACATCTCCAAAAAAAACGCGCGCCAGCTGGCGCGCGTCGATAGTAACAGGAGATTTGTTTGCGAACCGTCTAGTGGAAATGCCGCAAGTTGCCGCCATCCGCGATGTTGCCGCGTCCATTGCTCTGTGCTGCCGCGCCGTTGCTGTCAGCGTTGGCGGCGGGCTGCCCGCTGCGCTCGCGTCCACCCGCCGGACGATTTTCCGTGCGGCGGCTTGCTTCCAGTGCGGGCGCGGGATTACTCGCACGCACCACAGGCGGCGGCGGGCTCGTCGGCACCGGCATGCTGCGCATGTGAGCACTGTTGTTTGCAACAGGCGCTACCGCAGGAGCCGGCGCAGTGGCTGGCGCGTTCATGCCGCCGGTGATCTGCTGACGATTGCCGCGATCGAACGTCCGGTTGCCTGCGTCGCTGCGACTGTCGGGGCGGCGCGTGTACTCACCGCGGCCTTCGAATTCACGCGAGTCTTGCCCGTTCGAAACGCCATTGCGCTGCTGCTCGTTACGCACAACATCCGGCGTCCGGGACGACTGGACGGACTGGCTGCGCGCAACCGGTGATGCAGCGTTTTCCGCACCACGGCGGCCGCGGGATCCGTCTTCCGCAGCGCGGTCGTGCGCTATCCGCGCATTGTTTTCTGCGCCGCGACCTTCCATCAGCGGCGCGCCGTTCGCTGCGCCGCGCCCCTGCACTGCCGCAGCATTGCGCCCGCGATTGAAATCCCGGCCCGTCACGTCATTGCGGCGCGTCGCATCATGCTGCCACACGCCCGGGGCGGCAGCGAAAGCACGGTTCACGCCCGGCGCCCGATAGTAATAGGTGTTCACGTTGACGACATGCACGCTGCGGCTGCGCCAGTCCGGCGCACCGAAGAAGAATTCTCTCGACAGCCGGATCGAGGGACCCCACGCGTAGCCGTGCGCATAGCCGGGCCGCACGCGATAGCCGGCCCATGGCGCCCAGTACACCGGCCGGTACGCCGGCCACCACCACGTGCCATAAACAACCAGCGGATCGTAGTACGGGACGTAAGCATATTCCGGATTCGAATAGCTGATGACAAAGTTGGAGTCCTGCGAGTCGACGCGAAACTGATCGTTCGACGAGAGGTTGCCCGCTTCGTAGGCCTGCCGCCGCAGATACTGGACAGTGTCCATCACCTGCGCCTGCTGATCGAGGAATGCGTCGCCGAGGTCTTCGGTCCAATTCATCTTCGCGTCCATCATGTCGAGGATCTGCGGGAATGCGACGAGCGATTTGACGCTGGGGTCCCAATCGATGCGATCCGCCTCGCGCACCGCGCGATCGCCGTTGAGGTCGGGGTTGTCGCGCGACCAGCGCGCGGCTTCGACGATTTCACCCGGGTAGGTCGCCGCCATCAGGATCTGCGACAGCAGCGCATCGGGATAGAGCGCGATCGGCGCCAGTATCTGGTCGAGCTCCTGCTGCGCAAATGGCTGGCGGGCCGGCGCGCTTTGCGCACAGGCGACGGACACCGAGAAGACCATTACCAGAAGCGCATTCAGAACCCATCTCGCACGAGCAACCATGATCTTCTCCTCATCCCTTAGTTGCCGGAACCTGCGCAAGCGTGCTTGCTTATGCAGGTTCCGGTGTTAAATCCCCTGCAACCTCCGCGCCGCTGTTACCAGTGACGGCGGTGATCGAAGCGGTCGTAACGACGGTCGTAGTACCTGTGGTCCCGTTCCCAGCGCCAGTCGCGTTCACGGTAAAACGCGCGCGGCGCCGAATAGTACACAGGCGGGTAATAAGCCTGCGCCGGCGAGTAGTAGGAATAGCCGGGCACGCCGACATTGACGTCGAAATTCACCGACGCTTCGGCAACCATCGGCGCGGCCGAAGCCGCAAGTAGTACGCCGGCAAGCAATGCTTTAGAGGTCGTTTTCATGATCAGTCTCCTTCTTTAAGTATCCGGTGCCGTCAAAGACGCTTGCTGACAACAACCAATGTGCTGCATCTTTGTACGTTTACCGCTTGTTCATAGGATTGGTGTCCGGTCGCAAAAATTCCATTTTTCAGAAGTAACATTGTGTTGCGGATCACACCCGTAACAATTGCTTACATCCGGCCCCGCGGCCCAAATGTAAGGATGTGTAAACGGGGGTAATTCAATGTAAAACACCGCGAACTCCCGGGCGCGCGGTCGTAATGTTCTCCCACAGGTGATGGCATGTGCCCCACCGTAGATCCAAGGAGAATTTATGTTCCGCAAAACTTTGCTTGCCCTGGCAGTCGGTGCAGCATGCGCGGTGTCGGCACCTGTCGCCTTCGCGCAGCAGTTTTCTAGTGACTACCGCAGTGATCGTGCAGAGCTGAGCCATGACAACCGCGAAATCTCCGGCGACCGCCGCGAACTCGCGGGCGACTATCGCGAGCGGGCACAGGACATGCGCCAACTGCGTGCAGCCGAGGCCAGGGGCGACTCGGGCCGTGTTGCGCAGGAACGTGCCGAATTGCGGCATGACAATATGGAGATCAATCACGACCGCCGCGAACTGAACCGCGACGTGGCCGAACGCAACCGCGACTACCGCGATATGCGCCACGACCAGCGCGGCGATTTCCGCAACGACCGTGGCGACCGGTTTGGCGACCGCGGCGATCATCGCTTCGGCGACGGACGCGGGAACGACCGCTTTGCCGACCGCGGCGATCATCGCTTCGGCGACGGACGCGGCAACGACCGTCAGTGGAACCACACCGCGTCGAACGACAACCGCTGGAACAACGGCGGCTCGAACAACGGCGGCTGGAATCATGGCTCGACCGGCGGCACGACCGGTGGCACGACGACCGGCGGAACGACGGGCGGCACCACCACCGGCGGGACGACTTCGCATGGCGGCTGGAACGGCTCGCACACGGGCCAGGGCACGTCGACCGGCACAACGACGACCGGATCGAGCAACAACGGCTCCTGGAATCGCGGCTCGACCGGCACCACGACGACGAGCACGTCGACCGGCGGTTCGTCCGCTGGTTCTTCAAACCGTAGCTTTGGCGGCTCTTCCGCCCGCACCAACTACGCAATGGCGGGAAGGACTGGCGGCGGATCGTTCGGCCGCGGCCACCGCTAAACAGTCTTAACCATTCAGCAGTGCCCCCCCTTGCCCCCGGGTATCCCCCGGGGGATTTTTTTGCGCGCCCGTCCTACTTGCGCGCGGCCGTTTCCGCCAGAAAGCGATCGACCACGGCCAGAAAATCCGCCGGTTTCTCGTCGCTGGGATAGTGGCCGAGCCCCGGCAGCATGACAATTTCCGCTTGCGGCAGCTCGCGCCGGATATCCATTTGCGTGAGAGCGGGCACGATGTTGCTCGCACCGCCGAGTATGTAGATGAGCGGCGCCTTGATCCTGCGCACCGTGGCCCAAAGCTCTGTCGGCACAAATCCATTCAATATCGCCGGATCGCGCTTCCACACGATGCGGCCGTCGGCGCGCGGCTTGGACGCGTGCTGCACAAACGGCCGCAGCACGGCCTCCGGCGTGCGTGGATTTTCGCGTTGTGCCTGCGCGTACAAATCGTCGATCGTCGCCCAGCCGTCGGTCTCCTTGGCCATGCGGTCGGCGCGCCGGTTCGAAACTTCGCGCGGGCGCTCGGGGCCGACGTCCTCGACGATGACTGACGATACGAGCTCGGGATGCAGGCCGGCTACCATCTGCGCTACGCGTCCGCCCGTCGAATTGCCCCACAGCACGATGTTGCGCAATTTGAGCTGCGCGATCAGCGCTTCGATGTCTTTGACGTAGTCTTCGACCACGTAGCCGCCTGCCCCGTCCCACGCGGAATCGCCGTGGCCGCGCATGTCGATCGCGATGACATGATAGTTGGCGGTAAAGTGCGGCGCGAGATGGTCGAACGTGTGCGCAACGCGCGCAATGCCATGCAGCAGTATCAGCGGCTGCTTGCCGGGGGTGCCCCAGTCAAGATAGTGAATGCGCAGGCCGTTGACCGTAACGTTGCGGTCTTCGGGCGCGGCGCCTGCCGTGAGTGCGGTAGCGGTCATCAGTATCCCCAAAAGAATTATCCAGCGTGCTGTCAATCTAACCTCCTCGCCGCTACCCGCCGCTACCATTATCCACGGGATGTGCATATGCGGTATTCATGGCGGCGTCTGTACGGATAATAACAAAGCGTCGCGGTACGCACATTTGCGCGGCCGCATTCACTTTCGTGCAACGCGCGCGGGACTATACTGTCAGACTCCGATAAGCCCCGCGTTAATCACAGGAAGCCTGCCATGCGCCTCGACGGACCCGAAAGCGACAATGTAGAAGACGTGCGCGGCAGCAGCGGCGGCGGCCTGCCGATCGGCGGCGGGCTGGGGGTCGGCGCCATCGTCGTCGCGCTCATCGGCTCGTACGTGTTCGGCATCGATCCGGGCGTGATACTGGGACTGCTCGAAGGCAACAATACCGTTGTGCAGGCGCCCGTGCATGAATCCGGGCAACCCGCGCAGCACCCGACCGACGAAAAGGCGGTGTTCGTAGCGCGCGTTCTGAAGTCGACGGAAGACACCTGGGCGACGATTTTCACCGCGTCGGGCGGCCGTTATTCGCCGCCGAAGCTCGTGTTGTTTACGGGCTCTTATCCGACCGCGTGCGGCATGGGCCAGGCCGCCGCCGGCCCGTTCTATTGCCCGGGGGACCGCAAGGTCTACATCGATCTGCATTTCTACCAATTGATGCGCGACCGCTTTCATGTGACCGCCGATTTCGCGCAGGCCTACGTGATCGCGCATGAAGTCGGCCACCACGTGCAGAAACTGCTCGGCATAACAGACCAGCTCGAAAGCAAGCGCAGCCGCGCGTCTCAGGCGACCGCCAATGCGCTCTCGGTGCGTCTCGAGCTGCAGGCCGATTGCTTCGCCGGCGTATGGGCAAACCGCACTGAGCAGAGCAAGCATTTTCTCGACCCGGGTGACATCGAAGGCGCGCTGAACGCGGCGGCCGCCATCGGCGACGATACGCTGCAGCGGCAAAGCCGCGGCGCGGTCGTGCCCGAATCGTTCACGCACGGCAGCTCGGCTCAGCGCACGCGCTGGCTGCGGCGCGGTCTCGATACCGGCGACGTCAAACAGTGCGATACGTTCAGCGCGCAGCAGTTGTAAATTGAGCGCGCCGCGGGAGCGCTATAGCCTGATATTGCCGGCGCGCACCACGACGCGCCATTTGGGGATTTCCGCGCGCAAGTGATCGGCCAGCTTCTTCGGCGGGCCGCCTACAATGTCGGCGCCCAACGCCGCGATGCGCCTTTGCGCGTCGGGTTCCAGAAGCGAACGCGCGAGCTCGCTGTTGAGCTTTGCGATCAACGCCTCAGGCGTGCGCGCCGGCGCGAGTATTCCCCACCACGTGCTTGCCTCGAATCCGGGGAGCGCCGCTTCCGCGACAGTCGGCACCTCCGGCATGATGACCGAGCGTTTATCGCCTGAGACCGCCAGCGCGCGCAGCTTGCCCGAGCGCACATGCGCAATCGACGCGGCAGGGTTGGCAAACAAGCTTTGCACCTGCCCGCCCATAAGCTCGGTCAGTGCCGGGCCCGCGCCCTTGTACGGCACGTGGACCATCTTGATGCCCGCCTGCATGCAGAACATTTCAGCGGCGAGATGCGATGACGTTGCGACGCTCGACGACGCATACAGGAGCTGGCCCGGTTTTGCTTTCGCGAGCGCGATGAGTTCCTTGACGGAATTGGCGGGCACTCCCGGATGCACGAGCAGGATATTCATCGCAGTCGTCATCAGCGACACCGGCGCGAAATCCCTGAGCGGATCGTAGTTGACGGTGGTGATGTCGGGCAGCACGGTCAGGTTGGTGCTGCCGAGCAGCAGCGTATAGCCGTCGGGCTCCGCGTGCGCAATCATCTCGAACGCGATCGCGCCGCCGGCGCCCGGCCGGTTGTCGACGATCACCGGCCGCGACCACGCTTCGCTCAGGCGCTGCGCGCCTATGCGCGCCATGATGTCGTTGCCGCCGCCGGGCGGCGACGGCACGACGATGCGGATAGGACGCGATGGATAGGTATCGGCCGCTGGCTGCGCGGCAATGCCCAGCGCGGGCAGCGCGCAGGCAAGAACAGCAGCGATGTGCTCGTGTAAATATTTGCTCATAGTCGTTCTCTGTTCACTATAGAAAGCGTCGCTCCCGCGCGGCGGGTGCCTGAAATGCGCGCGCCTATCAAGCCGCGGCTTTCGCGCCATGCTCGAGCACGCGCGCGCCGGCATCGACGCCGGCCTGCGCGAGCTTCGCGTCCATGCCAAGCTCGGAGAGTGCCTGCGCCAATGCCCGGATGCCGCGCATCAGCATATCCGGGCGGACGGGCCCCATATGTCCAATACGGACCGCGGTGTCTTTCAGGCTGTCCTGGCCGCTCGCAATCCGGACGTTGTCGTTTTTTAACACGCGCTGTACGACGTCGCTGGTCTTAATGCCGGCGGGAAGCAGCATTGCCGACACGGTGTGCGAGCGGTATTGCGGCTCTTTGGCCACGAGCTCGCAACCGGCGACGTGCACAAAAGCTTGAAAGCCTTCGGCCAGCAGCGCGTGGCGCGCGTAGACGTTGGGCAGACCTTCTTCATGCATCATCGCGACCGCACGCGCCAGGCTGCGTATCAACGACTCGGGCGGCGTGCCCATCATGCGCGCCTTGGGCGCCTCTATCCATTCGCGCATCTTCACCCAGTTGAAATAATGCCGGTAATGTTTGCTGCCGCGGATCGCATCCCATACACGGCTGCTGGTGGCAACGAGCGCGAGCCCCGGCGGGGCCATGAAACATTTCTGAATTCCCGAGAAACACACGTCGATGTTGCGCTCGGCCATGCGCACCGGCATTCCGGCCACGGCCGACACGCCGTCGACCACGGTGATGATGTTGAAGCGCTTGCCCATGCGACCGATCATGTCGAGGTCGTTCATAACGCCGGTGCCGGTCTCGCACATCGAGCCGATCAGGCCTTTGATCCCGGGATGCTGCGTGAGCGTCTCCACGACTGCGCTCTCGGGTACTGCATAGCCCCAGTCCGGACCCACCGGATGCACGACCAGGCCCATGTCGCGCGCGATGTTCGCAAAGCGCAGGCCGAAGCGACCGTTCACCATCATCGCCACCGCATCGCCCGGGCTGAAGAGATTGGTCAGCGACGCTTCCATGGCGCCGCGGCCTGACGAATTCTGCACGAGTATGGGACCGTCGCAGCCGAAGATGGGGCGCAGCCCTTCGAGCATCGCTTTGAAAACGGTTTGAAATTCTGCCGCGTTGTGATGCGCCATCGGCGTGGCACCTGCTTCCAGCACTTCGCGCGGCACCTGCACGGGGCCCGGGGTCAACAATAACAATTCGTTCACGTGTGCCTCTCCGATGACAAGCGAAATATTTTTTTTATTCTACTGCATGCTAATACCGGCCTGCCGGATCGCGCGCAGCCATTTTTCGCGCTCCGCCGCCATGTGCGCGGTGAATTGTTGCGCCGTGCTGCCGACAGGCTCGGAGCCATCAGCAGCGAGGCGCGCAAGAACATCGGGTTGCTGCAGGCTGTACACGATGGCCCGCTGCAGGCGCGCTATCACTGCGCGTTGCGTGCCGGCGGGCGCCGCGATGCCGTGCCACTGCGAGACAACGAAGCCCGGCATGCCGGCCTCAATCATGGTCGGCACCTCGGGCAGCATCGCCGTGCGCTGCGTCGTCGTCACCGCGAGCGCGCGCAAATGGTTCGAGCGGAGCAGCGTTGCAAGCGCCGCGACGCTGGAGATCGTCATGTGCGTGCGCCCCCCGATCAGGTCGGGGAAGGCCGCGGCGACGCCTTTATACGGCACGTGGATCAATTTGATGCCGGCGGTGGATGCAAAGAGTTCGCACGCGAGCTGCTGCAGCGTCGCGACGCCGGCGGATGCATAGGTAACCTTGCCGCTGTTCGCTTTCGCATACGCGATGAGCTCGCTCACCGATTTCACGGGCAGTTGCGGCGACACCGCCAATACATAAGGCGCGGCGGCGACTTGCGAGACGGGCGCGAAATCGCGGAACATGTCGTAGCTGGCTTTGTTCATTTCAGCATAGATGATCTGGCTCACGCTGAAGATGGCAAGCGTATAGCCGTCGGGTGCCGCGCGCGCGGTGATTTCCATGGCGATGGCGCCGCTCGCGCCGGGTCGGTTGTCGACGACGACGGATTTGCCGAGATTTTCGCTGAGCCCCGGTGCGATCAAACGCGCAATGAAGTCGAGCCCGCCGCCCGCGACCACGGGCGTCAGCAGCCGGACCGGCCGCGCCGGATATTCCTGCGCGCATGCCATTGCGGCGGCCAGGGCCAGCACGATACCTACCGGCATCCTGCTCAGGGTGTTCCTGCTCATCTTTCTCCTCCCGCGCCGGTGGCCGTCGCGATTTTTCATTATACAATCGCGCACACAACTCGAAACACAACAAACGGCGGGAGACGCATTTTGGACAGCGGAATCTGGATCACCTGGTACAACCTGCCCGACAAGGGCCGCGACTCGTACCTCGAATGGCTGCACGGCACGTACATCCCGCAGCAGCTCGCGCGCCCGGGCTTCACTTGGGCTGCGCATTACGCCTCGCTCGACAACGTCAAGCTCTCGGGCGCCAAAGGCCGCCTTTCCAACGTGAAGAGCAACGCGGTACCCGTGGGCGACCGCTACATACTGCTGTTCGGCGGCAGCGACGCGCATGCATTCGTGCGCCCTGCGCCGTCTGAATTCCACGCGCAGATGCCGGCGGCCGACCGCAAGATGCTCGCGATGCGCCTTGCAGCTCGCGCCAACATCATGGCCGAGGAGGCTCGCATCCACGGGCCCGCGGCGACCCAACCGCTGGACAAGATCGAATTGAGCCCCTGCATCCAGATCGGCAGCTTCAATCCCGGCGCGGGGCAGGACGAAGACGAGCTCGCGTCCTGGTACGCAACGTGGCGCATGCCGTGCATGGAAAAACTGCCGGGCTGCGTGCGCGTGCGCAAATACGCGTCAGTCGCCGGCTGGGCCAAGCACGCGATACTTTACGAATTCGTGTCGGCCGCCGCGCGCAACGATAACTTCATCGATCACGAAAGCCCGCACCCCGAGCAGGAAGCGTGGAGCGACCGCGTCGTGCGCCAGCTCGTGCACGCGCCCGGCTCGCCCAACCTCGCGCAGCGAATCTGGCCGGCGTAGTCCCCGCGCCGCGCTACTCGCGGTAAGAAGGATCGATCCGGTCCAGTTCCTGCAGCAGTGCCGGCCACTCGAGCACGCCAAAGTAGCGGCGCACGCCCGGCTGGTACGAGAGCCACGTCTTGTCGATGATCTCCTGCGACGGCGTGACCATCTCGGTGTGGCACGACATCATCATCACCTGCAGGTCGCACGCGCGCTTCAGCCAGAACATTGCATTGAAGCATTCGGCGATGCTTACGCCGCAGGTAAGCAGACCGTGGTTGCGCATGATCATCGCGTTATTCTCGCCGAGGTCTTTCACCAGCCGCTGCTGCTCGTCGAGGTCGGTCGCTATGCTCTCGTAGTCGTGATACGACACGCCTTTTGACCAGCGCATCGAAATCTGCGCGATCGGCAGCAGGCCGCATTTCATCGCCGACACCGCCATGCCCGACAGCGTGTGCGTGTGGATGATGCAGTCGACGTCTTGGCGCGCGGCGTGGATACAGCCATGGATCACGAAGCCGGTGCGACTCGCGCCGATCTCCGAATTCGGATTGAGCAGCACGTTGCCTTCGACGTCGAGCTTGATCAGGCATGACGCGGTGACGTGGTTGTAGAGCATGCCGTACGGATTAACGAGAAAATGTTCGGGCGCATCGGGAACGCGCGCGGTAATGTGGTTCGAAATCATTTCCGACATGCCGTACATGTGCATCAGTCGGTAGCACGCGGCCAGGTTGACGCGCGCCTCCCATTCAGCGGCGCTCACCGTGCCGCGCACGGGCGCGATGGCATTTCTCAGCGGGGCATTCATGGCTCACTCCCTCGGCGTGGTTTTGTCGAAGAATTATACAAGCCCGCGATACGCGCTGTGACAGGCGCATGCCGGTGCGCTTAAACTCAAGCTCTTTGCCGCAGTCAGAAGAAAGTAACGATGCGCTCTACCCGCATGCTGGCTGCCGCCACATTAGCCGCATTGAATACTCTCGCGATGGGGCAAGGCGCGTACCCCACGAAGCCCGTGCGTCTCGTCGTCCCGTTCGTGCCGGGCGGCAGCACTGACCTCATCGCGCGCATCATGGCGAAAAAGCTCGAAGAGACGCTCGGCCAGCAGGTCATCGTCGAAAACCGCGCTGGCGCTGGCGGCAACATAGGTGTCGAGTACGTTGCCAAATCCACGCCCGACGGCTACACGCTGATTTTCGGGCACGTGGGCACATTCGGCTTCGGCCCCTCGCTTTATCAGCAGCTGCCGTACGATCCGGTCAGGGACTTTGCGCCCATCGTGCTGTTCGCGTCGGTGCCCAACATGCTCGTCGTGCATCCGGCGCTGCCGGCGAAATCGGTAAGAGAGCTCATTGCTCTGGCCAGAGCGCGGCCGGGCAGGCTCAACTATGGTTCGTCCGGCAACGGCAGTGCGTCGCATCTGGCCACGGAATATTTCAAGCTGCTGACCAGGACGAATATCACGGCCATCCCGTACAAAGGTACAGGGCCGCTCGTGACGGACTTGATCGCGGGCCAGACCCAGCTCACGATCACCGGCGTGCCGCCGCTTTATCCTTTCGTGCAGTCCGGCCGGCTGCGCGGACTTGCGGTCGGTTCGACTAAACGTCTGGCGATGATGCCCGATTTGCCCACCATAGCCGAAGCGGGCGTTCCCGGCTACGAATCGTCGACGTGGTTCGGTCCGCTCGCGCCCGCAAAAACACCACGCGAAATTGTCGTCAGGCTGAATACCGGGCTGCTGAAAATATTGCAGCGTCCCGACGTGAAGAAACGCTTCAGCGAAGAAGGCGTGGAGCCGCTCGGCAGCACGCCGGAGGAATTCGACGCTTACATCAAGGCCGAGATCGAGCGCTGGGGCCGTGTGATCAAAGCCGCCGGTGTGCGGCCGGAGTAACGATCAGGCGACGCGCTGAGCAGCGCGCCTGGCGACAGCTTCCGCGGGCAGCGCCACGCCTTCCTGCTCGCAGGAGTTCGCGGCGTCGCTGATCGTCACGCGCCGCATGTCGCGTACCCAGCGCAAGTCGTCGTAGTCAGTTCCGCGGTGCATGGTGCAGCGGTTATCCCACATCACCAGCTCGTTCGGCCGCCAGCGGTGCGTATAAACGAACTGGCGCTGCGTCGTATGCGCGATCAACTCGTCGATGAGCGCGCGCCCTTCCGCCCCGGGCATGCCGAAGATACTGCCTGCGTGCGACGCCACATACAGGGATTTGCGGCGGTTCTGCGGAATCGTGCGCACCAGCATCTGCGGCACCGGCGGCAGGCGCCGCTTTTCGTCCTCGTTGAATTCGGTGAAGCCGCTGCGCAGCCGCGAATGCGCGATGCAATGCTCGGCGACGAGGCCGTCGAGCTTTTTCTTCATCGCATCCGGCAGCGCATCGTACGCGGCGCGCTGGTCCGCGAACTGGGTAAAGCCGCCGACAGGCGCCACGGTGGTGGAATACAAAAGCGAGCACAGGCTCGGCAGATATTTGAACGAGCTGTCGGTATGCCATAGCTTGTTGCCGGCCTTGTACATGCGCTGGCGGCTGGTCTCGCCCCAGATCTTGCCTTCCGCATTGAGGTTCGAGATGTCGGCGAAGCTGCCTGTGTAGCGCGTCGGCGTCGCCTTCGGATCGAGCGTGCGCTCGCGCTCCACCGGGCCCCAGCGCTCGCTGAACGCGAGGTGCTGGCCGGCCGTCAATTGCTGCCCGGAAAATATCAGCACCGAGTAGCGCCAGAACGCCTGCTGAATGGCCGCAAAATCCTCCGCTGCCAGCGGTTGCCCAAGATCCACGTCGCCGATCTCGGCGGCGAAATCGGCAAAGACCGGCGAAATCGTGATGTTCATGCGGCGCTCCTGCTCGAATCCATCTAACGACTGACGCGCGTTACTGCTTTTCCGCGTCTTTGTCCGCGCGCTGCTGCACTTGATCCATGGCCTGGTTTACGCGCGCCCGCGACTGCTCCATGGTCTTTTTGCCTTCTTCGACTTCCTGCTTCTTGATCGCAGCGCCGGTCGCCGCAGTAGTCGCGGTCTCGACGCCGCAGCCGGCAAGGGCGAACGCCAGAACCGCCATGAAAAATTTACACATGATCTTCCTCCCGCTGCTGACGACTAATAATTCTACGCGCTTCCGCGGTTCGTGCGGCAGACATCAGATCCGTGCTGACGATTGGTGTAAAGTTGAAACTCCGCTCGACCGGGCTCTCCGCCATGAAACTCGAACTCGCCGTAAACAACGCATCCGCCGAAGCCGCCCCCGCTGCTTCGCTTTCGCGCACGATTGCCGAATTCGCCGCAGGCGTTGATTACGCAGCGCTGCCGCAGCGCCTGCGCGACTTCGCGCGCTTTCACATCCTCGACGTCGTCGGCACTGCGCTGGCGGCGACGAAATTCGAGTTCGCGCAGCGCGCGCTGAGCGGACTCACGGCGCTGGCCGATAGCGGCTCGGGCACGGTAGTCGGTATGGGCGCGAAACTGCCGCTGAAGGACGCCGTGATCATGAACGGCATCCTCGCGCACGGCCTCGATTACGACGATACGCATCCGGGCGGCCCGGTGCATCCGAGCTCGTCAGCGTTCCCATGCGCGCTTGGCCTGGCGGAGTTTCTCGACCGCAGCGGCAAGGAGCTGCTCACGGCGTATCTCCTCGCAGTGGAAATTTCCACGCGTGTCGGCGCCGCTACCAACGGTGCGCTGCTCAAAGCGGGTTATCACACCACCGGCGTGGCCGGGCACATGGGATGCGCGCTCGCCGCCGGCCATCTGCTGCGGCTCAACGCGGAGCAGCTCGTCTACGCGCAAGGTCTCGCCGGCAGTACTGCGTCCGCACTCGCCGAACATCGCGCCGATGGCGCGTGGAACAAGCGTTTCCATCCCGGCTGGGCCGGCGCCGGCGCGATCACCGCCGCCAGCCTCGCGCGCAGCGGTTTCATCGGCACGCGCAAAATCTACGAAGGCCAGGATGGCCTGTTCCGCAGTCACGCCGGCACGCATCTCGCTCTCATCCGGCCCGACGCACTGGTCGAAGGGCTCGGCACGACGTGGCGCGCGGAGGAAGTGGCGATCAAGCCCTACCCGGTCTGCCATATGCTGCACGCCTGCATCGACTCGGTGCTCGCGCTGAAACAGCAACATCAGTTCAAGCCGGACGACATCGCGGAAGTCCGTGCGCTGCTGCATCCCGCGGTCTTCCACAGTGTGTGCGAAAACCCGGATTTGAGGCGCAAGCCCGCCAGCGATTACATCGCGAAGTTCAGCGTCTACTACACGCTGGCGGCAGCGCTCGTGCGCGGCCGCTGCGGCTTTGCGGAGCTGGAAGACGACGCGCTGAACGATCCGGCCATACTCGCGCTCGCGGCACGCGTCGCGTACGAGGCCGACCCCGATTCGCTGTACCCGGAATATTTCTCCGGCGGCGCGGTGATAACGCTGAAAAACGGCAAGACGTTCAGGCACGTCGACAAGATCAACCGCGGCGCCGGCGAACGGGCGCTGAGCGGCGATGAGATAGGCGCGAAGTTTCTCGAAAACGCGGAACTCGTAACAACCCCGGCGCGTGCCCGCGAAATCCGCGACATCGTGCTCGACATCGAACGGCACAGCGCGCGCGAACTCGCGCAAACGCTCGGCCGCCTGTAGCGCTTCGGCGCGCAGGAATTGTCCGGCGCCGGCCGCCGCTACCGACACGCGCGCCTGCGCGAGGCACGCCATTGCACAAGGACGGCAACACCATGGACACTCTCTACGACAGCCCGCTCGACAAGCAACAGGCCCTCACGCGGACGAAGTGGACCGCCACCTCGCTGTTCGTGCTGGTCACTGCGGTTTATCTCCTCTCACGCGCCTTCGAGCGCCGCTATCCGGGCCTCGCCGTTGTCGCTGCATTTGCCGAAGCCGCCATGGTCGGCGCGCTCGCCGACTGGTTCGCGGTGGTCGCGCTGTTCCGTCATCCCATGGGCATCCCGATCCCGCACACGGCCATCATCCCGGCGAACAAAGGCCGTATCGCGCAAAACCTCGGCTCGTTCATCACCAGCAATTTCCTCGGCACCGAGACGATACTTTCACGGATACGTGACTTCGACCCCGCCGCGCGCCTGGCGCAATGGCTCGTCAAGCGCGATATCGCGGACATGCTCGGCACTTATGCCGCCAAAGGCATGGCGTTCTGGCTCGATGCAGTTGAAGACCTGCGCGTGCAGCGATTCCTGCACGAAGCGATTGTGTCGCGCATGAAAACTGCTGACCTTTCGCGGCTGAGCGGCGAGCTGCTCGACGTGCTGACGCAAAACGGCCGTCATCAGCAGATATTCCACAAGTCGCTCAGGCTGGCCCGCGCGATGCTGAGGCGCGAGACGACGCGCACCATGCTGGCCGGACTCATAGAGAAGAATTTGAACTCGCTCATGCAGGCGATCAACTATAACAATGTCGTCGGCAATTACGTGGCGAGAAAGCTGGTGGTGGGACTGGCGCAGTTCCTGAAGGAGGTCGCGGAAGACGAACAGCACGCGCTGCGGCACAAGTTCGACCGCATCGTCGCAGACTTCATCGTCAAGCTGAAGAGCGATGCGCAGTTCCGCGCCAAAGGCGAGCAGATTCGCGATCAGATCCTGGCCAGCCCCGAGGTAGCCGCCTATTTGACAGGGCTGTGGCAGCAGCTGCGGGACTGGCTGCGCGCCGATCTGCAAAGCACCGATTCGCATATCCGCTCGCAGGTCACCGCCGCAGTGCTGGACATGGGCGCAAAATTGCAGGCCGACGCTGAAATGCAGGCCTGGATCAACGAGAAAATCCAGGCGCTCGTCAAGCCCCTCGTGGAGCAAAACCGCGGCAAGGTCGGCAGGTTCATTGCCGATCAGGTTGGCGCGTGGGACGATCGCCACATGGTGCAGCAACTCGAGCTCAACATCGGCCGCGACCTGCAGTACATCCGCATCAACGGAACGCTGGTCGGCGGGCTGGTCGGGCTCTTGATCTACGCCTGCAACCGACTCCTTGCTTCGTAGCATCGCGAACAGGGAACATGCGCCGACCTTTCAACCTCATCGCCGCAGCCGGCGTGCTGCTGGCGTGCAGCGCTCTCGCACAAACCTATCCAACCCGGCCCGTGCGCGTGGTGGTCAACTTCCCGCCCGGCGCGGGCGTCGACATCGCGACACGGCTGGTCACGGCAGAACTGGCGAAACTCCTCGGCCAGCAGTTCATTATCGACAACCGCCCGGGCGCGGCCGGCAACATCGGCGTCGAGCTCGCCGCGCACGCCGCACCGGATGGCTACACCCTGTTGAGCGCGACGGCGGCATCCGCGATCAGCCAGACCATCTTCAGCAAGATTTCGTACGACCTCAATCGCGATTTCGAGCCGGTCGCGATGATCGCGACGTCGCCGTTCGTACTCGCCGTCAATCCCGCTCAACCCGTGAGATCGTTGCAAGAACTGATCGCGTTGGCGAAGTCGAAACCGGGTCAGCTCACCTATGCCACGCCCGGCACCGGCAGCTCGCCGCATCTGGCATTCGAGCTTTTCAAGATGCTGGCGGGCGTCGACATCCTGCACGTGCCCTATAAAGGCATGGTGCCGGCGGTAACTGACGCGATCGGCGGCAGCGTGTCGATGACGATAGGCAATACCCTGACCGTCATGCCCAACGTGCGCAGCGGACGGCTGCGCGCCATCGCGATCACGACGGCCAAACGCAGCACGATAGCACCCGATCTGCCGACCTTCGCGGAATCGGGCGTGGCGGGTTTCGAATCGGGCACATGGTACGGAATGATGGCGCCCGCCAAAACGCCGCGCGCGATTATCAGCCAGCTCAATACAACGATTGTGAGCGTCGTGCAGGGCCCCGATGTGCGCGCGAAGTTGATGGCGCAAGGCGCGGAGCCGCTGGACGGCACGCCGGAGCAGATGCGCATTTACATACGCAACGAGATTGCGAAATGGGGCAAAGTGGCGAAAACGTCCGGCGTGAAGTTCGAGTAAACAACGCGCGGAAATTCGCCGTCATGCGTCCCGCTACATCTGCAGGACCTCGGCGCCCGGCCCGGCTTCCAGCTCGCACGCGTTCGCCATCATCGAGAGCATGCTGTAATAGCCGATGGTGCCGCCGAGCTCGATGAACTGCTCGTCGCCGAAGCGCTTCTGCAACGCTTGCGCCGTCGCGTCGTCCACGCGATGCTTGCGAATCAGCGTGCGCGTGAAATCCACAATCTGCGCGTCCTCCGGCTGGATTCCTCGCGAATGATTTTCACGTATCGCGGTTATAGTCGCCTCGGGGACGCTTTGCCGGCGCGCCGATCCGGTCTGCGCGCCCCACACGTACAGCGCATCGAACTCGCGCGCGACGACCATCGCCGCCAGCACCCGGACCCGCTTGTCGAGCGAGCCCTCGAAGCGGACGTAGCCGCCGATGTTCACCATGTGCTCAGCCAGCGCCGGGCAATGCAGCAACATGGTGAAAGGCCCCTGGATCGCGCCGCGGCTCTTGACGACTTTTTCGGCGACGCCTCTGTCCTTCGGCGCGACATCGTCGGGGCTGGTAATTGATTTAAGTCTGGCCATCTTTGTCTCCCGGTTATGAATCGTGCACATGCTTCGGTCTGTCCGCACCCGGCCGTCGACCGCCAGCGCTCACCCTGATTCTAATCCTTCGGTCGAGCGGGCGGATTGACGACAACGTACGATCCCGCAGATACTTTGACCACGCTAATTGAGGAGAATGTTCGTGACTAAGTGGGCCGAATTGCTGGGCAGCTGCATAGCGGCCGGCTGCGTCTTCGCTGCGGGGGCCGTGCATGCCCAGAACTTTCCGCAGAAGTCCGTTCGCATCGAAGTCGGCTTCCCCGCCGGCAGTACTATCGACATCGTGGCGCGCATAGTCGCGCAGAAACTGAACGATCACTGGCACCAGCCGGTGCTGGTTGAAAATCGAGCCGGCGCCACCGGCAACATTGCGACCGAGCTGGTCGCCAGGGCCGCGCCGGACGGCTATACATTGTTGACGGCCAACAACGGCCTCGCCGTCAGCACGGTGCTGGCGCGCAACCTGCCGTTCAACGCACGCACTGATCTCGCACCGCTCGTTCAGCTCAGCACGACGCCTTATGTGCTGGTCGTGCCTTCATCGTTGCCGGTGAAATCGGTGCAGGACCTCATTAAACTCGCGCGCGCACGGCCCGGCGCAATTAACTTCGCGTCGTCCGGCACCGGCAGCGCGGATCACATGGCCGCCGAGCTCTTCAAGTCAGTGGCAAAGATCGACGTCGTGCATGTGCCGTATAAAGGCTCGCCGCAGGCGCTCGCGGATCTTGCCGCAGGACAAGTCACGTTCTATATGCCGGGCATCCCCGCCGCGCTGCCGCTGCTCAACGCACACAAAGTCAAAGCGCTCGGCATCAGCGGCACGCGCCGCTCGAAAGTGGCCGGCGACATTCCGCTGCTCAATGAAACCGGCCTTACCGGCTTCGACATCACGATCTGGTACGGCATGTTCGTGCCCGCGCGCACGCCGCGCGAAGTCGTTGCAACACTCAACGCCGACATCAATACGATACTAGGACAGCGCGAAGTGCAGGAGCGTTTTCTGGGACTGGGGATGGAAGCCGCCGGCGGCAGCAGCGCCGACTTCGCGAAGTTCTTCCAGGCCGAGCTCGACAAATGGGG